>CANIKY010000061.1 GCA_947468085.1 Paracoccaceae bacterium | reverse complement strand
GTTTTGGGGGTTAAGCTTGATTTTCCCACCTACCGCGAAGGACTGGCCGCAATTTTGGCCAGCGGGGGTTGAAGATCGGCCAAGGCTTCCCAAATAGGCAAAGCGGACCGGGCCCCTCTGACGTTTTGTGAAGGAACGTGATGTCGGACCGCATCGAGCATGCTCGATGTGGGGCTACCCCATGTCGAGCCTTACAGAGAGGTCGAGATGGATTTTCTAATACACAGTTTTATGGGCACACCGGTCTGGATGTGGCTAAGCTTTCTGGGCATTGTCGGGGCGTTATTGGCCGCCGATCTGGGGCTGTTTCACACCAGCGCCAAAGAGATCGAGGTGGGCGAAAGCCTGCGCTTGTCGGCGGTTTACATCGCGCTTGGTCTGGGCTTTGCGGGTTTTGTGGGCTGGCAGATGGGGATGGGGGCAGCTTCTAGCTATCTGACAGCTTTCGTGGTGGAAAAGTCACTGTCGATAGACAATGTCTTTGTGATTGCCCTGATCTTTTCATCCCTTGCCATCCCTCGGGCCCTGCAGCATCGGGTGCTGTTTTGGGGTGTCTTGGGCGTGATCGTGCTGCGCGGCATCATGATTGCAATCGGGGCCACCTTGGTCGCGCAGTATCACTGGGTGCTTTACGTCTTTGCCGCCTTCCTGATCTTGACGGGCATCAAAATGCTGCTGGTGACAGGCGATCACGCGCTGCAGGATAACGCAATGGTACGTTGGCTGAAACGCCGTTTGCGCCTGACCGACGGACTAGAGGGTGAGGCGTTTTTCGTGCGGCGTCAGGGCGTTTTATACGCCACACCGCTGTTTTTGGCACTGATCATGGTGGAAACCGCTGATCTGATCTTTGCGGTAGATTCTGTGCCGGCCGTCTTTGCCATCACGGCAGATCCGTTCTTGGTCTATACCTCGAACATCTTCGCAATTCTTGGCCTGCGCGCCTTGTACTTCGCGCTGGCAGCGATTTTGCACCGCTTTGCCTATCTGAAATACGCTTTGTCAGCGCTGCTGATCTTTATCGGATCAAAGATGTTCATCGCTGACGCTTTGGATTGGGAAAAATTCCCCGCCAGCCTGTCTTTGGGGGTCACGGCTGCCATCCTGATCACGGGCGTGGCGGTAAGCCTGTGGAAAACCCGCAGCGCTTAAGGCCAGCGCGGCGCGGGCGTTTTTAACGAACGTCCGCGCCCTAAGCTGCAGCTTGCGACATCATCCGCACCATAACGTTCAAAACGATGCGTTGGTGTTCGGGCGTGCCATAAATTGCATTACCCTCTAGCAGTGGATGGCGACACAGATAAACGATGCCACGCAGGTAAAGGGTCAGTTCCTGATCATCAAAACTGCGGATTGTGCCGGTCTTGTCACGCGCGGCGGCGGCTTGCAGGGGTTGAACCAATCGATCCACCACGCGTTCGTGCTGGTCAGGCTTGGCCGATTGCGAAACCGCCAGATTATAGGAAAAGCGCAAAACAATAGGATTGATGGCGCGGTAGGGGGAAAACAACTCGTCAACGATCTTCACGCACAGCGCTTCGGCCGACTGATCAGATGGATGGTCTAGGATAATCGTCTCAATCTTCTTTGTATTGTCCATCTGACGCTTAAGCACCAGGTTAGAGACGACATCCCCAACCGAGGTGAAGTAATTGTAGATCGTGCCAACTGAAAAGCCTGATTTCGCGGCAATTTCACGAGCATGGGGCGCGCTGCCCATCTTTTCGTTCAATAACTCGCTGGCCGCATCCATAATTGCCAGGATCGTATTGTCCTTTTTGTGACGCATCGAATCTGCGATGGGGGGGATCAATTGTCCCACCCAAATCGCTTGGTTGTGTCCGCCTTGGGTAGATGGGCGCAAGACGGTTGGATGCAGATCATCAAGGCCGTTCTCCAGAAATATGCGTTGATACCGGTCTGCCTGTGCAGGTCTTTAACCTGTCGGGGTTCCACTCGGATGTATCTTGCGCTGTGTTGCAAAGTTTAAAGTAAATTGCACTGGATTTTCGAAAGTAAAAGTGAACAAGTGCAGAGGTTTAGACGATTCCAAAATAGAAAATATAGTCAGATGAGCAGCTTAAAGCCTTATCATTTTTCGAACAATAAATTCACATTTTTTGGACGATTCAAGAGACGGACAGTCAATAAAAGAGGATCAGCATTGGAAATCACTTAAACGCCCCAAGGTAGAAACTTTAGAGTCAGGTCCCAAGCTTGCTGTGGGGGCTTTAACAGCGCCTTCAAAGCAATTAGCTGCGCGCGATCATATGGCCTAGTGTCCGTCCAGCCAGAATATGCATGTGGTAATGCGGTACTTCTTGCATTCCGTGGGCACCAGCGTTTGTAATTGCACGGTAGCCCTGACCGGGGGCAATGTCCAGCATGGCGCAAACCTTGGCGGCGGTGCGGTGAAAATCGGTCAACTCCTCGGCGCTGGCCTCGGCGGCGAAGTGGTCAAAGGTGACGTAAGCGCCCTTGGGGATCACCAGCACATGGATCGGCGCTTGGGGATGAATGTCGTGAAAAGCCAGCGTATGGGGGGTTTCCAGCACGGTCTTGTTGGGAATTTCACCGCGCAGGATGCGGGCGAAGATATTCTGGGGGTCATAGATGTGCATGATGCGCTCCGTGTTCAGGGGTCAAAGCAGGGCTTCTTGGCGGAAAAGGGCCTTAAGATCGGCTTCAGGCCGCGCACCGTAGTGCGAGATCACCTCGGCCGCCGCAACACAGCCCATGCGGCCACAGATGACCAAGGATTGGCCGGTGGCGATGCCATACAAGAACCCCGACGCAAACAGATCACCCGCCCCCGTGGCATCCACGGGAACAATGCGGTTCACCGGAACCACTGCCCTTTCTTCGCCGCGCAGCAAGATCACCTCTTCACCCGAACGCGTACAAGCCACCATCCCTGCATCGCGTGACGCTTGTTCTAATGCGCTGGACAGATCGGTTTGGTAAAGCGAGGACCATTCATGCTCGTTCCCGATCACGTAATCCAGATCCTTGACCAAGCGGCGAAAATCATCGCGGTGCCGGTCAACACAGAAAGGGTCTGACAAAGCAATCCCCGCCCTGCCACCAGCCTGCTGGCACAGTTTGGCCGCGCGTTCAAAGGCCAGTTTGCCTTTGGGCTTGTCGTAAAGATAACCTTCCAAGAACAGCAGGCTGGCTTGGCCCGCCACAGCGTCTGACACATCCTCTGGCCCCAGTTCGGACGAGATGCCCAGATAGGTGTTCATCGACCGCTCGCCATCAGGCGCCACGAAAATCATCGACCGCGAGGTGGGCAATTCGCCCCCCACCACCGGCGGGTTCACAAAATCTGTACCGCCCTGCGCCATCTGCTCGGCGTAAAAGCGCCCCAGTGCATCGTCATGCACCCGCCCGATAAAAGCCGTCGTCAGCCCCAAATTGCCCAAGCCCGCAAGCGTATTGGCCACCGACCCGCCCGCTGCCTGCACGCGGTTGTGCATGGCGGCATAAAGCATTTCTCCCCGGTCTTTTTCGACCAGTTGCATGATGCCCTTTTCGATGCCCATCGTGGCAAGAACGCTGTCCTCGGCGACCGAGATCACATCAACAATCGCGTTGCCGATGCCGACAACCTGATATTTCTTCATGTTTTTTCCTTGAACAGGCAAAAGGCGTTAATTGGGCACAAACTGCATTTGGGGCTGCGCGCCGTGCAGATATAGCGGCCATGCAAGATAAGCCAGTGGTGGGCATGGGCTTGATATTCCACCGGCACATGGTCTTCAATGGCGCGCTCTACCGCCAATTCGTCTTTGCCCGGCGCTATGCCCGTGCGGTTGCCCACGCGAAACAGGTGGGTATCCACCGCTTGGGCCGGATGGTGGAACCACATGTTTAACACCACATTCGCCGTCTTGCGCCCCACCCCCGGCAGGCTTTGCAGCGCGGCGCGGGATGACGGCACTTGGCCGCCATACTCATCAATAAGCTTCTGCGACAGGCGGATCACGTTCTTGGCCTTGTTGCGAAACAAGCCGATGGTTTTGATATGGTCCATCACCGCCGCCTCGCCCAAGGCCAGCATCTTTTGCGGTGTATCGGCCAGCGCAAACAAAACCTTGGTGGCTTTGTTCACCCCCACATCGGTGGCCTGCGCCGATAGCGCCACGGCTACCAGAAGAGTGTAGGCGTTGGTATGGTGCAACTCTCCTTCAGGCTTCGGGGACGCGGCCTGAAAGGTTTGGAAGATCTTTTGCAGCGTGGCATAGGGCAATTGCGCGGTCATGTCCGCGATATGCCCTTTTGGGGCGCTTTGGGCAAGCATTTGCGCAGGTTTCGGGTGTTTTTGGCGGGGCTTGGTGCTTAAAGTGACAGCGAAAGGAGA
Organism: Paracoccaceae bacterium; assembly: GCA_947468085.1. GTDB lineage: Bacteria > Pseudomonadota > Alphaproteobacteria > Rhodobacterales > Rhodobacteraceae > Stagnihabitans. The sequence continues at coordinate 13,687 of CANIKY010000061.1, read as the reverse complement.
TCTGATGGATAAGACCTACCACTACAGCGTGATCGAACGCGCCCTGCGCGAGATTGACGCCGCAGGCCCCACCCTGACGCTAGAGGTTTTGGCTGACCGCATGGGGATGAGTGCGGCGCATTTTCAGCGGGTGTTTTCGGCATGGGTCGGCGTGTCGCCAAAGCGCTATCAGCAATACCTGACGTTGGATCACGCCCGCAGCCTGTTGGCTGACCGCTTCACGGTGCTGGATACTGCCCTTGCCAGCGGCCTATCAGGCCCCTCACGCCTGCACGACCTGTTCCTGACATGGGAGGCGATGAGCCCCGGCGACTATGCCCGTGGCGGCGCGGGCTTGACGGTATTTTGGGGCTGGTTTGATACAAACTTTGGCCCCGCCGTGGTGATGGGCACCGATCGGGGCATCTGCGGCATGGGCTTTGCCGCCGATATGGGCGAAGCAGCCGCCTATGAGGATTTGCATCGCCGTTGGCCCTTGGCCCAGTTCGCACATGATGAGGCGCGCCTGCGGCCATGGGTAGAGGCGGCCATGGGTGGGCAAAGCGCACCCCTTACGCTGATCGGCGCGCCGTTTCAGATAAAAGTGTGGGAGGCGTTGCTGCGCATCCCTTCAGGCCATGTCACCACCTACGGAGAAATCGCCGCAGCCATCGGCCACCCCAAGGCCGTGCGTGCCGTGGGCACGGCGGTGGGGCGCAATCCCATCAGCCTGCTGATCCCCTGCCACCGCGCTTTGCGTAAATCAGGGGGCTTGGGGGGCTATCACTGGGGCCTTGGGGTGAAGAGGGCAATTCTTGCTTGGGAATCGGCACGGGCCGAAGCTGGTTCTTGACACGCATGTGATGCGCAAAACGCCGCGCAGCCCGGCTAGCATCTGGGACAAAACCACCAACAGTGTTATGATGCACATAGGGTCGGAACGTCGGCCTGTTTAGACGAGGCAGCAGAACAATGAAAAACAACCTTCCCCTTTCTTTGGCATTGGTGGCAAGCCTTGGGCTTGCAGCGTGCCAAAGCACCACCTCCAGCATTCAAGATCCGAATTACCGCACCAAGAACGGCGCTGCGACCGGGGCCATTGCCGGTGCGCTGATTGGCGGCCTTTTTGCGAAAGACGACCAAGCCGAAGGCGCCCTGCGTGGCGCTTTGATCGGCGGTTTGGTCGGGGGCGGCATCGGGGCAAATCTTGATGCGCAGGCTGCTGATATGCGCCAGCGCTTGGGAAATCCCAATGTCACTGTCACCAATATGGGCAGCTACCTTTTGGTCAACCTGCCTGATGACGTCTTGTTCGCCACCGGCAGCGCCACGTTGCAGCCCGCGTTGCAGGGCGAGATCAGCTCGATCGCGGCCAATCTTATCACCTATCCCAAAAGCACGATCGAAGTTGTGGGCCACACCGACAGCGTAGGGTCCGAGGCGATGAACATGGATCTGTCGCAGCGCCGCGCCTATTCGGTGGCCAATATCTTGATCGGGTCGGGTGTTCCTGCGGGCCGCGTCTCGGCCTATGGGCTGGGCATGTCGCAACCGGTGGATACGAACGCAACGGATGCTGGCCGTGCCAACAACCGCCGTGTGGAGATACTGGTTCGCCCGACGAATTGATTGCGGGCCTTTTGGCAAAGCAAAAGGGCCCAGAGTTTCCTCTGGGCCCTTTTCATAAATTGGTGGGCTTAGTGCAGCTTGGCTGCAACCTGCTCAATTGACACATCAATCGCTGCGTTTGCCTGTGCCGCCGTCATCTGGCGCTTCAACACATCAGCAGCAACGGCCACGGATACAGAAATCGCCTGATCCCGCACAGCCCGCTCCGCTGCCTTGACCGAGGATTCAATCTGCTCTGCCGCAGCCGTCATCCGGCGCGCGATAGAGGCTTTCAGATCCACCTTGGCTTGGGCGGCAGCCGCCTCAGCCTCTTGCTTGGCAGTGGCGACGATGCGGGCGGATTGCTCTGCCACTTCGCGTTGCTTGGCTTCATAAGTTTCCAGCAAAGCGCGGGCCTCGTCGCGCAACTGGCGCGCCTCGTCCAGATCGGTCTTGATGCCCGCAGCGCGGGCGTCCAGCATGCCGCCGACCTTTTTGGGGATACCCATATAGACCAACAGCCCAATGAAGGCGACAAACGCGACGCCCACCACAAATTCGGCATTGCGCAGCGAGAAGAACGGGCCTTCCTCGGCGGCAAAGGCTGGGGCGGCGGCAAGGATCAAGCTGGCTGAGGTCAGAAGTTTTTTCATGATCTTACCCTTTCAGCCGGACAGCAACCGCTGCCGCAATCGCTGCGTCATCCGCAGTGCCACCAAGGGCAGTCACCAAAGCCCCCGCCGTATCGCGCGCCACTTCTGCCACGGCTTGCACCGCGCCAGCGCGAATTTCTGCGATACGCTTTTCACTTTCGGCAGCCTTGGCCAAAATCTGCGCATCAGCATCTGCCATCGCGGCGTTCAGATCCTTTTGGATCTCGGCCTTGGTGGCAACGATGATTTTTGCAGCCTCGGCACGCGCCTGCTCCAGCGCAAGGTTATAGGCCTTCTCGGCTGCCTTGGCTTTAGATTTCAGTTCTTCCGCTGCGGCCAGATCGCCACCGATCTTGCCCTTACGTTCGGCCAAAACCGCTGCAATGCGCGGCATCGCGATTTTGGTCATCACGATGTAGATGATGACCAAAGCCACCAAAAGCCAAAAGACCTGGTTCGGCCAAGTGGCGAAATTCAGTTGCGGCATTCCCTTTTGAGAAGCCTCACCCGCAGCACCGGCCACGGTTTCCGTTGTCAACATGGCGGACCCCTACAGTCTATCGGGCGTGGATGGAACCCGGCCGGACAGGGCGAACCCCGTCCGGCCGATGATCAGATCCGGCAAGGATCACACGGCAAACATCAGCAGCAAAGCGATGAGGAACGAAAAGATCCCCAAAGCTTCGGCAAACGCGATGCCGACGAAGAGGTTGGCCATCTGGCCCGGAGCGGCCGAGGGATTGCGCAGGGCGCCGGACAGGAAGTTGCCCGCAATCGTGCCCACGCCGATGCCAGCGCCGCCAAGGCCTATGGTTGCCAGACCAGCACCGATGTATTTGCCCATCAGTGCGAATTGGATGAGATCGCCAGTCATTGGAAAGCTCCTTCAGAGTTCAGGTTATAGGGTTATTAATGATGCGCTTCGCCAACGGCGTCGCGCAGATAGACGCAAGTCAAGATTGTGAAGACGTAGGCCTGCACAATCGCGACCAGAAGTTCTAGACCGTAGATTGCAGCAATTGCCGCAATCGGAACAACAGAGGCAATCCCCATCACGCCCGCAAAGCCTGCGAACACCTTAATCACAGCGTGACCCGCCATGATATTGCCACCCAAACGAATGGAATGGGACAGGGGACGAACGAAGTATGAAATCAACTCGATCAAGGCCAAGATCGGGCGCAGCACCAACGGCGCCGAAGACACCCAGAACATACCAAGAAAGCCGATGCCCTTTTTGTAGAACCCAACCAAAGTCACGGTGAGGAACACCATCATCGCCAAAACCGCCGTCACAGCGATATGCGATGTCGGCGCGAAAGATCCGGGCAGCAGCCCCAGCAGGTTCGACGTTACGATGAACGTGAACAAAACCATCAGGTAGGGGAAGAACTTCGCGCCCTCGTGGCCCGTCACTTCTTCAACCATGTCGTGAATGAAGGTGTACAGCAGTTCCGCGATCGATTGCGTGCGGCCGGGAATAACCTTGCGCGGGGCTGATCCGATCAGCATCAGCAAGCTGATCACCACGACAGTGATGCCCAGCCACAAGGTCTGGTTCGTCGGCGTGTACCATGTCAGAGGACCTTCTCCGAACAGGGGATGGATCTGAAACTGGTGCATCGGGTCGATGACAAGGCCGCCTGCTTCTTCTGCCACGTTCAATCCCTTTCGTCATGCGCGGATCTCTCCGCGTCTTTTGCCATTTGCCTTGCCGTGCCCAGCATCACCCGAATGCCAGCCCCAAAGCCAAGCAAAGAGAAGATCACCAGAAAAAGGGGGCGCGTTCCGAACAGAACATCTAACCCAAAGCCAATCGCCAGCCCCAGGACCATGCCCGTCGCCAGCTCGACTACCATTCTCCAGGCCACCTCGCCTTGCGAGAAAACCACGCCTGTGTCAGCACGTTTGATCGGACCTTTGCCCTTCAGCTTTGCGATGCGGTCTTCGAGCGCGCGCAGCCGATCGGGGTTGGGATCATTCTCCATAACGCCCTCTTCACAGTTGAGCGATACCTACGCAGAGGCACGCTGCGAGTCAAGCGGGGATAAATTATAGTTAAGTTAATGATATGTATGTAAATTATTACCCGCACGTCCTAGGTTTTCCCCCGCGCCACCGCCCACTTCCACCCCATTTCATATTCAACCATCCGGTTGACCTTACCTGCATAGCCCCCAATACTGCAGGCATGACAGACACTCTCGACCTCGTTTTTGCGGCCCTTGCCGACCCGACCCGCCGGGCGATCTTGGCGATGTTGCTTGAAGATGACATGGCCGTCACCGATGTGGCCGAACCCTTCGCCATGTCACTGGCGGGCATTTCCAAACACTTACAAATCTTGGCAGAGGCAGGCCTTATCGCCCAAGAAAAGCGCGGCCGCGTCAAGTGGTGCAAGCTAGAGCCTGACGCGCTGCGCGCTGCTTCGGTCTGGATGCAGGGGTTTGGGGTGTTCGATCCTGTCGACCTTGACGCTTTCGAACGCTTTTTGGAAGGTGAGCTCTCCGACCCTTCCCCCTGACCTTTTCATCTTGGTCTAAATACTAAGGGGTGGGTGGGTGGCCCTGCTGCTAGGCTTTGGGCTGGAACCACGCGGCATAGCTGGCACGCAGGGCAGCTTTTTGCACCTTGCCCATAGTGTTGCGCGGCAATTCATCCAAAACCACGGCGGATTTGGGCTGTTTGAACCGCGCCAGACGGTTTGACAGGCTGGCCAGAACGGCGTCAGGGTCCAGTGCTTTGCCCTTTTGGGCGACCAGAACCGCAAAGACGGCCTCGCCAAAATCCGGATGCGGCAGGCCGATCACAGCACTTTCCAATACATCGGGGTGATCATCCAGCGCCAGCTCCACCTCGATTGGGTAAATGTTGAACCCGCCGGATATCACCAGATCCTTAGCCCGCCCCACGATCTGCACATAGCCGTCGGCGTCGATCTGCCCCAGATCGCCGGTGATAAACCAGCCATCCGGCCGCAGTTCTTCGCGGGTTTTTTCGGGCATCTGCCAATAGCCCGCAAAGACGTTCGGGCCGCGCACTTCAATTCCACCCACACCGCCCTGCGGCACCTCGGCCCCCTCAGCCATGATCCGTAGCTCTACCCCCGGCAGCGGGAACCCCACAGTGCCCGCACGGCGCTCGCCTTCGTAGGGGTTTGAGGTGTTCATATTGGTTTCCGTCATGCCATAGCGTTCCAAGATGCGGTGGCCGGTGCGGGTGTAAAACTGGCGGTGGGTATCGGCCAAAAGCGGGGCCGAGCCGGAAACAAACAGGCGCATATGCGCTGTCAGCGCGTGGTCAAAACGCGCATCCTCCAGCAGGCGCGTGTAGAATGTCGGCACGCCCATCAGGGCGGTGGCTTGTGGCAACAGGCGCAAGACAGTGCCTGCATCAAACCCCGGCAGGAAGATCATCTGCCCGCCGGTCAGCAAACTGACGTTTGAGGCAACAAATAAGCCATGTGTGTGGAAGATGGGCAAAGCGTGCAGCAGCACATCCAAAGCTGTAAAGCGCCACAGATCCGCCAAGGTCTGCGCATTCGACAAAAGGTTGTCATGCGTCAGCATCGCGCCCTTCGACCGGCCTGTCGTGCCCGATGTATAAAGGATCGCCGCCAGATCCGACCCTAAGCGCTCCTCTGGCGCGAACACTGGTTCAGCATCGCTAAGGTCAGCGCCAAAGCTGCCGCCGCCCTTGGCGTTTAGGGTCTTAAGTGCGGTTTGGCCGGCCACGCCAGCCAGCACCTCGGCTTTGGCCGGATCGCAGATAAACAGGCGGGGGGTGGCATCGTTCAGGAAATAGCCCACCTCCGGCAGGGTATAAGCGGGATTCAGCGGCAAGAACACCGCACCAATAGAAACGGTCGCGCCATAAATCGCCAAGGCTTCGGGAGATTTGGCAATCTGCACCGCCACGCGGTCCCCCGCTTGCACCCCTGCGCTGCGCAAGGCGTTGGCGGCACGGGCGATCATGGCGTGAAAGCTCGCACCCGTGACTTTTTCGCCACCCTCCAAGATCAACAGCGGGTTGGTGCGAAGGGTCAGCGTGGCGAATAAAGCGTCATAAAGCGGGTTTGGCATAGGGCACCTTGGCGGCTTAGGGGCGGTTCAGGCTGCGGCAGGCCCACCGTCTACTCCGGGCAAGCGCAGTTCGCGCAACAGATCGCGCACCTCTTGGCGGGCTGCGATATTGGACAGGTTCAACGTATCAACGCCGGTATCCTTTAAGTCCATCACTGTCAGGCCACGGGGGAAAAGCTCACGGAAGATCACCCGTTCTGAAAAGCCGGGCGCCACGCGAAAGCCTATGCGGCGTGAAAGATCCTCTAGCGCGGAGCCGACCTTTTTCTTGTTGATCATCTGCTGCGCCCCCAAGCGGTTGCGCACCACGATCCAGTCAATCGGCTTTAATCCCGCCTTGGCGCGCAGTTGGCGGGCATTCCAGACCATTTCCGAATAGATTGATGGGCCCTGAACCTTGCCAGTTTCCGCATCTACATGCGCCAGCAGGTCAAAATCGACAAAACTGTCATTCAACGGCGTAATCAGCGTATCCGCCAACGAATGCGCCACCTGCGACAGGCGGGTGTGACTGCCCGGGCAATCGATGATGATAAAGTCACAAACACCTTCAAGCGCCACAACGGCATCTGACAGGCGGCGATCAAAGGCATTCTCGGCAGGGGCAAGCAGGGCGGGGTCAATCTCGGCCAATGGGCGGTAGTCGGGTGACGGCAGATTTAACCCCGTGCGGGCCAGATAGGCCAAGCGGTTTTCAACATATCGGCCAAAGCTGCGTTGGCGCAGGTCTAGGTCCAACCCGCCTACACGAAAACCAGAACGGCATAGGGCCGTGGCCACATGCATCGACGTGGTCGATTTGCCCGACCCGCCCTTTTCGTTGCCAACGACAATGATATGCGCCATGCCACGCACCCCCCTGCTTTGACTGTGCTATACGAGCGCAAATCACGCGTGGAAAGGGCAGACGATGCACCACCCCCGTTTTGTAGCTTTAGATCACCGCGTCAGCGCCGTCAGCCTTCGGATTCAACCGGATCGAGGTGACGTTTAACGCCGCCGCAATCGAGACCCACGCCAGATAGGGCACGAACATCAGCCCCGCCACAAAATCGACGCCAAAGAAGCACCAAGTTGTTGCGGCCACACTGGCCCACAAAAAGACCATCACGATCATCGCTGTCCGCATCTTGTGCAGGCCAAAAAAGATCGGTGACCACAAAGTGTTCAGCGCGATCTGCAAGGCCCAAAAGCCCATGCCTTGCGCGGCCCCCGGCAGCGGGGCCACCCGCATCGCAGCCAGCGACATCAGAATGTAAAGGCTGGTCCATGCCACCGGAAAGACCCAGCGCGGCGGAAACCAAGCGGGTTTGATCAGGCCTTCATACCATGGGCCAGGCTTGAACATCGCCCCCGTGGTGGCTGCCGCCATGCACGAGGCGAGAAAGGTGAAAAACAGGCTCCAGTCCATCGCGGCCCCCTTGGCATGGTAACCGCTTACTTATGTCACGCACCCGCCCGATCCAAGGAGCGTTTGGCGCGATCTTTGCTTTCCAACTGGGCAAGGGCTGCGAATAGGGCGTCAGACCGGCTAAAGCGCGTGCTTTTGCGCGCGGCGGCATCGACGAGGAAGGCAACCTCAGCCTCTGGCGCGGCGTGCACAATCGCTGAAACCGGCCAAACCGCTGTCGCCACCGTTTGAAGCACCGACAGCCCCAGCCACCCTAGCTTTTGCTGCCGCGTGGTGCGGGCGCGGGCAGAAAAACTGTCATAGTTCAACCGCGCCACAGCCCCACCGATGCCCGCATACACATGGCGCGCGGCAAAGATGCCCGGGCGACAACCCAAAGGCAGCACAGGCACGCCGGTTGTAGAGCGTTCATAAAAAACATCCGCCTGATCCAGCAGGCGCTTGGTCAAAGCGGGCAAGGCGGGGTGGGCCTTAGGCGCGGCCAGAAACGCGGCAGGGTCAATCCCCGCCTCGGCCAGCCAATCCAGCGGCAGGTACAACCTACCTTCACGGGCATCTTCGCCCACATCACGGGCGATGTTGGTCAACTGCATCGCAAGGCCCAGATCACAGGCCCGCGCCAAAGCGTCAGAGTCGCGCACACGCATCAAAACGCACATCATGGCCCCAACGGCGCTGGCAACACGGGCGCAATAGGCCAAAAGGTCAGGCATGGTTTGGTATTGGCGGCCAAAGGCGTCCCATGCAAGGCCCTCTAGCAACGCCTCGGGCAGGGCGCGGGGCATATCGAAATCTTGCACCACGGCGGCAAAGGCGCGGTCGGCGGGTACGTTGCGGGGGCGTCCGGCATAGACCAGATCCAGCCTGTCACGCAGCGCCAGAACGGCGGGGGCCTTATCAGCACTGTCATCTACCGCATCATCGGCCAAGCGGCAAAAGGCATACAGCGCCAAGGCAGGATCGCGCACCTTGGCGGGCAGCAACTTAGACGCTGCATGGAAAGACAGCGATCCTGTGCGGATCGCCTCACGGCAGTGATGCAAATCTTGCGGGGCAATCATTCGGCAGCCATCCTTCGTGCAGTGCGGCGGGGCGCGTCGGGCACCAGTTTTCCCAACACCTCGGCACTGGAAATCACCCCCGGCAAGCCCGCGCCGGGGTGGGTGCCAGCCCCCACCAAATACAGTCCCTGCGCCTCTTCCGAGACGTTATGGGGGCGAAACCATGCCGATTGCAGGATGCGCGGCTCAATCGAAAAGCCGCTGCCATAGGGTGACAGGTATCGGGTTTCAAAGCTGTTGGGGGTATAGACCAACTGCTCGCTGAGATGATCGCCCAAGCCCGGCAGCAAACGCTCTTCCAGCATCTTTTGCATCTTTTGGCGGTAAGGCTCGGCCTCACTTGCCCAGTCAGTTTGGCCTATGCCCAGATGCGGCACGGGGGACAGCGCGTAGAACGTATCATCGCCCAAAGGGGCCGCCGAAGGGTCGGTGACGGTGGGGCGGTGGACATAAAGGCTCATATCCTCGGCCAGTTTGCCGCGGATGAAGATGTCGCGGATATGCTCTTTGTAGCGCGGGCCGACGACGATGGTGTGATGGCCGACATCGGGCCATTTCAGCTTGGTGCCCTTGGTGCCGAAATACCAAACAAACAGCCCCATCGACCACCGCTTGCGGGCCAGCTTCGCCGGTGTCCAGCTTTTCTTGGGATGGTTGCGCAGCAACCGGTCATAGGTGTGCCCCGAATCAGCGTTAGAGACGACCACATCCGCCGCCAGCACCTGCCCATCAGTCAACCGCACGCCGGTGGCACGGCCATCTGACAGCAAAATCTCGTCCACCTCAGCGTTCAGGCGCAAGGTGCCGCCTTGATCGGCAATCACCCCCGCCATGGCCAAGGCAATCGCTGCCACCCCGCCCATGGCGTAATGAACGCCAAATTCCTTTTCCAAATGCGAGACGAGGATATACATCGACGTCACATGAAACGGGTCGCCGCCGATAAAAAGCGGGTGGAACGACAAAGCAAAGCGCAGGCGTTCGTCCTTCACGCGGGATGCCGCATGGGCATAGACCGACTTGTCTGCCCGCAAGGCGACAAAGGTGGGCAGAACCTTGATCAGATCCAACAGTTTGTGCATCGAACGGCGGCCAAGGTCTTCAAAGCCAAAGCTATAGCGGCGTTCGGAATCGCGCAGGAAACGGTCGTAGCCCGGCAAATCGCTGGGCGACAGGCGGGCCACCTCGGCGCGCATGGCATCGGTGGATTGGCTGGCGGTGAAATTTGACCCATCCTGCCAGCGAATTTCATAAAACGGGTCCATGGCGCGCAAATCGACATCCCGGTCAAAATCGCGGCCACAGGCGGCCCAAAGTTCACGAAAAAGCTGCGGCACAGTCACGATGGTGGGGCCCAGATCAAAGCGATACCCGCCTTGGCTGATCGAAGACCCGCGCCCGCCGGGCATATCCAAGCGATCAATCACCGTGACACGGTAGCCCTTGGCCCCTAGTCGCATCGCCGCCGCTAGGCCGCCAAGGCCTGCGCCGATGACAATGGCTTCAGACCCCGCATTCGGGGCATTTTCGTTGAGGCGGGGTTTGGATTCTGTCAGCATGGGCCCACGATATACTGTCTAGTTCAATTTACAATACTTGCCTTTCTATTGCAAAATTTCTCTTAATCCGCTTTGCTATGTCTGCAGATACTGTCAAAGTCGACCTGCAAAGATTTCATGGGGCGCATCATCAACGTCGTCACCGTCTCGCTGTTTCGTTTCCCCTCCCTCGCAACCCGACTTTGGGTTTTGGGGCAGATGGGGGCTGCGCGGGTGTCGTTTATGCGGATGCCACAGGTGGGGTTTTGGAAGCTGTGCGGGTCAGGCACGGGGCACGGCTTTACCCCCAAACCCAACTTTGGCGTCTGGGCGATCTTAGCCACTTGGCCAGATGCCCAAACCGCACGCGCCTGCGTTGACACCGCCCCCGTCTATCGCCGCTGGCGCAAACGCGCCGCCGAAAGCTGGACGATTTTATTAGAACCCACCTCGGCCCGTGGTCTTTGGGCGGGCAAAGCGCCCTTTGTGCCACCGCCGGATGCCACGCCGCCCAAAGGCCCCATAGTTGCCCTGACCCGTGCGTCGATGAAGGCATCAACTTTCCTGCGCTTTTGGCGGCGGGTGCCCGATATTTCCAACGTGATCGGCCAAGACCCCAATGTGATCTTCAAGATCGGCATCGGCGAGGTGCCCTTGTTGCATCAAGTTACCTTCTCAATCTGGCCAGACGCCGCCGCTATGGCCAACTTTGCCCGCGGCAACGGCCCACATGGCCGCGCCATCCAAGCGGTGCGCGCCGAGAACTGGTTTTCCGAAGAACTTTACGCCCGCTTTCGCATTCTGGACGATTGGGGCACTTGGGGCGGGCAAAGCCCCCTGATGAAAAAGGACGCAGCATGAGCCAACCTTTCCCCTTCTCGGCCATCGTGGGCCAAGGCGCGATGAAGCAAGCCATGGTGCTGACCGCGATTGATCCGGGCATTGGCGGGGTGTTGGTGTTTGGCGACAGGGGCACGGGCAAATCCACCGCCGTGCGCGCCTTGGCAGCGCTGTTGCCAGAAATCGAAGCGGTTGAGGGGTGTCCCGTCAACTCTGCCCGCATCGAAGATGTGCCCGATTGGGCGGGGCCGAAATCGGGCAAGATGGTCAAACGCCCCACGCCTGTCATCGACCTGCCGTTGGGGGCCACTGAAGACCGCGTGGTCGGCGCATTAGACATCGAACGCGCCCTGACACGCGGCGAAAAGGCCTTTGAACCCGGCCTTCTGGCCCGGGCCAATCGGGGCTATCTGTACATTGACGAGGTCAACCTGCTGGAAGACCATATCGTCGACCTGCTGTTAGACGTGGCCCAATCTGGCCAAAACGTGGTCGAGCGTGAGGGCCTGTCGATCCGCCACGCAGCGCGCTTTGTGCTGGTAGGGTCAGGCAACCCCGAAGAGGGGGAACTGCGCCCCCAGTTGCTGGACCGTTTCGGCCTGTCGGTCGAGGTGATCTCGCCGCGTGATATAGAAACCCGTGTCGAGGTGATGCGCCGCCGCGATGCCTATGAGAACGACCATGCGGCCTTTATGAAGAAATGGCGCACCAAGGACATGGCGCTGCGCAAGCAAATTCTAGCCGCGCGTGCGGCTTTGCCTGCGCTGAAGACCCCTGGTGCTGTGCTGCACGATTGCGCGGCTTTGTGCATAGCCCTCGGCTCAGACGGTTTGCGCGGAGAGTTGACCTTGCTGCGCGCCGCGCGCGCGATTGCAGCCTATGACGGGGCTGAAACGGTGACACGCGGGCACCTGAAACAGGTGGCTACTAGCGCCTTGGGCCACCGCCTGCGCCGCGATCCGCTGGACGAGGCGGGGTCCGCCTCGCGCGTGGCGCGGGTGGTGGAAGAAACCCTGCCATGAGCGATCCGCTGACGCCATGGCAGCGCGCCGAACTGGCGCTGGCTGTGCTGGCGGTTGATCCTGCGGGTGTTAAGGGCTTGTGGCTGCGCGCCCGCAGTTCGGCGGTGCGTGATCGTGTCACGCAGGCGTTGCCCCAAGCGCGGCGGATCCATCCGGGCGTGGATGACACGGCACTGTTTGGCGGCGTTGATCTGGCGGCAACCTTGGCGGCAGGCAGTTTGGTTTCAACGGCTGGTCTTTTGGCGTCAACCGACCCCGTGATCCTGACCATGGCTGAACGCTGCCCCCTTGGCCTATCCGCCCGCCTGTCGCGCTGGCTGGACGAGGCGGGGCCGTGCCTTGTCACCCTTGATGAGGGGGCAGAGCCCGAAGAAAGCCTGCCCTCTGGCCTGTCAGATCGGTTGGGCCTTTTTCTGGATCTGACAGAGGTGGGCTATTCCGACACGCAAAATGTCACGCTATCGCCCGAAGCTATAGCCGCCGCCCGTGCGCGGCGGGCCACCACAACCTTGCCCAAAACGGCACTGGAAAGCCTAACGACTGTGGCTGCGGCGATGGGCATCGCCTCGATGCGTGCGCCGATGCTGGCATTGGCCGTAGCGCGGGCATTGGCGGCGTGGCGCGGCGAGGATCAGGCGTCTGACACCACGCTGCGCCATGCGGCAGAGCTGACACTGGCCCATCGCGGCGATCTGCAGCCGCAGGCTGACGAAAGCGACGATCCCCCCCCGCCCCCAGAACCGCCTGATTCGCCCGACCAGGGCGATCAAGACCAAGAGCAAACCCAACAAGACCGCCTGCCTGATGACATCTTGCTGGAGGCCATCCGCGCTGCCCTGCCTGCTGATCTTTTGGCGCGGCTTGCGGCAGGCAAAGCCGCCCGCAGCGCCAAGGGGTCGGGCAGCGGTGCGGTGCGCAAGGGCAACCATCGCGGGCGGCCATTACCCTCTCGGCCCGGTACGCCGGGGTCGGGCAAGCGGATTGATCTGGTGGCCACACTGCGCGCTGCGGCCCCTTGGCAACCGCTGCGCCGCCGCACGCCCGATGCGACACGGCTAGAGATACGCCAAAGCGACCTGCGGTTGAAGCGGTATCAGGAAACGTCGGATAGGGTGCTGATCTTTGCGGTCGACGCCTCTGGCTCGTCGGCTTTGGCGCGGTTGGGTGAGGCGAAGGGGGCAGTAGAGTTGCTTTTGGCGCAGGCCTATGCGCGGCGCGACCATGTGGCGCTGATCGCCTTTCGGGGCACGACGGCGGACCTGATGCTGCCGCCGACGCGGTCTTTGGTGCAAACCAAACGGCGGCTGGCATCGTTGCCCGGTGGCGGTGGCACACCCCTAGCCGCAGGGTTGCAGATGGCGTTTGAATTGGCGGGCCAGACCAAAGCACGGGGCATGACGCCCACGGTGGCCCTGCTGACCGATGGGCGCGGCAATATCGCGCTGGACGGCACCGCCAACCGCGAGGCGGCTGAGGCTGACAGCCTGAAACTG
>CANIKY010000060.1 GCA_947468085.1 Paracoccaceae bacterium | reverse complement strand
CGACGGTTGTTAGATCAAGCGCAAGAAACAATCCGATGAACTCGATCGCAAAGACCGTGCCGATCAAAACCCCTGGCCCCAGATCAGCCCAACGCATCCGGCCCAAAGGCCACGATAGGCCATCCAAGCCGCGACAAACAAAATGGCAATGGCCGAGCGCGCGCCGGCAAAGAACACCGGCTGCAACCCTTGGTCGACAATCTTGATGATGATCTGGTTGGCAGCCAAAATGCCCGCCACGCCAATCAGCGTTGCAAATCCCACGCTGTCCAACCTGTCTTTGCGCATTCTAAGCCCCCCAAAATTCGCCGCCACCCTTTCCGCCTAAGCCCGCAGCGTCAAGCGTGCAATGGGGGCGGCATCAATCCTCTGGCTGTGGCAGCGCTTTTGCCCTAAAGCCCGCCCATGAACAGGAGGCGTCATGACCGACATCATCGCCCGCAGCATGGCCAAGGGTCTGCGCATGACCGACCAGCGCCGCGTCATCGCCCGCGTTCTAGGCGAGGCCTTTGATCATCCCGATGTCGAAGAGCTTTACGCCCGCGCCGCCCTGATCGACGCGCGCATATCGCTGGCAACCGTCTATCGTACCGTCAAGCTGTTCGAAGAAGCGGGCCTGTTAGAGCGCCACGAATTCGGCGATGGTCGTGCCCGCTATGAAGATGCCGAGCGCGATCACCACGACCATTTGATCGATGTCACGACTGGCCAAGTGATCGAATTTGTCGATCCCGAAATTGAAGCCCTGCAAGAGAAAATAGCATCTCGCCTTGGGTTCCGGTTGATCGGCCACAGGCTGGAACTTTTGGGCGTCCCACTGCGCAAAGACACAGGCAAAGCATGACACCCGCCGACAATCTGCGCGGCATTGGTCTGATGACAGCCTCAATGGCGCTGTTCGGGCTAGAGGATATGTTCCTTAAATTCGCCGCACGCGATATTCCCACGGGCGAAATCCTGCTGGTCACCTGCCTGTTCAGTTGGGCCTTTTTCGCAGCCCTCGCCCGTTTTGAAGGCAAGCGTACCTTCACCCGTAACGCTTTGCACCCTTGGGTTCTGGCGCGCAACGCGGGCGAGATGGTGGGCACAATTGCCTATATCTCGGCCCTTGCCTCGGTGCCCTTGGCCACGGTCTCGGCCGTTTTGCAGGCGATGCCCTTGGCCGTGACGATGGGGGCCGCGCTGTTTATGGGCGAAAAGGTCGGCTGGCGGCGGTGGAGTGCGATTGCCTTGGGCTTTTGCGGCGTCTTGCTGGTGATCCGCCCGGGGTTGGACGGGTTTCAACCGGCCGCTTTGTGGGTATTGGTCACAGTGGCGGGCTTGGGAGTGCGTGATCTGGCCTCCCGCATGGTGCCGCCAGAGTTTTCCACCACCCAAGTTTCAGCTTGGGGTGTTGCCTCGGTCGCCCTTTTGGGGGCTGGGATGCTGGTGTTTCAAAAGCCCGTGATGCCCGATCTTGCACAATCGGGCATGATGCTGGGCGCTTTGATCGTGGGCACGGCGGGCTACTGGGCCATCACTTCGGCCACACGGACGGGCGAGGTATCGGTCGTATCGCCCTTTCGCTATTCCCGACTGGTCTTTGCGATCTTGCTGGGCGTGGTCACTTTCGCCGAATTCCCCGACAGGCTGACCCTGCTGGGCGCTGCCGTTATCATCGGATCGGGCCTTTACTCCTTTGCCCGCGAACGCGCGCGGTCAAGGGCCAAGCGGGGCTAGGCCCTCCCCTCTTCCCCTTGTTACAATCCACGGGTAAAGGGGGCGCGAGAGCATTCCCCTTTTGCCATTGGAGCCGTCCATGAGCACGATCATCGACATTCACGCCCGCGAAATTCTTGACAGCCGCGGCAACCCCACCGTGGAGGTGGATGTTATTTTAGAAAGCGGGGCCATGGGCCGCGCCGCCGTCCCCTCGGGCGCCTCTACGGGTGCCCATGAAGCCGTAGAACGCCGCGATGGCGACGCCGCCCGTTACAAGGGCAAGGGCGTGCTAGAGGCCGTGGCCGCCGTGAACGGCGAGCTGGCTGAGGCGATTATTGGCTTTGACGCCACAGAACAGGTCGGCATCGACATGACCATGATCGAGCTTGACGGCACGCCCAACAAGGGCCGCCTTGGGGCCAATGCGATCTTGGGCATCTCGCTGGCGGTGGCCAAAGCCGCTGCCGAATTCACCGGCCAGCCGCTGTATCGCTATATCGGCGGCACCTCGGCCCGTGTGCTGCCTGTGCCGATGATGAACATCATCAACGGCGGCGAACATGCCGACAACCCGATCGACATTCAAGAATTCATGATCATGCCGGTCGGGGCCGAGAACGTGCGCGACGCGATCCGCATGGGATCAGAAGTGTTCCACACGCTGAAAAAAGAACTGCAAGCCGCAGGCCACAACACAGGCATCGGCGACGAGGGCGGCTTTGCGCCCAACCTGTCGTCGGCCCGCGATGCTTTGGACTTTATCCTCAAATCCATCGAAAAGGCGGGCTACCGCCCCGGTGAAGACATCTATCTGGCGTTGGACTGTGCTGCGACCGAATATTTCAAAGGTGGTCGCTACGAGATGACGGGCGAGGGTAAATCGCTGTCGATCGAAGAAAACGTGGCCTTCTTGGCAGGTCTGGCCGCCGACTACCCGATCATCTCGATTGAAGATGGCTGTTCAGAAGACGATTGGGCCGGATGGAAACTGTTGACCGACACCTTGGGATCGAAAATCCAGCTGGTGGGCGATGATCTTTTTGTCACCAACCCCAAGCGGTTGGAGATGGGCATCAAAGGCGGCTGCGCCAATTCCATGCTGGTCAAGGTCAACCAGATCGGCACGCTGACTGAAACGCTGGCGGCTGTCGATATGGCGCACCGCGCGCGCTATACCAACGTGATGTCGCACCGCTCTGGCGAGACAGAGGACAGCACGATTGCCGATTTGGCCGTGGCCACCAACTGCGGGCAGATCAAGACCGGCTCGCTGTCGCGGTCGGACCGTTTGGCCAAGTACAACCAACTGATCCGCATTGACGAGATGCTGGGCGATATCGGCACCTTTGCAGGGCGTTCGATCCTCAAGGCTTGACCTATCCAATAATCCCTCAAACGGGGCGCCCAACAGGCGCGCCGTTTACAATGGTGTTGGCCTATCCTGCCGCCAAGGCTTGATCCAACCCATGCAAAAACCGGTCGCAATCCTCAGCACTAAAGGCGGCGGGGGGTTTGATTTTCAGCACATTGTGCAAGGGCCCTTCGCTAGAGAGCAAAATCTGGTGATCCTGTTTCATCCGGCGGATGACACGGTCCAAAAGGTCCGGCGCGGGGGCAAGGGTGCGGCGGTCTTGCACCAGTTCGATGCCGTTAAACAGCCCCAAGCCGCGCACATCGCCAATGGCCTGATGCCGCGCGGCCAAGCCCCGCACCCCGCCCATCAACCGCGCGCCCATCGCATCGCAATGCGCCATCAGCCTTTCGTCGCGGATCACATCCAGCACTGCCAGCCCAATGGCGGCAGAGACGGGATTGCCGCCGAAGGTGTTGAAATATTCCATCCCGTTGGCAAAGGCTTCGGCTATGGCGGGCGTGGTGATAACAGCGCCCATCGGGTGGCCGTTGCCGATGGGTTTGCCCAAGGTCACGATGTCGGGCACCACCCCTTGCGCCTCAAAGGCCCACATATGGGTGCCAATCCGGCCAAAGCCCACCTGCACCTCGTCGGCCAAACACAGCCCGCCCGCCGCGCGCACATGGGCATAGGCTGCGGCCAAATAGCCCTGCGGCGGCACAATCTGGCCGCCGGTGCCCAAAACCCCTTCCGACAGGAACAGCGCAGGTCCCCGACCAAGGCGGTGCAGGTCTGCGACCTGATCGGCCACGCTTTGGGCATAAGATGGCCCCGCCGCCGCATCGCCGTAGCGCCAGCGCCCGCGATAGGGATCGGGCATTTCTGCCACCCGCACATGGGGCGGGCACCCCGCGCCGCCCTTGCCGTTGAACTTATAGGGGCTGACCTCGATCAGGCTGGTCACATGGCCATGATAGGCATGATCCACACAGATCAAATCATGCTGCCCCGTGGCCGCACGGGCAAGGCGGATGGCCAAATCATTGGCCTCGCTGCCCGAGTTGACAAAAAAGCACACTGACAAGGGGGCGGGGAAAAGCGCCGTAAGCCGTGTCGCGTAGTCCATCAAACCATCATGCAGATAGCGCGAATTGGTGTTCAGCCGCGCCATTTGCGCTTGCCCTGCCGCCACCACGCGCGGATGGGCATGGCCGCAATGCGCCACATTGTTGACCATATCCAGCCAGCGCCGGCCCTGATCGTCGATCAGATAACACCCCTGACCGCCGACAATCTTCAAAGGCTCCGGCGCGTAAGCGGTTGAAAGCGCGCGCCCCAACCGCCGCTGCCGTTCCGCCACCAACTGCCCTGCAGGGCGCGGCACTGTTACCGCCGCCGAGATGGGCAGGCCAAGGATCACCGAAGGATCAGGCGAAATCGCCCGCCACAGCGCCCAATCGCTTTCGCCCGCGTGGTGGGGCATGTCGGCCCCAAGGCCCAGATCATCGGTGACGATTTGCAGATGCAGATGGGCAGGCTTTGCCCCCGCCTTTGCAAGTGCTGCAAAAACCTCTCCGCCGCTGATCCTTTGTCCCAAGCGCAGCGCCTTCACACTGTCTGGCGACAAATGCGCGTATAGCGTCCAGAAAGGTTGCCCACCGGCGTCATGCGCCAAAAGCACCGCATCCCCCGCCACACCCGCCACCCGCCCCGCGAAGGGGGCCTGCACTGGCGTACCGGCGGGTGCATAAATGTCGATGCCCAGATGCGGGAAAGACGCACCCTTTGCGCGCATCTCGCCGTAAGGGGCAACCTGCCCGCAGTTGGGCCACAGCGGACTGTCAAGAACTGGCGCAAAAGTGTGGGCGTTTTGGCCCAGCCACCGCGCTACCGCAGTGGCCCCCGCCACCGGATCAAACCCGCACGCCGCCCGCAGGCGCAGCGTGGCAAGCTTTGGGTTCAACCCTTGCAACCTCTGCAATTCGCGCCAGACATCCTCTTGGCTGATCAACAGATAGGCGTTTTCCGGATGGGCACGGATTTGCACCGCCGCCATGGTGATCGAAACCGCGTAGCGCAGGTGGATCAGGGGGAAGAGAACCTCGATCTCCTCCGCGCTCAGCGGGTTTTCGGCGTGATAGCCCGCGACCAGGGGCAAGATTGCGGCCAGCGGATCAGGGTGCCCGATCAGCGCATAGGCGCAGGCCACGGCCAGTTCCATAATGCGCCAGCTTTCCACCATATCGCCGAAATCCAAAAGCCCGCAGACAAGGCCAGCGTCATCCAGCAAGACGTTGTAATCATTCGCATCGTTGTGGATCACCTGACGGGGACACTGGGCGAGTATCGGCAGCAGACGTGCCGTGAAATCCTTTAGCACTCCCGCCACAACATCGCGCTTTTCAGCAGGCGCAATCACCCAAAGGGACGCGATATGCTGGTCAGCTTGGCCTAAATCCCAGCCATAGGCCCGCGCGGCAGACGGGTGGGCAAAGCTTGCCAAAGCGCGGTCCAGCCGCCCCAAAAGCCGCCCCAACCCCGCAGCACTGGCATCGCTGCGCTTGGCCTTGGCCCAAACCTGCCCCGGAAGCCAACTGAGCACCCGCGCCTGATAGCCCGCGCAAGGGATCAGTGCGCGCCCGTCCCACCGCAATTGGCGCGACACGGGCAGGTCAGGGGCCACGCATTCCAGATGATCCAGCACCGCAATTTGCAGGTCCAGCAAGGCAGGGTCGTTGTCGGGCGCGTGCAGTTTCACCAGCGCCTCTTGCGGGCCTTTCAGGCGAAAGTTCAGGTCATGCTCGCCGGGCAAGGCGATCAGATCGCCCGCCAACCCAAAGCCTGCCAAGAGCGTGGCGCATTCTTGCAAAATCATAGCGTTACCAGCCAATCCTCACCCCATCCCAAGCTCGAAAGCTGCCACTTTGCGCTGTTTTGATCTGGGCCAGCAGGCCCGTGGCACTTACCTCGGGGGCCACATCCGCCTCTGGCCCGCCCATGTCGGTTTGCACCCAACCCGGATGCAATGCCAGCACACAAAGGCCCGTTTCATCCGCCAACTTCAACCCCGCCATATTCAGCGCGGCTTTAGAGCATTTATAGGCATAATCCCCCTCGTCGCTGCGCCCTTCGGCCAGTGACCCCGCCCGACTAGAGATCATCACCACCTGCCCCGCCCCTGCCCGCAAATTGGCCAAAAGCGCACGGGTCAAAAGCAGCGGCCCAAGCACATTCACCCGCATCACCGCTTCGAAATCGGCGACCTGAAGCGAGGCAAGACCGCCCGTATCGCCGCGAATCGCGGCGTTGTGGATCAACAGGTCCAAGGGGCGATTGCCCAAAGTGGCCGCGAAGGGGGCAAAGGTGTCTGGGCGCGACAGGTCAAGGCCAGCGCCTCGGGTGGCCGCGATCACCTCGTAGCCGTCAGAGTGCAGAACTTTGCACAAGGCCACGCCCAACCCGCGCCCAGCCCCCGTCACCACCGCCGTCAGGGATTTGCCCGCCATCAGCGCCGCGCCTTGATGATCTCGCGGTAAGTCTCGCCCGAGAATTTGATCCGTCGCGCTTGGGTGGCGTAATCGACCTGCACGATCCCGAAGGGGACGGTGTAGCCGTAGGCCCATTCGAAATTGTCCATCAAGGTCCAAGCGAAATAGCCTTTGACAGGCACGCCCTTGCGGCGCGCACGCTCCATCTCGGCGATGTGGTCGACGTAATAGGCGGCGCGTTGCAGGTCTTGGATATTGCCCTGTGCGTCAGGGGTTTCGATGGCGGTGGCCATGCCGTTTTCGGCGATATAGATCGCCTTGGGGCCATAGGTTTCGTGCACATAGATCAGCACATCATGAATGCAGCGCGGGAAGATTTCATATCCCACGGCGGTATACTCGCCCGGCGGGCTGACACGGGCGAAGTTGAGCGGGGGCCATTCGGTGCCTGCGGCCATAACCGAGCGGCGGTAGATATTGACCCCCAGATAATCCAAAGGCTGGGCGATCGTCGCCAGATCGCCGTCGCGGATATCGGGCAGGATATCGGCGCACAGGTCTAGCAGTTCGGCGGGGTAATGGCCCTTGAACACCGCATCCAGATAAAAGCGGTTCTGCGCCAGATCAAAGTGGCGGGCGGCGGTTTGGTCTTGGGGCGACGGGCTGGCAGGTTCGGCCACGTTCAGGTCCAACACAATCCCCACCTGCGCCTTGGGCGCTGCGGCGCGGATGCGGGGCACGGCAAGACCATGGGCCAAAAGCGCGTGGTGACTGGCAGCAAGCCCGCCCTTTGCGCCGTCTGTCAAACCCGGCGCATCCTCGCCCGAGGCGTGGCCCGACCAGCAAAAGGTCCAAGGTTCGTTTAGCGTGGTCCAATGGCCGATCCGGTCGCCAAAGGCTTGCGCCATATGCCCGGCATAATCGGCCAAGCGGTGGGCTGTGTCGCGGTTGTACCATCCGCCCTTGTCTTGCAGGGCTTGGGGCAAGTCCCAGTGGTACAGCGTGACATGGGGCGCAAGGCCTGCGGCCAAAAGGCCGTCGATCAGGCGATCGTAAAACGCGATCCCCTTGGGGTTCAGCGCGCCAGAGCCATCGGGCTGCACCCTGCTCCACGCGATGGAAAAGCGGTAGGCATCCAAATTCAGCGCCTGCATCAGGGCGATATCTTGCGCCCAAAGATGAAAGTGATCGCAGGCCACATCGCCTGAACTGCCATCAATCACAGCACCGGGCCTGCGGCAAAAGCGGTCCCAGATGCTTTCACCTTTGCCGTCCGCATTCCAGCCGCCCTCGATCTGATAGGCCGCTGTCGCGCCGCCAAAGACGAAATCCTTTGGCAGATGCAGCCCCTTCGCCCGCGCTGTCAGGGCTGCGGCTTTAGCGTTTGACATGGAATTTCCTTTCGATGGCGGCAATCAGGCTGGCGGCCATAAGCGTCAGCAGCAGATAGAAAATCGCGGCCGAATTATAGGGGGCAAAGGGCAGAAAACTGGCCGACTGGAATTCGCGCATCCTTTGGGTGACATCGCGGATCGACAAGATCGACAGCAGCGAGGTGTCTTTCAGAATAGCGATAAATTCGTTGCCCAAGGGCGGGATGACGATCTTGAACGCCTGCGGGATCACCACATGCCGCGCCGTTTGCCAGCGCGTCAGCCCCAAAGATCGCGCAGCCTCGATCTGGCCTTCGGGAACGGCGGCGATGCCGGCACGAAAAATCTCGGCCAGATAGGCGGAATAGGCCAAAGCCATGGCGAAGATACCGCGCAGCATATTGGGCGGGTCGATAAAGCCGCCCGTGCCAGCCTTGACCGCGCCCGCCAAGGGCAGGCCGATGTACAGCACAATCACCAGCATCGGAATGCCGCGCAGCGTGTCGACCAGAAACTCGGCCGCAACCGACATCGGGTGGCGGCGGTGGATCGCCCCGCCAAGGGTGAGAAGGGCCAGCACCAGCCCCAAAACCCCAAACGCCGCTGCGGCCGTTTTGTGGCCGTCCGACAGGGTTTGCACCTGCCATAGCACAGGGCCCGTGCCCTGCCCTTCGGGCAAAAGGGCTGCGCTGATGGCGGGGCCAAGGGATGCAAGGGCGGTGGGGGCGTTTTTGAATGTCTTCAGATCCCGCGCGACCCCGCCGCCTTGGGGGAAATCGCCTGACCGCACCGCATCTATCACCGCCTGCGGCGTGGCGGGGATGACGGCGATTTTGCCGCTTAGCGTGCCGTAGAGGGCAAAGTTCTCCTTCGGCGCCATCAGGTTTTGCGCACAAAGACCAAAGCACAGCACAATCAGCGCACCAAATAGGGGCCAAGTACGTCTGCGCGGCACAAGGTTCAAAAGGCCTATCCAGCCCAAACCCAAAATCACGGCCAAGATATAGGCCAGCACCGCCGCCCGCAGCGTAATCGCAAGCCCTGCGGCAAAGCCCAGATAGGCAAACAGCAGCAGCCAAACCGCCCCTGCCCCGTTCACGCCCAAGGTCAGCCAAAACCGCCCCCGCACAGGCAACACCTGCGCCAGCACGCCCAAGGCCACATAGGCCCAAGCGCCGCGCTGCACCCAAAGGCCCAGCGCGGCAAAGGCGGTATCCGTCAAGCGGCGCGGGTTTTCGCCCCGCACCACAAGGTCAGAGGTAAACCCATCAACCGCATTGGCCACCGCCGCCGCCCAAAACGGCTGCGCCATGCCCAAGGCGACCAAGACCGCAGCCGCCAAACTGACGCAAGCCAAAGGCCAGCGCAGCCTAGGCCAGCGCAAACTGCCCAAGCCGGCGGCAAAAGCCGCCAGCACCAAGCCAAACCCCGGCACCTGCGCGCCCGCCCCCGCCTCTACCCCCACAATCGCGGCCAAAGAGCGGGTGTAATCGCTAGAGGCCGCGAAGAGGTAGGCGATGAAGGGCAGCGCAAACAGGATGACCAGATTGCTGGGCCTGATATGTTTAAGCAGCGCCAGAATGGGCTTAGTTCCCCGTCCAGTATTTGGCTTTCAGCGCATCCAGCGTGCCGTCAGCCGCGATGGCGGCCAAGCCTTCGTCAAAGGCCGCGACATTGGCGTCTCCCTTGCGGAACACCAGCCCCAAGGGATCAGCGGCAAGGCCTGTGACGCCGACAACCAGCTCTCCGGCAAATTGCGCCTCGTAAGCCGGACCATTGGCGCCGTTGATCACCACGCCGTCGACATCCTTGTTCTTCAGCGCCAGAACCGAGGCATTGAACGTGTCATAGGTGAGCACATTGCCCTCGCCCACGATCGACTTGGCCATTTCGGCATCGGTTGTATTGGTTTGGGCCGACAGTTTCTTGCCAGCTTTGAAATCGTCCAGCGTCAGGCCAGAATCTTCGGCGCGCACCAGAATGGCTTGGGCGTTGATCATATAGGGTTCGGTGAAATCCATCGTCTGCTTGCGCTCGTCGGTGATGGATACGCCCGAGGCGACCAGATCAAACTGCCCCTCTCCAAGGGCCGCAAAGATGCCGTCCCAGCCGGTGGTGACAAATTCGGCCTTGCAATTGATCTTGGCGCAGATGGCGTTGACCACGTCGACATCAAAGCCCACGATCTGGCCTGTCGCTTCGTCAATCATTTCCATCGGCGGCGAGGTCGTGTCAGAGCCGACCTTTAACGTCACCCCCCCAAGATCAGCCGCCATCAGCGGTGCTGCCATCAGGCTAAGTGCAAGTGCGAGTTGAAGTTTTTTCATGTGGTACCCTCCCAAGGTAAAACCCGCTCCAGCCTGTCGCTCTGCCGGGCGACAAGGTCTGGGCGGGTCAATTGTTGCAACGTTGCAGGATCTTCACCGGCAAGCCGGCGCAGCAGAAAGCCGCCCAATTGGCGGCCAAGGTCTTCGATCGGCAGATAGAAGGTGGTTAAGGGCGGCGCAAAATAGGCCGAGGCGTTGATATCGTCATAAGCAATGACCGAGGCCGCGCGCCCAACATCAACCCCCAGATCGCGCAGGCCCGCCAGCGCGCCTAGGGCGGTGGATTCGTTCACGCAGACAAAGCCCGTGGCCGGATCGGGCAAACGCGCCAGCGTGATGGCGGCTTGCTTGCCAAAACGGGTGCTAAGGTCGCCGGCCATGATCAGGTCTTGTGGCACGGGCAGGCCTGCGTCGACAAAGGCGCGGGTGAAGCCGTCGATCCTATCCAATGCATAAGACAGGCGCGGATCGGGGTTGATCAAGGCAATACGGCGGTGCCCGCCCGCAATCAGCCGCGCGGTCGCAGCCCAAGCGGCCCAGTCGCTGTCAACATCGACATGGGCATAGGTCAAATTCTGACGGCAGCGCCCCAGCGTGACAAAGGGAAACCCCGCCGCACACAGGTATTCCACGCGCGGATCTTGCGCCTGAATGCCCGAAAAGATCAGCCCGTCGGCCAGATGCCCTTCAACCACCTGCCGCGCCGTGGCCAAACCCTCTGCCGCATCGCGCACCACATGCACTGACATGCGGTAAGGCGAGCCCTCTAGCCCTGCCGCGATGCCCGACAGGATCTGGGCATACTCCACCCCATCCCATTCAAACCCCGAAGCCGACGCCACCGGCATCAGCACCGCCACCTGATAGGTCCGCCCCGTGCGCAACGACATACCCCGCAGCGAGGCTGCATAGCCAATCTGGCCTGCCGCCTGTCGGATCGCGGCCTTGGTGGCCTGCGTGACCACAGGGGAACCATTCAGCGCCTTGGAAATGGTCGCAATCGAAAAGCCCGTCACCTCGGACAGGGTTTTGATCGTGGGGCGGGTGGGATGGTCTGCCATAGACTGCGCCTTGCCGGATTTGGGAAAGGCTAGCGGCGGATAAAAACGATTTCAAGGGGGAAGAATGCGGCGTTCTGGATCGTCGGCAATGGGGGCAAAGGTCGGTTTACCCTCCGGGGGGGGATATTTGGGCACATATGAAAGGGGGGGTGCGGGGGGGCTTAAGACCAAAAGCGGGTGGGACGGAAGGGGGATAGGTCGGGGGCTGCGGGGGCGCCCAGAACATCGGCCGTCAGAAGATCGGCAACCAGTGGGCCGAGGGTGACGCCGGAGTGCAGCACGGCCAGCCACAGGCCGGGGGCGACAGGGCCTATGGCGGGCAGGCCGTCACCGGGCACGGGGCGATAGGCTGCGGCCCAATGGGCGGCGCGTAAGATGGGCGGGCCTTGGAACAAGGCGTTCAGCGCGGCCATGGCGGCGTCGACGCTGGCTTGTGGATCTGCGGTCAGCGTTTCGGTGGCGTCGGACGGGTGATGCGGGGCCACAGGCATCCAGAAGCGGCCTTGGCGATCTTGGCGCACCTCTTGGCCGTTTAGGGCAAGGATCGGGGCCAGTCTTTGGGGCACAGGTTGGGTGGCCAAGATCACCCCGGGGCGGCGCAGCATGGGCAGGTGCAGGCCCATACCCGCCAAAAGTGCGGCCGCGCCAGTTCCAGCGGCGACGATCACCTGATCGGCGGCAATCTCTTGCGCTGCCAGGCGCACACCACTGACGCCATTGCCGCGCTGGATCAATCCCAGAACGGGGGTATTGAACAGCACCTTGGCCCCTGCCTTCATGGCGTTGGTCAGCAAGGCGCGGGTCAGGGCCGCGGGGTCAACCGCGCCTTCTTGCGGAAAATACAGGGCGCGGGGTGGGGGATGGGCTAGGGCGGGGGCGAGGGCTGCGACCCTATCGTGCGTTAAATCCTGATAGTCATAGCCGAACTCAGCCAGATCAGTGGCCATCTGGTCAAGGGTTGCAGCCCCTTCCACCCACAGGCAGCCCTGCCAGTCCCACAGATCGGCCCCCAAATCCTGCGCCAAGCGGCGATGCGCCGCCATGCCCGCCACCCGCAGGTGATGGTGGGCGGCGGTCAGGTAATAGCTTGCGTTGATCCAGCCAAAGGAATGACCAGAGGCTTGGGCCGCCGGTTGCGCCTGAGCCTCGACGACGGTGACACCCGCGCCCGCTTGGCTCAGCCGGTAGGCCAAGGCCGCGCCAATCAGCCCCGCCCCGATGATCAAAATTTGCTGCATGAGAAAAGCTTTGCACGAGGCCGCGCCCCTGTCGAGGGGAGTCAACTTTGCCGTGGCACGCCCCAAAGCAATCCGCTAAGCCCACCTTATGAAATCCCAAGACACCCCCCGCGGCTTTGCCTTTGCCCTGTCGGCCTATCTGATCTGGGGCTTTTTGCCGTTCTTCATGAAGGCTTTGGGCCATATCCCGCCGCCCGAAGTTATCGCCCACCGCGTGATTTGGAGCGTGCCGATTGCAGCCCTTGTGCTGGTGGTGCGGGGCGAGTTTGACGGGATCTGGCCGCTTTTGCGCCAACCGCGCATGCTGGCCATGGGGGCGGCAACGGCGGCGTTGATTTCGGTCAACTGGGGGATCTACGTTTGGGCCATAGGGGCGGGCCATGCGCTGGACGCGGCCTTGGGCTATTACATCAACCCGCTTTTCAGCATCTTTCTGGGCGCGGTTTTGCTGAAAGAAAAGCTTTCGCCCCGCCAGATGGCGGCCATTGGCCTTGCCGCTTTGGCGGTGGTGCTGCTGACATGGGAGGCGGGCAAGGTGCCGCTGGTCGCCTTGGGGCTGACAGTCACTTGGGGCTTTTATGCCTATCTCAAGCGCTCCCTGCCCTTGGCGGCAAACCAAGGCTTCATGCTAGAGATCTTGATCATGGCCCCCTTTGCGCTGGCCTATATGCTGTGGAACGGGGCGCAGGGAACGGGACACTTTGCCGCAGGCAGCGCGCCTGACACGGTGCTTTTGCTGGCCTGCGGGCTGATCACGGCCGTACCTTTGATGCTTTACGCCAACGGGGCCAAAGGCTTGCGCCTGTCAACCATTGGCATTTTGCAATACATCTCGCCCACGATGATCCTGATCATCGCCATTGTAGCCTTCAAAGAACCCTTCGGCACCGCCCAAATGCTAGCCTTCCCGATGATCTGGGCTGCTTTGGCCCTTTACACCTCGGCCTTGGCGGGAAAATCTTAACGTCTTTCATACTTGCCCAAATATCCCCCGCGGAGCGTCCGGCCCTTCAGCCCGCGCAACGCTGGGGCCCCAAAGCTGCCCTTACAACCCCAGCTTTTGCGCCACCAAAGCGTTGACCACCGCCGGATTGGCCTTGCCACCGGTGGATTTCAGCACCTGCCCCGTGAACCAGCCCGAAAGCTTGGCATTGACCTTGGCCTTTTCGACCTGATCGGGGTTGGCGGCAATCAGCGCGTCAAGCGCGGCTTCGAGGGCGCCCATGTCGGTGACTTGCTTCATGCCGTGTTTGGCGGCCTGTTCGGCAGGATCGCCGCCTTCGGTCCACACAATCTCGAACAGGTCCTTGGCCATTTTGCCGCTGATCTCGCCTGCGGCGATCAGATCCAGCACGCCGCCCAATTGCGCGGCAGAGACGGGCGTTTCGCCAATGGCGCGGCCTTCTTTGTTCAAACGGCCGAACAGTTCGTTGATCACCCAGTTGGCCGCCATCTTGCCATCACGGCCTTTGGCAACCGCTTCAAAGAAAGCGCCCGAATCCAGCTCTGCCGTCAGCACATTGGCGTCGTAATCGGTCAGGCCATAGTCGCCCATAAACCGCGTCTTCTTGGCGTCGGGCAGTTCGGGCATGGTGGCGGCGATGTCGTCGACCCAAGCCTGTTCAATCTCTAGCGGCAATAGATCGGGGCAAGGGAAATAGCGGTAATCATGCGCCTCTTCCTTGCTACGCATGGAACGGGTCTCGCCCTTATCGGGGTCATACAGGCGGGTTTCTTGCGTGACCGACCCGCCATCTTCGACAATGGCAATCTGGCGGCGGGCTTCATAGTCAATCGCCTGCTGGATAAAGCGCAGCGAGTTCATATTCTTGATCTCGCAGCGCGTGCCAAGGTGCGAGAAGTCTTGGCTGGCCTGATATTTTTCATACTGGCCCGGTCGGCAGACCGACACGTTCACATCAGCGCGCAGATTGCCGTTTTGCATATTGCCATCACACGTCCCCAGATAGCGCAATATCTGGCGCAGTTTGGCGACATAGGCTGCGGCCTCTTCGGGGCCGCGAATGTCGGGGCGGCTGACGATTTCCATCAAGGCCACGCCAGTGCGGTTGAAATCGACAAAGGACATGGCGGGATCCATGTCATGGATCGACTTGCCCGCGTCTTGTTCCAGATGAATACGCTCGATACGCACCAAGCGGGCGACACCGGGCGACAGTTCCACCAAAACCTCGCCCTCGCCGACGATGGGGTGGTACAGCTGGCTGATCTGGTAGCCCTGCGGCAGGTCGGGGTAGAAATAATTCTTGCGGTCAAAGGCCGAGCGCAGGTTGATCGCGGCCTTTAGGCCCAAACCGGTGCGCACGGCCTGTTCCACGCAAAAATCGTTGATCACGGGCAGCATGCCAGGCATGGCGGCGTCCACAAAGGCCACGTTGGAATTGGGCTCTGCGCCCACTTGGGTCGATGCCCCCGAAAACAGCTTGGAGTGCGAGGCGACCTGGGCATGGATCTCCATCCCGATCACCAGTTCCCAATCGTGCTTGGCCCCGGCAATCACCTTGGGCGTAGGCTGGGTATAGGTCAGATCAAGCATGAAAACCTCCGGCGCTGTTCAGGGCCTTTTAGGGGGGGGGCGGGGGCGGTTCAAGGCCAAAGGCGGCGGAAAGTTGCCGCTTGGGCGGGCAAGCACCCGCCTTTGGGTTGGCTTTTGCCGACCCGACCCGCAAACGCACCACGTCACGCGCGGTGTGACGGCAACTTTACGGTTCCATGCAAGTCTTTGATCCTTTTCGTTTGACGCTGACAGCTTTCGCCCTTTGCCTTGCGTTCAGCACCCCTGCCGCGGCAAACGAGGCCAAATCCACGCCAAACTTGCCTGCCATGCGCTGGGATCACACAACCAGTGGCGCCGCATGGACGGCCGAGGCTTTGGCCCGAGTGGCAGACCATGACGCAGAACTGACAAATCTGATCCCCAAGGATGTTGAGACCTATTGCCCGGGCTATGCCAAAGCCTCGGATGAGGATCGCCGCGCCTTTTGGGTGGCGATTTTGTCGGCTACCGCCAAATACGAAAGCGGATACAACGCCAAGGCCATGGGCCTGCATGGCCGCTATGTGGGCCTGATGCAGATCAGCTTGGCCACGGCCCGGCGTTCCGGCTGCGAGGCTACCACGACCGCCAGCCTGAAAGACGGCGCGGCCAACCTGTCTTGCGCCATCGACATCATCGCCCCGCGCGTGGCAGAAGATGGCATGTTGGCGGGCGACGGCCACAGCGGCATCGCGCGCGATTGGGGCCCTTGGGCCAAAGCCCGCACCCGGGCCAGCATCGCCAAATGGACGCGCGCGCAGGCCTATTGTCAGCCCTGATCCCTTTTAGACTTGCTAAAATATCCAGTCGCGGCGTTTGGGGCTGCGGGGAGTATGGATATTTAGACACATATGAAAGGATCACCCGCGCATTCGGGCGACCATCTCGGCCAGATTGCGGCTGATCGGCGCGGCGGCAATCCGCGCAAGCTGGGCCTTGATCAACGCCTGTCGGCCCGCATCATACCGCGACCACGTCTCAAACGCGCCAGACAGGCGGGCCGCCGTTTGCGGGTTTAACGGGTCAAGCGTGATCAACCAATCGGCTAGCAGGGCATAGCCCGCGCCTGAGGCGTGGTGAAAGCCTGCGTGATTGCCCGACAGCGCGCCAAAAACCGCGCGAAAGCGGTTGGGGTTTTTCCAGTCAAAAAGCGGATGCTGGGTTAACTTGGCCGTCACCACCGCCGCCTGATCGGGGGCTGCACACAAGATCTGCAAGCTGAACCATTTGTCCATCACCAACCGATCACCCTGCCAGCGCCCCTCAAACCGCGCAACCTCGCCCCGCTCTGCGCTGTTTTCCAGCAAATGGGCCAAGGTGCCAACCTCTTCGGTCATGTTAGACGCCACCTGATGCGCTGCGCGCAGGGGGGCCAAATCCAGCCGAGCCCAAAGCCCCAAGGCCGCCAAGCGCAGGGCACGTTGGCCCGCCTGATCGGCCGCAGGGCTAAAAGCGCCAGCTATCGGGGCTGACAGGGCAGGCAGATGCGGCGCAAGCTTTTGCGCCAAGGCAAGGTGCAGACCCCGCCGCGCGGCATGCATAGCGTCAGGATCGGGCACACCACCCGCCGCTGCTATGGTAGCCGCCATATCATCATCGCCGGGCAAGCGCAGCGTCAGCGCGCGAAAGGCCGGATCAAGCCCAGTGTCCAGCACCACCCGCGCCAGCCCTTCGATCAAGGGCGCAGGGTCGGCCTGCCCCATCAGCACCTCTTTGGCCAGCGCGCGCCCCGCCTCCCAGCGGTTGAAGGGGTCGGTGTCATGCGCGAGCAAGAAGGCCCGTTCACTGGCCGCCACCTGCCGGTTCAGCACCACGGGGGCCGAAAAGTCGCGCAGAATCGATGCGATGGGGCGACTGGCCAGGCCGGCAAAGTCAAAGCTTTGCTCGGTTTGGGTCAGCTCCAGCACGGTCGTGGGAAGCACCTCGTCGCCGTTGGGGTTCAGCAGGCCAATCGCCACGGGAATAACCTTGGGGTCTTTGTGCGGTTGACCGGGCGTGGGCAGAGTGTCTTGGCGCAATGTCAGGCGGAAGGTGCCGGTTTCTGCCAGCCACTCCTCGGTCACACTTAAGCGCGGGGTGCCCGCTTGGGCGTACCAGCGTTTGAACTGGGTCAGATCGCGGCCCGTCACCTCTTCAAACACCGCCAGCCAATCTTCGATCGTGGCGGCTTGGCCATCGTGGCGGTCAAAATACAAATCCAGCGCGGCCTGATAACCCTGATCGCCCACAAGACGCTTGAGCATCCCGATAACCTCGGCCCCCTTCTCGTAGATAGTGGCGGTGTAGAAATTATTGATCTCGACAAAGCTTTGCGGCCGTACGGGGTGGGCCAAGGGGCCTGCATCCTCGCGAAACTGCCGCGCGCGCAGGGTCAGCACATCTTCGATGCGCTTGACGGCGGCAGAGCGCATGTCGCCCGTGAATTGCTGGTCGCGAAAAACCGTCAGCCCCTCTTTCAAGCACAGTTGGAACCAGTCGCGGCAGGTGATGCGGTTGCCTGTCCAGTTGTGGAAATACTCGTGCGCGATGACCGATTCAATGCGGCCATAATCGTCGTCGGTGGCCGTCTGCGGGCTGGCGAGCACGAGTTTAGAGTTGAAGATGTTCAACCCCTTATTCTCCATAGCCCCCATGTTGAAATCATCGACGGCCACGATGTTAAAGACATCCAGATCGTATGCGCGCCCATAAATCTGCTCGTCCCAGCGCATCGAGCGGATCAAACTGTCCATCGCATAGGCGCAGCGGTTTTCATCGCCTTGGCGGACGTAGATGTTCAGATCCACCTTGCGGCCCGACATCGTGGTGAAATCGGCGCGGTGGGCCAAAAGATCGCCCGCCACCAGCGCAAATAGATAGGCGGGCTTGGGCCAAGGGTCGTGCCATTCCGCCCAAGCCGGTCCCTTTGCCCCAAGATTGCCGTTCGACAGCAACACCGGCAAATCACTTTCGATGCGCACGCTGAAAGGTGCCATGACATCGGGCCGGTCGGGGTAAAAGGTGATGTGGCGAAAGCCCTGCGCCTCGCACTGGGTGCAATACATGCCGTTGGACATATACAGCCCCTCCAGCGTGAAATTGCCTTCGGGGGCGATCTCGACCTCGGTTTCTAGGGTGAACT
>CANIKY010000059.1 GCA_947468085.1 Paracoccaceae bacterium | reverse complement strand
CTTGCGCGCTACCGCGAGGGGTTGCGGCGGGCTGCGGGTGAGACTTTGACCATGGCGGGGGTGGCGCGTGATCAGATCGGCACGGTGATCTTGGTGGGGGGGTCAAGCCTGATGGGTTTGGTGGCCGAAGAGGCGCAGGCCCTTTGTCTCAAGGCTGCGGTGCAAAGCTCTGACGCATTCACTGCCGTGGTCGATGGCTTGGCGCTGGCAACGGGACAGGGATTTGCCGCGCAATAAGAGTGGCTCCCCCCGTGTTGACTCTGCGCGCTTGGCCTGTATAAGCCACGCAGTTGCAAGATCCCTCTTGCGGCTTTCATTGGTGTTGGTGGCCTTCGCAAGAAGATGCCTGTCGGATCGCAAGATCAAAGGACAACGCCCTTCCCTTTGGGTTTTCCGGGGTCGGGATAGCAAAAGCGGGCTGAGATCATCGCAAGATGGTCTGCCCCCGATGCGAACCGGTTTTCGGCAAATCCAAAACCTGTAACGAAGGAGATCAGCCGTGACCAAACGCACGTCTGCCAAGTATAAAATTGACCGCCGTATGGGCGAAAACATCTGGGGCCGTCCGAAATCCCCGGTGAACAAGCGTGAATACGGCCCCGGCCAGCATGGCCAACGCCGCAAGAACAAGCTGTCTGACTTTGGTACGCAGTTGCGCGCCAAGCAAAAGCTGAAGGGCTACTACGGCGATTTGACCGAAAAGCAGTTCCGCAAGATCTATGCTGACGCTGAACGCCAGCGTGGCGACACGGGCGAAGCGCTGGTGGGTCTGCTGGAGCGCCGCTTGGACGCGGTGGTCTACCGCGCCAAGTTTGTTCCGACAGTTTTCGCGGCCCGCCAGTTTGTGAACCACGGCCATGTCCATGTGAACGGCAAGCCGGTCAACATCGCCTCGTACCGTGTGAACGAAGGTGACATCATCGAAGTGCGCCAGAAGTCCAAGCAAATGGCCGCAATCACCGAGGCCTTGGCCTTGGCCGAGCGTGACATTCCCGACTATATCGAAGTTGATCAATCCAAACAGACCGCGAAATTTGTGCGCACGCCTGCGCTGGGCGATGTGCCTTATCCGGTTAAGATGGAACCGAACCTGATCGTCGAATACTACGCTAAAAACTAATCCTGTTAGGGATCATGGCCCCCGCTCTGGGGGCCAAGCAGGGCCCGCCATTGGTGGGCCCTTTGCTTTGGGCGGGCATCGATTCAAAGGCAAACGAATTGGCGGTGGAACTTGCCCGCCCCTGTGGTTAAAACTGTCCACAAGATCTAAGGAAAGTACATGACCGACCCCATCCGCCCGCAACCTGGCATTTTGGACATCGCCCTTTACGAGGGTGGTAAAGCTGCCGTGGCGGGTGTGGCCAATGTGGTCAAGCTGTCATCGAACGAAAACCCTTCAGGCCCGTCTGATAAGGCCAAAGAGGCGTTCCAACGCTCGGTTCACCAGATCCACCGTTACCCCTCAACCGACCACGCCGGCCTGCGGCAGGCCATTGCCGAGACCCATGGCCTGCAGGCTGACCGCGTGATTTGCGGCGCGGGGTCTGACGAGATTATCCATTTTCTATGCCAAGCCTATGCTGGCCCCAAGGACGAGGTGGTCTTTACCGAACACGGGTTCTTGATGTACCGCATCTCTGCCATGGCAGCAGGGGCCACGCCCGTAGAAGTGGTCGAGCGCGACCGCACAACCGATGTCGACGCCATTTTAAAGGCCTGCAACCGCCGCACCAAACTGGTCTTCATCGCCAATCCCAACAACCCAACCGGCACGATGATCTCGCCATCCGAGGTAGAGCGTTTGGCCGATGGCCTGCCATCGCAGGCGATTTTGGTTCTGGATGGGGCCTATGCCGAATTTGTCGAAGGCTATGATGGCGGCGCGGGCTTGGTGGATCGTCGCCAGAATGTGGTGATGACGCGCAGCTTTTCCAAGATTTACGGCTTGGGCGGGTTGCGGGTGGGCTGGGGCTATGGCCCCCGCAGTATTATTGATGTGCTCAACCGCATTCGCGGCCCATTCAATCTGTCCAGCACCCAGCAAGAGGCGGCCGAGGCGGCGGTGCGCGACCAAGATTATGTCATCCGCTGTCGGGCTGAAAACACCAAGATGCGCCACTGGCTGGCCTTGGCCTTGGCGGAATTGGGCGTGCCGTCGGATACGTCGATGGGCAATTTCATCCTCGCCCGCTTTGCCAACCCAGCCGAGGCCGAGGCCTGCGATGCCCACCTGCAAGCGCAGGGTCTGCTGGTGCGGCGGGTGTCGGGCTATAAACTGCCACAATGCTTGCGAATCACGATTGGCGACGAGTCCTCTTGCCGCAGGGTGGCCCATGCGATTGGCCAGTTTAAGGGCATGAAATGACGGTGATCTATCAAAAAGTGGCGCTGATCGGCTTGGGGCTGATTGCCTCGTCGATGGCGCATGCCATGCGGGCCAAGGGTTTGGCGGGGCAGATTGTGGGCCATGCCAAATCTGCTGAAACTCGCGCCGTGGCGCTGGAGATTGGCCTGTGCGACCAAGTCTTTGCCACAGCGGCCGAGGCTGTGGCAGGTGCTGATCTGGTGGTGTTGGCTGTGCCCGTCGGGGCGATGGCGGCGATTGCTGCCGAAATTGGCCCGCATTTGGCAGCAGGGGCCACGGTGAGTGATGTGGGATCGGTCAAGCAAGCGGTGATTGCCGCGGTGCAACCACATATCCCGATGGGCGTGCATTTCATTCCCGGCCATCCGATGGCAGGAACCGAGTATTCCGGCCCGCGTTCCGGCTTTGCCACCTTGTTTGACAACCGCTGGTGGCTGCTGACGCCTGCGGCCGATACAGACAACCAAGCCTTGAACCGCCTGCGCGATCTTGTGCATGCGATGGGGGCCAAGGTTGATACGATGGATCCGGCGCACCATGATCTGGTGCTGGCCGTGGTCAGCCACACTCCCCACCTGATTGCCTACACGATGGTCGGCGTGGCCGATCACTTGGCCCAAGTGTCCAACAGCGAAGTCATCCAGTACTCGGCCACAGGCTTTCGCGATTTCACGCGGATCGCCTCGAGCGACCCTACCATGTGGCGCGACGTGTTCTTGACCAACAAAGACGCGGTTTTGGACATTCTGGGCCGCTTTGCCGAAGAGTTGTTCGTGCTGCAACGCGCCATCCGCATGGGCGATGGCGATCAGTTGTTTGACTATTTCACCCGCACCCGCGCCATCCGGCGGGGGATTATCGAGGCTGGTCAAGATACTTCGGCCCCCGATTTCGGCCGGGTTGGGCCAAGCAAGACGCACGACGCATAAATGCGCTTTGGGCGGGCCTTGCAGGCTTTGCTGCGGGGCTTTTGGCTTGCGCGGGCCAAAGGGACCGTGGTGCAGGTCCGCCCGATGCCGCACTCGACGCTGCGGCCTGCCGAGGTCCACCTCGTGCCAAGGCTGCCGTCACTGGTCCCAACAGGGCGGCAGGGATTATTGCCCTTGATCTAGGGCATAAGCGGTGCGGGGCCCAAGGGGATGAACCCCAAGGTCATCTGCCCTTCTGTCAACTTCAGGGTCAGCGAGATCACCTTGGGGTCGGAGCTGGCCTTGGCCAGAAACTCAAGACCGCGTTGGAGACTAACTTCGTTGGCGGGTGGCACCAACCCCAAGGCTACCGCCGCCGCAGGCAGGCTTTGCCATCCCGTCAGGTGCAGATCAATCTGGCCAGAGGCCAAGCCTTTGGCATCGGGTTTGATCTCTCCGGTTGCGGTCAAATCCACAGCACCCCAAGTTATGTGAAACTGGGTAAGGGATACGCCCAAAAGATGCGGGTCGCTTAGGGAGCTGTCGATGGGCTGTGATAGGGTGACGCTTGCATCCAGATGCAAGGCCGTAAGGACTGGGCCAAGGTCTTTCAAATTGGCGTAAGCCTGTGGCAGGGTCAGTACCCCCACATCCGCGCCCAAGCGCAGGGTGTTGGCTTGTGTCGGTGAAAGCTCCGCTGCCAGCACACCCTTATCCACCCCAATCCGCCAGCCTTGCGAGGACGAAAGGGTCAGCCCCTCGCCCTCCACCACCGCGCGCTTTAGGGGCAGGGCTGGGGTGGGCTGCATCATAACGCTGGCCATCAAGCGAGACGAGGTGAGGGTAACATTCTGCCCATCGGGCGATTGAATCGCTTGGGTGGGTGGTAGGGCCAAGATCACGTGCCACGGCTTCCACGTCATGGCTAAGATTTGCACAAAAGGCGCCTGCCAGCCCCAGCCGCTGACAGGGTCGGCCAGATGCGGATCGCTGATCGTCAGGTCAAAGCGGTCGGCAAAGCCTGCAACAGATATGGCGCTGTTGTCAGCCACGAGCCCAGCGGCCCTTTGGTCTTCAAATGCCGCCTGCGTGGCGCGCTCCAGCGCCCGTGCACCCACAAACCAATATCCGCCCCACAGCACGCCAAGCCCCAAAACGAGCCATATAAGAAACCGCACCCACCGCATTCGATCTTCCCTTTTCCTTTGCCCCAAGCCCCGTTTACAAGCAGGTATCAAAAAGGGCCAGTTTATGTCGCAACCGCTTTGGGTCTTTGGCTATGGATCGCTGATTTGGGATCCGGGCTTTGCCGTGGCTGAGGCGCAGGTGGCCCGATTGATCGGCTGGCACCGCAGCTTTTGCATGCGCTCGGTCCATCATCGCGGCACACCCGAACGCATGGGCTTGGTGCTGGCTCTTGACCGTGCGGCGGGGGCCTTTTGCGATGGTGTGGCCTTTCGCGTGGCACCGGGGGCCGAGGACGACACCTTGGCCACCTTGCGCGCGCGCGAGTTGATCTCTTCGGCCTATCTGGAAGACTGGCTGGCGCTGCGCACCAAAGATGGCCGTGATGTGACGGCGCTGGCCTATGTGATTGACCCCCACCATATTCAATA
This sequence comes from Paracoccaceae bacterium, assembly GCA_947468085.1. Taxonomy (GTDB): domain Bacteria; phylum Pseudomonadota; class Alphaproteobacteria; order Rhodobacterales; family Rhodobacteraceae; genus Stagnihabitans. The sequence goes on along the minus strand of CANIKY010000059.1, from coordinate 13,542 downwards.
CTGTGGCGGCTTAAGTTTAGATGAACAAGCGGGCATCATCGCCCATGCAGTGGGTGGGCGCGGCACGAACCGAGCCTATCTAGAGGCTACTGCCGCCCATCTGGCAGGCTTGGGCATCGCGGATGCAGATTTGGACGCCTTGGTGATACGGGTCGGCCACTTGCTGGGCTAAACCTGTTTCGCTTGGCGCAACGGGACCATGTCTGCTATTATGGATGTAACCTTTTAGGATCGGGCTCAAGTAGGCGCATGAAACAGCAGGGCTTGTCACAAATCTCTTTCACCCAGCCGATCCGGCAGATTGTCAGCATGCTTTTGGCCTGTGCCTTGCTGGCCGCAGGCCTTTGGCTGATCAGCGCCGAAGTTTTGGCCATCATTCACACAAACCCATGGCTGAACGCCTTCATCATCGGCGTCTTCACCTTGGGCATCGTCACGTGTTTTTGGCAGGTGCTGATCTTGATCCAATCCGTGCGCTGGATTGAAAACTTCGCCAATGATGCCGACGGCAGCGAGAGTGTTCGCCCGCCGCGCCTGTTGGCCCCCTTGGCGGCCCTGCTGCGCGGGCGGGAAGCCAAGCGGCAGATTACGTCATCAAACGCGCATTCCATCCTGGATTCGGTTGCAACCCGCATCGACGAAGCCCGTGATATCACGCGCTATCTAACCAACCTGCTGATTTTCCTTGGACTTTTGGGCACCTTTTACGGCCTTGCCGTCACCATTCCCGCCATTGTCGGCACGATCAAATCGCTGGCCCCGCAAGAGGGGGAAACAGGTGTTGCGATCTTTGCCAAGCTTATGAATGGCTTGCAAGAGCAGTTGGGGGGCATGAGCACGGCGTTTTCCTCCTCTTTGATGGGGTTGGCAGGGTCTTTGATTGTGGGTCTGCTGGAATTGTTTGCCAGCCATGGCCAGAACCGCTTTTACCGCGAGTTGGAAGAATGGGTGTCTTCCATCACAAGGCTTGGATTTTCTGGGGCCGAGGGTGAATCCACCGATCAAGCGGTGATGACGCAGATTTTGGACCATGTGTCAGGCCAGATTGAGGTGTTGCAGACGATCTACCTGCAATCTGAAGCCAGCCGTGCCCAAAGTGATGCGCAGATTGCTGATCTGGCCACCGCCGTGCGGCGCTTGGCCAAAGGCATGGAGGCGGAAAGCGGTCAAGTTGCCGCGCTGAACCGGTTGGTGGCGGGGCAAGACAAGATCCTCGTGGCCCTTGCGGCATCTGAAGGCGCGGCGCAGGGCTATACCGACGCGGAAAGCCGGATGCGCCTGCGGTCAATTGACGTGCAATTGTTGCGTATCTTGGAAGAACTTTCAGCTGGGCGGCAAGAGACCTTGGCCGACCTGCGCGGGGATTTGGCGGCGCTGTCGACGGCGATTAAATCTTTGACGCGCGGCACTACGGGGCGTAGCTAACCATGGGCCTAAGCCGCAGAAGGCGCGAACAGCCCAATATCTGGGCAGGCTTTGTCGATGCCGTCACCACATTGTTGATGGTGATGATGTTTGTGCTGACGATTTTGACCGTCGCGCAATCGGTGCTGCGCGATACGATCAACACCCAAAGCTCTGAATTAAGCCAGCTTAACGACCAAGTGGCGCAACTGGCTGATGCTTTGGGTTTGGAAAAGACCAAAGCCGCAGGACTATCTGATCAGGTGAATACCCTGAACGCCCGACTGGACGCTGCCAAATCCACGGGCGACGCGCAATCGGCGCTCATCGCCACGCTGAGTGGCCAACTGACGGCAAAAGAGGGCGAGTTGGCCGCTGCGCAGGGCAAGATTGTCAGCTTTGAAACGCAGGTGGCAGGGCTTTTGGCGCAAAGCGCAGGGCAAAAAGACCAGATTGGGGCGCTGACAGCCTCGCTCGAACAGTTGCAATCGGCGCAGGCTAGGGTGATTTCGGAAAAAGAGGCTGTGGCTTTGGCCCTTGCCCAAGCGCGCGATGAGATTGATGTCGGCACCGAAGCGGCCCGCTTGGCCGCCGCACGCACCGCCGCCTTGCAGGCGCTGATCGACGATCTCAAGCGCCAAGATGCGCAAAAGGCCGCCTCTTTGGCGACGCTCGCGGGCAATACCAGCACGCTGCAAACCCAACTCAGCGAGATTGAAAAGCAGCGGTTGGTGGATGCGGCGGCCGCAGAGGCGCTGCGCGAAAAGCTGAAATCTTCTGATGCGGAACTGACTGCCATGACTTTGGCACTGGAAGATCAGCGCAAGAAAGCCGAAGACACGCTGACGCTGCTGGCTGCGGCGGATGCTGCGCAAAAAGACATGGCCAATGCCAAGACGCAAAAGCAGGTGCTTTTGGCTGCAGCACAAGACATCCTGTCGCAAAAGGATCTGCAACTGGCCCAACAGGCCCGCAATGTCGCCCTGTTGAACCAGCAATTGACCGCGCTGCGCACGCAATTGGCGCAGTTGCAGGGGATGCTTGACGCCTCGGCCGCCAAGGACAGCGATAATAATGTACAAATCTCGGCTCTTGGCAGCCAGTTGAACCAAGCCTTGGCGCAGGTGGCGGCAGAGCAAAGAAAGCGCGCCGAACTGGAGGCCGCGGAAGCAGCGCGGTTGATGGCCGAAAATCAGGATCTGTCGAAGTATCGCTCAGAATTCTTCGGCGAATTGTCCAAGCTTCTGGAAGGCCAACCCGGTGTGCGGGTGGTGGGTGACCGGTTTGTGTTTTCCTCGGAAGTGCTGTTCCAGCAGGGGGCCGCCGATCTGGCACCAGAGGGTCAAAGCCAGATCGCGAAAGTGGTCAAGACGCTGCAAACCGTGTCGCCAAAAATTCCGCCCGGTCTGAACTGGATCATCCGGGTGGATGGCCATACCGACAACGTGCCCTTGTCCGGCACCGGTGATTTTCGCGACAATTGGGAGTTAAGCCAAGCCCGCGCCTTATCAGTGGTGCAGTATATGACGGATGAGTTGGGTTTTGCCCCCGACCGCCTGGCCGCTGCGGGCTTTGGCCAGTACCAACCGGTGGCTGCGGGCGATACGCCGCAGGCCCGCGCCTTGAACCGCAGGATCGAATTGAAACTGACTGAGCGTTAGGGCCAGTCGCTGCGACGCGGGGGTTTCACACCCCCGCACCCGTTGCCCAAGAGCGGGGGTTTCACACCCCCGCACCCCCGTGGGATATTTGGGCACATGTGAAATAGGGGGGTGCGGGGGGGATTTTAGGCGTGGATTGCGCCGTCACCGCAGGCGAGGGCGGCTTCGCGCACGGCCTCGGAATAGGTGGGGTGGGCGTGGCAGGTCAGGGCCAAGTCTTGGGCCGAGGCGCCAAATTCCATCGCAACGCAGATTTCATGGATCAGATCGCCTGCGGCGGGGCCGATGATATGGGCCCCCAAGATACGGTCAGTGGCGGCATCGGCCAGAATTTTGACAAAGCCGTCGGCTTGGAAGACTGCCTTGGCGCGGGCGTTGCCCATGAAGGAAAACTTGCCTGTTTTGTAAGGGCGGCCTTGGTCTTTGAGTTGCTCTTCGGTGGCACCGACCGAGGCGACCTCGGGGGTGGTGTAGATCACGCCGGGGATGACGGCGTAGTTCACATGGCCATGTTTGCCGGCCACGATTTCGGCCACGGCCATGCCTTCGTCTTCGGCCTTATGGGCCAGCATGGGGCCTGCGATGGCGTCGCCGATGGCGTAAAGGCCCACGATATTGGTGGCGTAGTGGGCATTGGTTTTGATTGTGCCGCGCGGGCCCATTTCGACCCCAAGTGCTTCTAGGCCTAGGGCAGCGGTATTGGGTTTGCGCCCTGTGGCGAGGAGGACGACATCGGCATTCACTGAAGACTCAACCCCGTCGGAGCGGCGTTTGTAGGTGGTGGTGGTGCCCGTTACCCCTTGCACAGCAGCGCCCAGAATAAAGGTCAGGCCCTGTTTGGTCAGGATCTTCTGGAAGGTCTTTTGCACCTCGGCATCTTGACCGGGGGTGATGGCGTCGAGGTATTCGATCACTGTTACCTTGGTGCCCAGACGGGCATAGACCGAGCCGAGTTCAAGCCCAATCACGCCTGCGCCGATCACGGTCATGGTGGCGGGGATGTGGGGCAGGGTCAAAGCGCCGGTCGAGGTGACAACATTTACCTCGTCCACTGTCACACCCGGTAGGCTTGCGGGTTCAGAACCGGTGGCGATGATGATATGTTTGGCGCTGTGCAGATCGCTGCCCACTTTGACCTGTCCTGCGGCAGGCACGCTGCCCCAGCCTTTGAGCCAAGTCACCTTGTTTTTCTTGAACAAAAACTCGATGCCCTTTGTGTTGCCACCCACCACGTCGTCCTTATAGGCCTGCATCTTTGACCAGTCGACACGGGGGGCGGCGCCCATTAGGCCCATTTTCTCAAAGTTCTCATGCACTTCGTGCAGCTGATGCGTGGCGTTGAGCAGCGCCTTGGACGGGATGCAGCCCACGTTCAGGCAGGTGCCGCCCAAGGTGTCGCGGCCCTCGACCACGGCGACCTTCAGCCCCAGTTGCGCCGCACGGATCGCACAAACATAGCCGCCGGGGCCAGCACCGATCACGATCACATCAAACTCTGCCATGGTCTTTCCCTTTGAACGAGGCGGGCGCGGCCGTTAAAGCAGCGCCGCCACAAGCATAACGGTGGTGGCGATCAGCCCCACGCTCCAGATCAGCGACCGCCAGGGCTGCCAGCCAAAGGCATAGGCGGGCACATAAAGGATGCGGGCAGCGAGGTAGGCCCAGCCACAGGCGACGGTGAGGGGGCTGGATTTTTCGCCTAAGGTAACGACCACGACGGCGATGGTGAAAAGCACCAGCGCTTCGAAATGGTTGTTCAGCGCACGGCCCAAGCGGGCGGTGATCTTGGACATGGGCTTGGCCGGCGGAGTGTCGCGCGGGCTGAGGGTGTAGTTTATCGTCAAGTCGCTATTGGCCTGACCGGCAAACAGCGTGAACTGGGCCACTTGCACCAAGGCGGCAAGGGTTAGGGCGGTAAGTTCAGGGGTCATAATGTTACCTATCTATCTAAAAATGTTACAAATCCATCAACAAGCGGCGCGGATCTTCCAGCGCCTCTTTCACGCGCACAAGGAAGGTAACAGCGCCTTTGCCATCCACGATCCGGTGGTCATACGACAAGGCCAAATACATCATCGGGCGTATCACAATCTGGCCCCCGACCACAACAGGGCGGTCTTGGATCTTGTGCATCCCCAAGATGCCCGATTGCGGCGGGTTCAAGATGGGTGAGGACATGAGCGAGCCGTAAACCCCGCCGTTCGAGATGGTGAAAGACCCACCCTGCATATCGGCCATGGTCAGCTTGTTGTCGCGCCCCCGCGCGCCCATTTCGGCGATCTTCTTTTCGATGCCCGCAAAGCTCATCTGATCGGCATCGCGCAGCACGGGCACAACCAGACCATTGGGCGTGCCGACTGCAACACCCATGTGGACGTAGTTTTTATAGACCACATCTTGCCCGTCGATTTCGGCATTCACCTCGGGGATTTCTTTGAGCGCATGGATACAGGCTTTGACGAAGAACGACATAAAGCCCAGCTTCACGCCGTGCTTTTTTTCAAACACGTCTTTGTAGGTGTTGCGCAATTCCATCACGCCGGACATGTCGACCTCGTTATAGGTGGTCAGCATGGCGGCGGTGTTTTGGGCGTCTTTCAGGCGCTTGGCGATGGTGGCGCGCAGGCGGGTCATCTTGACGCGCTCTTCGCGGGCGGCGTCGTCGGCGGGGATGGGGGCGCGGGGGATGCCGGCGGGCGCGGGGGCTGATGCTACGGCAGCTGCGGGGGCGGCGGCGGATTTGGCCACGTCTTCTTTCATGATGCGGCCATCGCGGCCGGTGCCGGTGACTTGAGCGGCGGTCAGGCCCGCTTCGGCCATGGCTTTTTTCGCGGCGGGGGCGTCTTCGATATCTTTGGTGGCAGGGGCCACGGGGGCCACCACGGCGGGCGCGGCGGCTTTGGGGGCTGCGGCTGGTGCAGTGGCCCCTTCGGTCACGATGGCCAAACGTGCGCCTGCGGGCACGGTGGTGCCTTCGGGCACCAAGATTTCGGCCAAGACCCCTGCCACCGGGCTTGGCACTTCGACCGAGACCTTATCGGTTTCCAACTCGCAGAGCATTTCGTCCGCCTTCACCACATCACCGGGCTTTTTGAACCAGGTCGAGACTGTGGCTTCGGTCACGCTTTCGCCCAAGGCGGGTACCATTACATCGGTCATAACCATCTCCTCCTCAGGCCAACGCGTCGTTGACGAGGGCTGTTTGTTCGGCTTTGTGTTTGCTGGCCAGACCCGTCGCGGGTGAGGCCGAGGCGATGCGCCCGGCATAGCGCGGGCGGCTGAATTTCGCGCCAACCTTGACAAGCAGGGCTTCGATCTCGGGTTCGATAAAGGACCAAGCGCCGGCGTTTTTGGGTTCTTCCTGACACCAGACGAATTCGGCGTTTTTAAAGCGGCCCAGTTCTTCGGTTAAAGGTACGGTCGGCACGGGGTAAAGCTGTTCGATGCGCATCAGATACACGTCCGACAGCCCGCGCGCATCACGTTCGGCCAGAAGGTCAAAGTACACCTTGCCCGAGCACATGACCACGCGCTTTATCTTGTCATCGGCGGCGAGTTTCAGGGCCGAATGGCCCTTTTGCGCATCATCCCACAGCAGGCGGTGGAAGGTTGATCCATCGGTGAAATCGGCGGCATCCGAGATGCACATCGGATGGCGCAGCAGCGACTTGGGTGTCATCAAGATCAGCGGCTTGCGGAAATCGCGGTGCATCTGGCGGCGCAGGATGTGGAAATAGTTGGCCGGTGTGGTGCAATTGGCCACGATCCAGTTGTCATGCGCCGAGGATTGCAAGAAGCGTTCCAGACGTGCCGAGGAATGCTCTGGCCCTTGGCCTTCAAAGCCGTGCGGCAGCAGGCAAACAAGCCCCGACATGCGCAGCCATTTGCTTTCCCCCGAACACACGAACTGGTCAAACATGATCTGCGCGCCATTGGCGAAATCGCCAAACTGCGCTTCCCACATGGTCAAAGCGTTGGGTTCGGCCAAGGAATAGCCGTATTCAAAGCCCAAGACCGCATATTCCGACAGCATGGAATCGATGACTTCATAGCGCGCTTGGCCCGGGCGGATGTGGTTTAACGGGTAATGCCGCGCCTCGGTCACTTGGTCGATAAAGGCCGAGTGGCGCTGGCTAAAGGTGCCGCGCGTGCAATCTTGGCCCGACAGACGCACAGGGAAACCTTCGGTCACCAGGCTGCCAAAGGCCAGCGCTTCGGCGGTGGCCCAATCAAAGCCTTGGCCTTTGGCGAACATCTCTTTCTTGGCGTCCAACTGGCGGGCGACGGTTTTATGCAGATCAAAGGCGTCGGGCACGCGGGTGAGGGCGGCGCCGATTTCAGCCATGGTTTCAGGTTTGATCCAGGTTTCACCGCGCTGGTAATGCTCTAGATCCTTGGGCTGCATATTCTTCCAGCGCCCGTCCAGCCAATCGGCCTTATTGGGTTTATAGGCTTTGCCGGCTTCGAATTCTTCGTTCAACTTGGCCTGAAAGGCGGCTTTTAGATCCTCGATCTCGCCTTCGGGCATCAGACCGTCTTTGACCAGACGCTCGGCGTAAAGCTGCAAGGTGGTCTTTTGCTTGCGAATGCGGGTGTACATGGCCGGATTGGTGAACATGGGCTCGTCGCCCTCGTTATGACCAAAGCGGCGGTAGCAGAAGATGTCGATCACCACGTCTTTGTGGAACTTCTGGCGGAATTCGGTGGCGACTTTGGCGGCATGGACGACGGCTTCGGGATCATCGCCGTTGACGTGGAAAATCGGTGCTTCGACCATCAAGGCGATGTCGGTCGGATAGGGCGACGAGCGGGAATAAGACGGCGATGTGGTAAAGCCGATCTGGTTGTTGACCACGATGTGGATCGTCCCACCCGTGCGGTGGCCTTTCAGGCCAGACAGGCCAAAGCATTCAGCCACAACGCCTTGGCCTGCAAAGGCCGCATCCCCGTGCAGCAGCACGGGCATGGCCTGATGGCGATCGGTATCGCCGAACTGATCTTGCTTGGCGCGGACCTTGCCCAGCACCACGGGGTTGACGGCCTCCAGGTGCGAGGGGTTGGCGGTCAGCGACAGGTGCACCGAATTGCCATCAAAAATCCGGTCAGATGACGCGCCAAGGTGATATTTCACATCGCCCGACCCGTCGACATCTTCGGGCTTATAGCTGCCGCCTTGGAATTCGTGGAAAATGGCCTTGTAGGGCTTTTGCAGCACATTGGCCAAAACGTTCAGGCGGCCGCGGTGGGGCATGCCAAAATTGATCTCGCGCACGCCCAGATTGCCGCCGCGCTTTATGATCTGCTCCATCGCGGGGATCAAGGCCTCGGCCCCGTCAAGGCCGAAACGCTTGGTGCCCATGTATTTGATTTGCAAGAACTTCTCATAGCCTTCCGCCTCGACCAGCTTGTTGAGGATGGCTTTGCGCCCCTCGCGGGAAAAGCCTATTTCTTTGCCATAGCCTTCGATGCGTTCTTTCAGCCAACCTGCCTGATCGGCGTCAGAGATATGCATATATTGCAGCGCAAAGGTGCCGCAGTAGGTGCGCTTTACGATTTCAACGATCTGGCGCATCGAGGCCATTTCCAGCCCCAAAACCATGTCGATAAAAATCGGGCGGTCCATATCGGCATCGGTGAAGCCGTAAGAGGCGGGGTCAAGTTCGGGGTGATGGCCGCGTTCGACAATGCCCAAAGGGTCAAGGTCGGCGGCAAGATGGCCGCGAATACGGTAGGCGCGGATCAGCATGATGGCGCGCACCGAATCCAGCACTGCGCGGCGAACTTGGGCGTCGGTCAGGGAAATACCCTTTTCAGCCGCCTTTTCGCTGATCTTCTTGCCCGCGGCCTGCGCCTCAACCGGGTATTCGCCGGTCATGGCCAAGGTTAGATCATCATTGGGTTGGGGCGGCCAATCGGCGCGCGCCCAAGAAGGACCTGCCGCTTGGCGCTTTTGCTCTAGCCCTGAATCGCCCAGAAGGCGGAAGAACTCGGCCCATTGCCCATCCACCAAGGCCGGGTCTGTTGCATAACGCGCGGCCAGTTGGTCAACGTAATCGGCATTGGCCCCTTGCAAAAAGGACGAAGCGTGGAAGGCTGCGTTGGGGGTTTGTTCGGTCATCATCTGTGCCTTTCAGCTTGGCGTCGTGGGGGCTGGCCCCTCGGGTGTTTGTTAGCGGCCCAAAGCTTTCATCACGGCTTCGCCCAAGGTCGCGGGGCTGTCGGCCACGATGATGCCTGCGGATTTCATCGCCTCGATCTTAGATTGTGCATCGCCCTTGCCGCCGGCCACGATGGCGCCGGCATGGCCCATGCGCCGTCCTGTTGGGGCGGTGCGGCCTGCGATAAATCCAGCCGTGGGCTTCCAGCGGCCGCGCTTTTTTTCGTCTTTCAGGAACTGGGCGGCGTCTTCTTCGGCGGCACCACCAATTTCTCCGATCATGATGATCGAATGGGTGTCGGGGTCGGCCAAGAACATCTCAAGAATGTCGATATGCTCGCTGCCCTTGATCGGGTCGCCGCCAATGCCCACGGCTGAGGATTGGCCAAGGCCAACATCAGTCGTTTGCTTGACCGCCTCATACGTCAGCGTGCCCGAGCGTGACACAACCCCCACCGACCCGCGCGAGAAGATCGAGCCGGGCATGATGCCGATCTTGCATTCGCCCGGTGTCATAACGCCGGGGCAGTTCGGGCCGATCAGGCGGGATTTGGAATTGATCAACGCGCGCTTGACCTTCATCATATCCAGCACCGGAATGCCTTCGGTGATGCACACGATCAGCTCCATCTCGGCGTCGATGGCTTCTAGGATGCTGTCAGCGGCGAAAGGTGGCGGCACATAGATGACCGAGGCATTGGCCTGCGTGGCCTGACGGGCCTCGTGCACGCTGTCATAGACTGGCAGGCCAAGGTGGCTGGTGCCGCCCTTACCCGGCGTGACACCGCCCACCATCTGGGTGCCGTAGGCGATGGCCTGTTCGGAGTGGAACGTGCCCTGCGAGCCGGTGAAGCCTTGGCAGATGACGCGAGTGGCTTTGTTGACGAGAACGGACATGTGATTAACCCTTCACCGCTTTGACGATCTTCTTGGCCGCATCCGACAGGTTATCCGCCGCGATGACGTTCAGGCCAGAGTTGCGGATGATGTCTTTGCCCAGTTCGACATTGGTGCCTTCCAGCCGCACGACCAGCGGAACTTTCAGGCCAACCTCTTTGACCGCAGCAATCACGCCTTCGGCGATGATGTCACAGCGCATGATGCCGCCGAAGATATTGACCAAGATGCCTTTGACATTGGGGTCAGAGGTGATGATCTTGAACGCTTCGGTGACTTTTTCTTTGGTCGCCCCACCGCCCACATCCAGAAAGTTCGCCGGTTCTGCGCCGTACAGTTTGATGATATCCATCGTGGCCATGGCCAGACCAGCCCCGTTGACCATGCAGCCAATCTCGCCGTCCAGCGCGATATAGTTCAGGTCGAATTTCGAGGCGGCAAGTTCTTTGGCGTCTTCTTCCGTCTCGTCGCGCAGGGCGGCGATTTCGGGGTGGCGGAACATGGCGTTGCCATCAAAGCTCATCTTGGCATCCAAAAGCTTCAACCCGCCGTCTTTGAGCACGACAAATGGGTTGATCTCTAGCATGTCCATGTCTTTTTCGACAAACAGCCGGTACAGGTTTTTCACAATGCCGACGCATTGCTTGACTTGGCCCCCGCTTAGCCCCAGCGCAAAGGCCACGCGGCGGCCGTGGTATTCCGAAAAGCCAGCGGCGGGATCTACCGAGATAGACAGAATTTTTTCGGGCGTATTGTGTGCCACCTCTTCAATGCTCATCCCGCCTTCGGTCGAGCAGACGATGGAAATGCGCGAGGTGGACCGGTCGATCAGCAAGGCCAGATAGAATTCGCGGGCAATGTCAGAGCCGTCTTCGATATAGATGCGGTTGACCTGCTTGCCCTGCGGTCCGGTTTGTAGCGTCACAAGGGTGCGCCCCAGCATCTGGCGGGTGAATTCGGCCGCCTCAGCGACCGAGCGCGCCAGACGCACGCCGCCTTTTTCACCGGCCTCAGCCTCAAGAAAATGGCCCTTGCCGCGGCCACCGGCGTGGATTTGCGCTTTGACGACCCACAAGGGGCCATCCAATTCGCCTGCGGCGGTTTTGGCATCTTCGGCGCGTGTCACAAAACGCCCGTCCGACACCGGAATGCCGTAACTGCGCAAGAGGGCCTTGGCCTGATATTCGTGAATGTTCATCTTGCGCCCCGCTTATGGTGGTTTTGCCAGCTTTTGGCACAGATTTCCGCAAGGGCAAATCACCAAAAACAAAAGGCGGCGGGAAAAGCGACATTTGTGATCACAAGAAAAAAATCTGTGATCACATTTCATAATTCCGTAAGAAGTAAGAGAAGGTTTAAAACGGCAGGGCGATGCAAAGCCGCTGGCCGCGCGGCAGGTAAGGGTCAGAAAGCTGGGCTGCAAAGCCTGCGGCATGGGTTGCGGCCAGCACATCCTTGGCCAGATGGTGATAGGGTGCGCGGTTTGGGTGGGTGACAACACCGTCAGGCTGGCGCAGGGCTGCACTGGCTTGGGCGGCATCGGGGGCTAAAAAAACAGTGAAAAGCAGTTTTTGCAGGCTTGGGAAACTGCGGCGGATTTTGGGCAGGGCTTGTTGCAAAAACGTCAGGGGCAGGTGGGTGAAGACAGCGAAGGCGATTGCATAGTCGATGCCGGCGGGCAGGCCTGTAAAGTCGAAATCGGCATCCTCGATCAGATGATCGGGGCTGAGGCGCGCCTTGTCAGAGAGTTCTTGTGCATACCCGCGCCGCATCAAGGCGCCAGACAGGTCGGTGGCCCAATAGTGATCGGGCAACAGATAGGGCACGACGCGGCAGCCAAGGCGCAGTGATCCGGCACCTATGTCCAACAAGCGGTGGTGCGGATCAAGCCCTGCGGCCAGCAGAAGTTGCATCTGGATCAGCCCCGTCTCCTCCCACCGCCCACCCACGATGTCGCGGTGGCGGCCTTGGGCCAAGGCTTGGTCGTAAAAGCCCGGCGCGTGGTAGGGAGAGATGGGGCGTGTCACTGAGCCGCCAGTTCGGCAATGGTCAGGCAAAGCGTGGTGGCGACAGCCATGTCTTGCACCGACACCCATTCCAAAGGCCCATGGATTTCCTGCATGCCGGTGAAAAGGTTGGGTGTGGGCAGGCCCATTTCTGTCAGCCGCGACCCATCGGTGCCGCCGCGAATGGGCTTTGAGACGGGCTCGATCCCCAAGCTACGGCAGGCTTTTTGCGCCAGCGTGACAGGGCGCATGTCATTTTCCAGCCAATAGCGCATGTTGCGGTATTGCGGGCGCAGTGTGACCTCAACTGTGGCGCGCGGTTCGCTGGCTGCGATATCGGCGCAAACTTGACGCAAAAGCGCGCCCTTTTCAGCCAGCCCTTGGCGTTCAAAATCGCGCAGGATGAAGCGCAGTGAAACTTCGGCGGCGGTGCCGGACATGTCAGTCAGATGGATAAACCCTTCGCGGCCTTGGGTGACTTCGGGGCTCATCGTGGTTAGGGGCAGGGCTGTGATCAGGCGAGCTGCCAGATGCAGGGCGTTGACCAGCTTGCCCTTGGCCCAGCCAGGATGGGCCGAGACGCCGATGATTTTGACCTGCGCGCCGTCGGCCGAGAAGCTTTCGTATTCAATCTCGCCCAAGCTGGACCCATCAAAAGTATAGGCAAAATCGGCCCCGATATCGGCGGGCAGGCGCTTATCGACGCCGCGGCCAATCTCTTCATCGGGGGTGAACGCGAGGCGGATCTTGGGGTGTTTGATATCAGGGTGGGTGAGCATATGGCGCGCTGCGGTCATCAAGATGGCAACGCCGGCTTTGTCATCGCCGCCCAGCAGCGTGGTGCCCGAGGCGGTGATGATCGTATGGCCGACCTTCTTGCCCAGTTCGGCCGAGGTATCTGGCGACAGGATCAAAGAAGGGGCATCGGGAAAGCTGATGGCCCCGCCGTTATAGCCGCGATGGACGCGGGGTTTGACACCGCTGGCTGCAAAGGCGGGGGCGGTGTCGACATGGGCTAGAAAGCCAAGGGTCGGGCCTTGGGCTGTGGCGGGGATGGTGGCTAAAACCACGCCATAGTCGGTGAGGGTGACATCTTGCGCGCCCATGGCGGCGAGTTCATCGCGCAGCAGCGTCAGAATGCCAAATTGAGCTTGGGTCGAGGGGGACGTGGGGCTATCTTCGTCGCTTTGGCTGTCTATTGCGGCATAGCGGGTCAGGCGGGTTTCAAGTTCGGTATCAAATTGGGTCATTGGGCCTCCGGATCAAGGCCAAATGTCGCGGGGGGGCGCAGGGAAGTCAACGCAGTGTAATGTTTCGCGCAAGGAACGATTTTTCTGCGAAAAATCGGTTTGCTTGGCGAGGGTTCGCACCGATGAGGCTGGCGTCATGGCAGGTTGGTGGAAACGATTTTTCGCAG
>CANIKY010000058.1 GCA_947468085.1 Paracoccaceae bacterium | reverse complement strand
GCGGTCTTGGCCGCCGAAGGCAAACTGCGCGTTGAACAGGGGCGCGGCACCTTTGTGCAGGCGGCCCCCTTGATCAATTATCACATTGGCAGGCGCACACGGTTTCGCCAGAACTTGCTAGAGCAAGGCGTAGCTCCGGCGGGTGAGCAAATTTCTGACAGCCTTATTCCTGCGCCAGACTGGTTGGCCACGATACTGGACATTGCACAAGGCGACCGCGTGCATCGCTTGCTGCGCCGGGGATTGGCGGATGGCGTGCCAATCAGCATCGGGATTTCCTATCATTCTGCCGCTCTGTTCCCTGATTTGGTGGCGCGCAGGGCGGCTGGCTCGTCCATCACCGACATCTACAGTGCTTATGGAATCCCAGATTACTTTCGCAAGCGCACCGTCGTATTCACCCGCCGCCCCGATCGTGAAGAGGCGCGGTTGTTGATGCAGCACCCCGATCAGCCCGTGATGGTGGTGCAAAAGACCGACGTGGACGCTTCAGGCCGCCCGATTGGCCATTCTGAAGCGGTCTGGGCCGGCGACCGCGTGCAGTTCACCTTTGACAGTCTGGACGAGGGGCAAGGGGCCCCGAAAGGAACCGACGATGTTTGACCAAGCCAAAACCGACGACCCGCCGTTTGATCATGGCCGCCTGTTGGATGTGCTGGCGCGCGCCGATGCCGCCCGTTTGATGGCATTGGCCGAAACGCTGCTGCCCCTGCTGGACGCGGTCGAGGTGGTGCAAAGCCGGACCGGCCTTGTCATGCTGCCGATGCGCGACACTGTGCAGGGCACAGACTTTCATCTGGGCGAGGTTTTGGTGGCCGAAGCCCATCTGCGCGCCACGGGGTGCGAGGGGTATGGCATGGTCGTGGGGCGCGATCTTGAACGTGCGATGGCCATGGCTGTGGTGGATGCGGCCACAGCGTGCTTTGGCCAGACGCCTGCCATCAGCGCCTTTTTGCAATCCGAAGCCGCAGCCCAAGCGGCAGCCGATACCGAATGCCTGCGAGCGATCGAAGCCACCCGCGTTGACATGGAGACCTTTTGATGGCGGCGCTTTCCCAAAACCTCGTCCCCGCGTCGGTTCCTGTGCCCGACGCCTTCGAAGCGCGCACCAATGCCACGTTTGAAGCGCTGATGTGGGCACTGTCGCGGCCTGGCACGGTGCAAACCTTGCCCGCGCCGGGCATGACGGGCCTTGTCGAGGCGCTGGTTGACCGTGAATGCAAGGTGTTTTGCGATGATCCTGACCTGTCGCGCTTTGTGGCCTTTACGGGGGCGACATTGGCGCCTGCCGCAGCAGCCGACCATGCGTTTTTGGGGCTGGATAGGGCCGAAGGCTTGGCACATCTGGAACAAATTCCCGTTGGATCAGCGCTTTATCCAGACGATGGGGCCACAGTTGTGGCCTTTGCGCGGTTTGGCGAAGGCCAAAGGCTGCGCCTGATCGGGCCGGGAATCGAGACATCCGTCGAGATCACCTTGGGCGGGCTTGTCCCCGGCCTTTGGGCCTTGCGGGCGGCACGGTCCTGTTATCCTGCGGGGTTTGATATGTTCTTCATCTGCGGCACTTCTGTCATCGGACTGCCGCGCTCAACTTTGATTGAGGTGCTGTGATGGCCTATGTCGCAACACGGGGTGGTGCGCGCGCCATTGACCAAGCCGAACGGCTTTACCGCGCCGAATTGGGCCAGATCGACGCGGCCCGCGTCGATGCCGTGCGCCGCGCTTTGCCGATGCTGATTGATCGGGTGATGGGCGAGGCGTCGCTCTACGAGCCCGACCTTGCTGCTTTGGCGCTGGCACAGGCGGGCGGCGATCTTTACGAAGCGGTGCTGTTGTTGCGCGCTTGGCGCACGACCCAACCGCGTTTGGCCATTGCTGAGCCTGTTCGCCAAGAACAGTTATTCACCCACCGCCGCATCTCGGCCGCGTTCAAGGATATTCCGGGCGGGCAAATCCTTGGGCCAACGCTGGATTATGCGCATCGTTTGCTGGCAACTGGTGTGCTGCAAGGCCGCCCCTATAGTCCCGCGCCGGTAACCCCTGCGGCGACCGCTGCGCCTGCGCATCAACCTTCGCTTGCGGCATGGCAAAAGGCGCAGGGCTTGGTGGCTGACCCCGCGCGCACCGAAGTCGCCCCCGACGCCATCCCCGACCTGACGCGCGAGCCGCTGCTCTTTCCCGCCAAACGCGCCCATACCCTACAAAGCCTTGCGCGCGCTGATACGGGCGGCATGCTGACGCTGGGCTATGCTGCGATGCGCGGCTATTTCAACGCCCATCCCACCGTCAACGAACTGCGTCTGGCCGAGGCCGAGGTGCGCGTGACCCATCCGCGCGGCACGGTCTTTTCGGCTGGCCGTGTCAAAGTCAGTCAGGCCGAGGTGACATCAAAGGGCAAATCCGGCCAGCTTAACCTTGGCTTTTGCGCCACTTTGGGCTGGAACGAAGTGAAGGTGATTTCCGGCGCCACGCTAGATTTGAACGCCGCAGCAGCCCCCAAAGGATCACCGGTCGAGGAAGAGTTCTTTCTTTACCACACCGAACCGGTCGAAGCCTCGGGCTTTTGCATCCACTTCAAGTTGCCGCATTACGTGACCTTCCAATCCTCACTGGATGCGTTGCGCGGGGCGAAAGCCTCTGCCGCCCCTCAATCCGAACAGGTTCCCTCATGAGCATCGCTAGCCTAACCAAAGCTTGGCAGCCAATGTCTTACGGCTTTCTTGATGCCTCGGCCAAGCGCGAATTGCGCCGCAAAATGCTCAAAGCCATCGCTGTGCCGGGCTGCCAAATGCCTTATGCCAGCCGCGAGGTGCCTATGGCGCGGGGCTGGGGCACAGGCGGGTTGCAAGTGACGCTGACGCTGTTGAAGCCCTCGTCCGTGGTGAAGGTGATTGATCAAGGCGCAGATGACAGCGTGAATGCCGCCTCGATCCGCTCGTTTCTGTCGAAAGTCTCGGGTGCTGCCGAAACTTGGGACACGCTGGCCGCAAGCCTGATCCAAAGCCGCCACCGCATCCCCGAAGAGCGGCTGCATGCGGGCCAGATTCTGGTGCTGCAAGTGCCCAACCCCGAACCCTTGCGCCCGGTAGAGCCGAATATGAGCATCGCCCGCCAGATGCACGCCGATGCCGATTACGGGCGGCTGTGGCTGATCCTTTACGAGCAAATCGTGCGCTCTGGCCGGATTATGGAGGGGGCGGCCTATCCCTCGCTTGTGAACGGGCGGCATGTGATGACACCCTCGCCCATTCCGCGCTGGGATGTGCCCAAACTGCACATGGCGCAGCATCTGACCTTTTTGTCGGCAGGCCGCGAAAAACGGCTTTACGCTGTGCCGCCCTTTACCAAGGTAGAACCCTTGGTCTTTTCCGACGTGCCCTTCAAAGTCGAAGACCACGGCGCACTGACGTGCCATCGTTCGGGCGTCAAAGGGTTCTATATGAATGAAATCCCGCAGGGTGACGGCGGATCAGCCTATGAATTGTCAGACAGCCATCTGGGCATCAAGGCCATCCGTCAGGCCGAGGGCGAGGCCGATAGGATCGGGGCCACATGGTATCAGAACGGACAGTCGGCATGACCCAAGCCCTTAGCCTTTTGCCGCCGCAACTGATGACCACACCGCCCTTGTTGACCATGACGGGTGTCTCGCGCCGCTACGGCGATGTGGTGGCGTTGCACGATGTGTCCGCCGTGGTTTATCCCGGCGAGGTGCTGGGGATTGTGGGCGAAAGCGGGTCGGGCAAATCGACCTTGCTGCGCATGATGAACCTAGAAGATACACCCGACACTGGCGATTATCGGTTGGCCCTGCCCGACTTGGCCGGAAACCTGTTCGGGCTTGACCGCTTTGCGCGCCGGATGCTGTGCGCCACGCGCATTGGCATCGTTTATCAAAACCCGCATCAGGGCTTGCTCATGCAGCATACCTCTAGCGGCAACGTGGCCGAACGCCTATTGATCGCCGGAGAGCGCAGCTTTGCAAACCTGCGCGCGCGTGGTCGCACAGCACTGGAGGCATCAGAATTTCCACTGGATCGGATGGACGCCCGCCCAATCGAACTGTCAGGCGGCATGCAACAGCGCGTGCAACTGGCCAAGGCGATTGCGCTGGAACCCGCCCTTTTGCTGCTGGACGAGCCGACCACCGGGCTGGATGTATCGGTGCAAGCCTTGGTGCTTGATACGCTTAAGCGCCTGCAACGCGACAGGGCAATCACCATGGTGATTGTCAGCCACGATCTGGGTGTGATCCGCACTATGGCGGACCGCGTCATGGTGATGCGGCGTGGACGGGTGGTGGAACAGGGTCTGTCGGACCAGATTTTCCAAGACCCCCAGCACGACTATACCCAACAACTTGTTCATGCAAAATTGTGAGGCGGCAATGACCCCTGTTCTAGAGGTGCAAAACCTGTGCAAACATTTCGAGATGCACCACCTTGGGCAGCGGTTGATGGCCTTTGACGGCATCAGCTTTGCCCTCAATGCCGGAGAGTTTTTGCTGTTGCGCGGGCCAAACGGCGTGGGCAAATCAACCTTGCTGCGCACGCTTTACCGCAGCTATCTGCCGCGCGCTGGGCATATCTGGTATCACACCACCGAAGGCCGCATTGACCTTGCACGGGCGGCGGATGTAGATATTGCGCTGTTGCGGCGGCGCGAGATTGGCTTTGTCACGCAGTTTTTGATCGCAAGGCCGCGTGTGGCGGCCGAAGACATTGTGGCCGAACCTCTGCGCCGGGCCGGGGTGGCCGCAGGCGATGCGCTAAAGGAAGCGCGGCGGTGGTTGGACGAATTTGGCGTTAAGCGCGATCTGTGGCGGGCCTATCCCACCACCTTTTCGGGCGGCGAGCAGCAAAAGGTCAACTTGGCGCGCGCGCTTATTCTGCCCCAACGCCTGCTGTTGCTGGATGAACCCACCGCCTCGCTTGATGTGGGCGCGCGCGCGGCGCTGGTGCGCAGATTGTCCGACCTGAAGGCACAGGGTGTGGCGATGATCGGGGTGTTTCACCATCCGGGCGATGTGGCCAGCCTGATCGACCGCGAGATTGAACTGACGGCAAACGAGGTAAGTGAAGATGTGGCTCTCTGATTTTCGTGTGGTCACTCCGGATGGGGTGCTGGACCATGGCTCTGTGCGGATCGAAGGGGGGCTCATCGCCGAGATCGCCCAAGCGCCGGTGCCAAACGCTACCCTGTCGGGCCAAGGCCTGCTGCTGTTGCCTGGCTTTGTCGACATGCACGGCGACATGATCGAGCGCGAGGTGGAACCCCGCCCCAATGTGCGCATGCCAATGGAACTTGGCCTGCGCGATCTGGACCGCCGCCTTGCCGTGGCGGGGGTGACCACGGCCTATGCGGCACTGTCGTTTAACCCAGCCTCCGTCCATGGCCATATCCGCCATTTTGACAATACCTCGGCCATCATCCGCACACTTAAGGCGATGTGCGATGTGCTAAAGGTTGATCACCGCGTGCATGCCCGCTTTGAGATCACCTTCCCCGATGCTTTGCGCGTGGTCGAAAACCTGATCGCCGAAGGCTCGGTTGATCTGGTTTCTTTGACCGACCATACCCCCGGTCAGGGCCAATACCGCGACCTTGAGGCGCATGTGGCGCGCATTGCGCATGAAAAGGGCCTTAGCCAAACCGAGGCCGAGGAAGAGGTTTCCCGCAGGATCGCCTCAAGGCGCTCAACCGCGGGGGATATGACAGCCACGCTGCGCGCCATTTCCTATACCTGCAGCGCCCATGGTGTGGCCTTGGCCAGCCATGATGACGACACGGTCGCCAAAGTGGCATTGATGCAGGCGTTGGGGGCCAGTATCAGCGAGTTCCCCGTCACAGTCGAGGCCGCGACCGAGGCCCGCGCGCGTGGCTTGGCCACGGCCATGGGCGCGCCCAATGCGCTGCGGGGCAAGTCTTACTCTGGCAACCTGTCGGCGCGCGACGCGCATGGCTTGGGGCTTTTGGACATTCTGGCGTCAGATTACCACCCTTCGGCCATCCTGCCTGCCGTTTTGGAACTGGCCAAGGCCGATCCGCAGGGGCTGGCGGGGGCAACGCGGCTTGCCACGCTGAACCCTGCGCGTGTGCTGGGCCTAACGGATCGCGGGGCTATTGCAGCGGGTTTATTGGCCGATCTGGTCATTGCCGATGACACCGGCATAGGCCATGTCCGCACCACCCTGCGCCGTGGGGCCATGATCTACTCGGACGGGTCGGTGCCCATGGGGGGCGCGGCTTAAAGAACGCGCCGCCCTTCCCGCCAGACAGCCACCACATGGTTATGTGTGCCCATCCGCCGCACCCGAACCAAATCGGCGCGCAAACCGGGTGCAATCCTTCCCCGGTCGGTCAGCCCCGCCATGCGCGCAGGAATATCTGACACCATAGCCACGGCGCGGATCAAATCCTGCGGTAGGGTGTCATCGTCTGCGATCATAAAGGCCGCATCCAACAGGCTGCGCGGCACATAATCCGAACAAAGCGCGTCACACAGGTCAGCCTGCAGCACCTCGCGCAGCGCCACATTGCCCGATTGCGAACCGCCCCGCAGCAGGTTGGGCGCACCCATGATCGTTGCCACCCCAAGGGCGCGCGCGCGAAGCGCCGCCTCCATCGTCGTGGGAAATTCCGAAACGGTGATGCCCTCGGCATGGGCTTGATCGACCTGCTCTGCGGTGCGGTCATCATGGCTTAAAATAGGCAACCCCGCCGCATGAGCGCGTGCGACCACATGGGCGCGCACTTGAACGCCGACCCGCGCCGATCGGTCCAGCAATTCGGTCATTCTTTCGCGCGCTTGTGGCAGATCAAGGCCCAATTCCCGCGCCATATGCACCAGCCAGCGTTCAGCATCCGGGCTTTGGCGATCGCCGGGGGTGTGATCCATGACCGAGACCACCCGCGCCAAAGGGCTTTGGATCAGCGCCTCGGTCAGGGTGACGGTGTCGGGGTCACAGATTTCGCAGCGCAGATGCAGCAAGTGATCGGCGCGAAAGAGGTCGTCTTTTTGCCCCTGCTCCAAAGCGGCCACCAGCGGAACCAGCATGGTGGACCGTTCGGGCTGCTTGATTGATTCGCCAACACACAGACTGTCAAACACCGTGGTGGTGCCGCCGCTGACCACCACCCCGTCATGGGCCATCAGCGCGTTCAAATAGTTCCACATCACGCCCACGCGGGGAAAGACATGGCGTTCGATATGATCGGTGTGCAGATCCACGATGCCGGGGATCAGGTAGTCGGTGCCAAAATCAACGCCGCTTGCCCCAACCTGCCGCCCGCTCCGCACCGATACGATGCGACCCGCCTCAACCTCGACTGTGCCGTCAATCAGGCCCTGCGGCGTTATAATTCGCCCGCTTACAAGATTAAAACTGGTATCGTCTGCGTCAAACATCGTCATCTCCTGTGTCAATCGGCGCGCCATCGCGCACCGCGTGATGTGCATTGGCGTGAACAGCCTTGTGCCGCGCAGACGTGACGGCTTGGTGACAGCTTGCAGTGCTTCGTCACGCCGTCACCTCAATGTCAAGATTTCGGCAGATAACATTCATCCGACTGACACTGGCCTGTTACAGGCAAACGTCACTTTGTCGCCATGGAAAAGCACACTCTCTCGTTGTCCGGCCTTGGGCGCAACTTCGGGTCTACCCGTGCGGTGGACAACGTATCGCTTGACATCCCGTCCGGCCAGTTTGTCGGCGTGATCGGGCGTTCGGGTGCGGGGAAATCGACCCTCCTGCGCCTGATCAATCGTTTGATTGACCCGACAGCGGGCAAGATCAGCTTTGGCGACCGCGATGTCACGGCGCTCAAGGGCCGTGACTTGCGCAACTGGCGGCGCGATTGTGCGATGATCTTTCAACAGTTCAATCTGGTGGACAGGTTGGACGTGCTAACGAATGTTTTGGTTGGCAGGCTGGCCGACCACGGCTTTCTCACCTCGATGGCGATGCGCTTTACCGATGCCGAACGCACGATCGCCATTCGTGCGCTGGACCGGCTGGATCTTGCCCCTTTTGCGCTGCAACGCGCGGGCACTCTGTCGGGTGGCCAGCAGCAGCGTGTGGCGATTGCCCGCGCCTTGGTGCAAAACCCCCGCATCATGCTGGCAGACGAACCGATTGCCAGCCTTGACCCCGGCAATGCCACCCGCGTGATGGAAGCATTGCGCAGCATCAACCGCGAAGACGGCCTGACCGTTTTGGTGAACCTGCACACCCTTGATACCGCCCGCGAATATTGCCACCGCATTGTCGCCATGCGCGACGGCCGGGTGATGTTTGACGGATCAGCCCTGCAACTGACCGACGATGTCGTGCGCGACATCTACGGCAGCGATGGTCTGGCCGAGTTCAATGAAGCCGTTACCTCAACCGCCGCGCGCATCCGCGTGCCGGCCTGATTTTACCCACCCCAACTGGAGTTGTTCCTATGCGTTTGTTTGCAACCACCGCCCTGATCCTGCTGGCCGCTGTGCCCGCTTTCGCTCAAGACTGGAAAGCCGACTACAAGACTGTCAAATTCGGCATCCTATCGGGTGAGAACGAGCAAGACCGTCTGGCCCGCTGGAAGGGTTTTGAAACCTATATGGAAACCACGCTCGGCGTCGACGTCGAGATTTTCACCGCTGGCAACTATGACGGCGTGATCCAGGCTTTGGCCGCTGACCAGATCGAATTCGCTTACCTCGGCTCCTCGGCCTATGCCGCCGCTTACACCGCTTCTGAAGGCGGCGTTCAGCCGATCTTGGCAACCGAAAGCATGACTGGCGCCACAGGCTACTTCAGCACGATCGTTGTGCGCTGCGACTCGGGCATCAAGACGATTGATGATCTGAAGGGTAAAGTTTTGGCATTCGCCGACCCAGACAGCACCTCAGGCTATGCCGTTCCCTTGTATAACCTTGTACAGCAAGGCTTTGATCCGGAAACCTTCTTCTCGGGCATTCCCTTCTCGGGCAGCCACGAAGCTGGTGTTCAAGGTGTGGTCAATAAGCAGTTCGACGCTGCTGCGACCAACCAAGACAACGAAAAAAGCGGCGTCTATCAGTTGATGGTGTCCAAGGGCATGATCAAAGAAGGCGAAATCTGCGTCATCTGGGAATCGCCCGAAATCACCAACGGCCCGATCACAACGCGCAACAACCTGCCGCAGCCGATGATCGACGAAGTTAAGGCCGCCCTGATGGGTCTACCCGCGGCCGCTCCGGACGTTTACAAGGAAATCACCGGTGGCGAGACCTCGACCGACAAGGGCTATATCGAAGTGAACCACGAGCGTTACCAGTGGATCATCGATATGCGCGCTTGGATCAAAGCAAACCGCAAGAGCTGATCTGACGCAATCAGACGGCGGCCCCTCGGGGCCGCCGTTTCCGTATTTGATGGGCCACTTATGACCGTGCTTTCCCAATCTCCCGCCGTGCAGGCGTTCGAAGCGGCCTATGCGGTGGCACGGGCAAGAGCGCGGGCCACTTGGGCCCTGACGGCGCTGGGGCTTTTGGTTTTATTCTTCGCCTCATCGTATTTGAGCGATTTTTTCAAGATTACCCAAGTCACGCTCAGCGATGGCTCGCGGGCAGAGCGTTGGATCATCCCGGCCGGACTGCCGCGTTTGGGAGAATATCTGGAAAAAACCATGCCATCGCTGTCTTGGGCCAATTTGGGCACTGATCTGGCATCGTGGTTTTGGGCTTGGCGCACCTGGGCTGTGCTGCTTGTAGAAACCATCCTCATCGCCTTTATGGCCACGGTGTTTGGCGTCGTTGGCGGCTTTCTTCTGAGCTTTCCGGCCGCCCGCAATTTAGCGCCCAACCAATGGATCTTGTGGCTCACCCGCCGATTCCTAGAGATTGCCCGCACGGTTCCCGATCTGGTATGGGCGCTGATCTTTGTGTTCAGCTTTGGCATCGGCCCCTTGGCGGGGGTTATGGCGATTGCGCTGCATTGCATTGGGGCCTTGGGCAAGCTTTATTCGGAAGCCAATGAAAACATCGACATGCGGCCTCTTGACGGCATAAAGGCTGCAGGCGGCACTTGGGCGCAGCAAATCCGCTTCGGGGCTGTGCCGCAGGTCTTGCCCAACATCATCAGCTACACGCTGCTGCGCTTTGAAATCAACGTCCGCTCCTCGTCGATCATCGGGTATGTTGGCGCGGGCGGTTTGGGGCAGGAATTCCGCACCGCCGTCAGCTTGCAAGAATACACTGATCTTTCGGCACTTTTCGTCATCATCTTCGCGACCGTCATGCTGATCGACTACGGCTCAGAAAAGCTGCGGCACCGCTTTATCGGATTGGGAGTGCGCTGATGTCCGCCCCGCAAGTAACCGCCGCCGAAATCGCTGCGGCCAAAAGGCAGATGCCACTGGCCTTTCGCGCCCCGCTGTCACAACGGCTGCGCAAGACCGCCCTTTGGGCCGCCTTTTGGGCGCTGTTTTGCTGGTGCCTTTACGACTTTGACTTTTCGCCGCTGCGGATCATTTCCGGATTTGACCGGTTCGTGAATGTGCTGGGCTTCATGTTCCCGCCCTATATCTGGAAAGAGTGGGTCGAGATTGGCGATATTCTGAACGGCTTGGGCGAAACGCTTGCTATGGCCTTTCTGGGCACGATGCTGGGGGCGATTTTTGCTTTTCCTGTGGCTTTTCTGGGGGCCAAAACGATCAATCGGCTGAACTGGCTGCGCCTTGGGTTCCGGCGCGGGTTTGATGTGATCCGGTCGTTTGAAACGCTGATCCTTGCGCTGATCTTCATCCGCGCCTTTGGCTTGGGGCCGTTGCCCGGCGTTTTGGCGATTGCTGTGGCAGAAATCGGCGTCTTGGCGAAGCTGTATTCCGAGGCCATCGAAAACGCCTCTAACAAACCGGTGGACGGTGTCGTGGCCGCAGGCGGGTCTGGCGTGCAGGCGATCCGCTTTGCGATCCTGCCGCAAGTGCTGCCGATCTTGCTGTCGATCACGCTGTACAATTTTGAATCCAACGTGCGCTCTGGTACTATTCTTGGGATTGTCGGGGCCGGTGGTATTGGCTTTTTGCTGTCTGACCGCATTCAGGCCTATATGTGGGATCAGGCGTGGTCGATCATCTTCTTGATCATCGCCATGGTCTATCTGATCGATTGGTTGTCTGGCATGATCCGCACCCGGTTTATCGGCAAGACGGACGGTGTTCGCGCATGACCTATTCGGTTGATATCACCGTGACCGGAACCGAAGGGCCGGTTTTTGCGCCCGTAGGTCTGTCCTCGCCCGCAGCTGCGTGTTTTGGCTGCACCGTCACAGGCGGCAGCGTGCAAACCCTGATCGAGGCTTCTTCGGGACAAGCAGTCCTGCTTGTCACCCCCGATGCCGCCGAAGTGACCTTTCGCTACGACTATGCCGATCTGCCCGGCCAGTATCCCGAAGTGATCTTTCATCCCGCCGCCTCGCGCCATACCAAAGCCGCGCAGGCGCTGTGTGACGAGGCGGTGCAAACGGCCGGCGACGGCGATATGCTGACCCGCGCCATTCGCGTGGCGCGCGGCGTTGCGGACAAGTTCGTCTATGGCCACCCCCAGGCCAAGTATTACGACGGATTTGACCATGTGCCGCATCTGGCATCGGGCCTGACGGAAGGGTCTTGCGTTGACATCCACACCTATCTTTTGGCCTCGGTTCGCGCGATCGGGGTCGAGGCGGGCTATGTCACGGGTTATTTCTTTCCCCAAGGCGATGTCTGCACCAGCGGCCATTGTTGGGCTGTGACCCGTATAGATGGGGTGGTGCAGGAATGGGACATTTCGCATTTCTTGCAAATCGGCCGCCGCGATGTGGGGCCAGCCCTGAACCCCAAGGGCGGCTTTCGCGTGCCGGTTGGGCATTCCATGGGCCTGTCACTGCCCGAGATTGGCGTGCAGAATTTAAAACTTCTGGTGGAACCTATGGTGATGCGGGGCGGATACCCCGTGCGGCTGGACCAAAAACGCATCCGCCACCTGCCATCTTCCATTTAAAAAGCCCTTCTTTGACAAGAAAGCCCCTATGAAACTTCTGACTGAGGCCCCGAATATTCACGAAACGGCCATTGTGGTTGACTGCGACCTTGGCAAATGGACCGAGATCCACGCCCATGTCTCGATGCGCGAAAGCGGCTTTGGTGATTATTCCTACATCGTGAAGGGCGGCAATGTGGTCTGGTCGACCATCGGCAAATTCTGCTCGATCGCCGAAGGCGTGCGGATCAACCCCGGCAACCACGCCACATGGCGCGCCAGCCAGCATCATTTCACCTACCGCGCCGCACAGTTCGGGCTTGGGGAGGATGACGACGACTTCTTCCAATGGCGGCGCGATCACTGGGTCACCATCGGGCATGATGTCTGGATCGGCCACGGCGTGACGGTGCTTGCAGGGGTTACCATAGGCACCGGCGCGGTGATCGGGGCGGGGGCCGTGGTGTCCAAAAACGTCGCCCCATATGAAATTGTCGGCGGCGTTCCGGCTCGGCATTTGAAATGGCGTTTCACCCCCAAGCAGGCCGAGGCCTTGCAGCAGATGTCTTGGTGGGATTGGTCGCATGACGCGTTGAAAGCATCCCTTCCCGATATCCGTGTGCTGGATATTGACGCTTTCATTGAAAAATACTTATGAATCCATCGCCCCAAAACTTGAAACTGACGTGCCTTCGATAACACGTACCGCGATGGCGCTGCTGATCGGCACAGCCGGAGGCTGCGCTTTTTACGCCGCCAATGTGCCTTTGCCTTGGATGCTGGGGGCGCTTTTTGCGACGATGGCGGCGGCCATCTTTCGCGCGCCGATCGAGGCCCCTAATCAAATGCGGCCCGCTGTGGTGGCGGTGATCGGCGTTCTACTCGGGTCGCGCTTCACACCTGAGATTCTGCCGCAGATCAGCACATGGGCCGGCAGCGTCACGGTTTTGATAGGATATGTGGTGGCCGTAGCGCTGACCATCGTGCCATTTTATCACTTCGTTGGAAAGTTGGATTGGACCACCTCCTATTTCGCGGGCATGCCCGGCGGGTTGAACGAGATGATCGAAATAGGCGAAGCAAGTGGCGCAAAGGTTGCACCGATTATCTTGGCCCATAGTCTAAGAATTGTGGTCACAATAACGCTGATCGCGTTCTGGTTCCGCATCGTGCAGGGCGCAAGTGTCGGCGGTACGCTCGTGGCGTTGCCCGTGGATTTAGCCGATGGCGATGCCATCCTGCTGCTCGGTTGCGCGGTGTTGGGCAGTTGGATCGGGTTGCGGCTACGCCTGACGGCGCCCACTCTGCTGGGCCCGATGGTTCTGTCGGCAGCCTTGCACCTGACAGGGATAACCCACAGCCCTCCGCCCAGCCTGCTTGTCAATCTCGCGCAGATCATCCTTGGCAGCGCGCTTGGCTGCCGGTTTCATGATGTGCACCCCAAAGCCCTGCTTCGGGCCGGCGGTCTAAGCGTTGCAGCCA
This sequence comes from Paracoccaceae bacterium, assembly GCA_947468085.1. Classification (GTDB taxonomy): domain Bacteria; phylum Pseudomonadota; class Alphaproteobacteria; order Rhodobacterales; family Rhodobacteraceae; genus Stagnihabitans. The sequence continues at coordinate 5,703 of CANIKY010000058.1, read as the reverse complement.
CCGTCTTGACCCTTACCATCGCACTTGGCGCAGGGCTGGCAATGCGCGGTCTTACGGGCGTGCAGATTGATCAGGCTATGCTTGCCTTGGCCCCAGGAGGATTGACGGAAATGGGGCTGATTGCGATAGCGATCCATTCCGACGTGGCTTTTGTCGCCCTGCACCACATTGTGCGCATTGTCTTCGTTTTGCTCGTCGCACCGCTGACATTTCGGCTTGTGTCTGATCGTCAGGCGAACAAACCAAACTGACCCGTTCGGGCGCTGTTTGGGCGTTGTCGTGCTGGATCCAAAGCTGGCTGTGCAGCAGTTTTATTCCCGTCCAATGAAGGTTGGCACTGAAAGCCGCCCCGCCCCACTCGACTGGCTCTTGTCGCCTGAAAGAAAGGTTTTGAAATGACCATCGTGACCCATCACAACCCTGATTGCGGCACCTCTCGCGATGCATTAGCGATCGTCGAATCTGGCGGCGGAACCGCGTTGGTGATCGAATACCTTCAGACTGGCTGGACACGGTGGAATTTGTAATTTTATCTGTTCATTCAGATTTCGGGCATCGGCATTGAAAATGCTTACAGTTTTGGATGGTTTGCAGGACGGGTTCCAAACAAATGTGTCACTGACGCTTGGCTAGAATTCTATACCGCTGAGCGGCCACACACCGCCCTTGATAAACAGACACCAGACAACGCATACTTTGACGCAGTCCAAATGAACCAAGCGGCATGAAACTTAACCCAGATCCATCTTCGCTGAGCCGCAAACCTGTTCACAAAAGCAAGACCACTTCAGGGGCGCGTCTTCTCAATAAGCCCAATCAAATCAATACATCTTGCACCAAGCAACCGAAGACCGACTTCTAGATTTTTACGGCAGCCTGTCATCGCGATTGCAACTGGTGTCAGACGTTTACACCTGTTAATGACACGTTGCCCTAACAGGCGGTGAATTGATCAGCGGTCGATTGAAAGGAGAATGCGGATGCAGGTTGCGACAGAAGTGACAGTCGACCTATTTCGAATCCCAAAGCGCATAACTCTTGCAGAAACGATTGCTGATGCCGTAGCGCGGGCCATCGCCTCTGGCGTGCTTGAGCCGGACGAAAGGGTGACCGAAACAGCGATTGCAGATCGGGTTGGGGTCAGCCGCGCGCCTATCCGCGAGGCTTTGAAGATCCTGCATGCCCAAGGGATTCTGGCCGCCGACAGCAGCCGTGGCTTCAGGGTCGCGGCCTTTGATGACAAGACCATCCATCAGGTTCTTGAAGCGCGCCTCGCGCTTGAAACCATTTTGCTGCGCGATGCCGTCTTGCAGTGGCGGCAGCATGATCCAGAAGCCACCACGCTGAATGTGCCCATAGCGCGTATGCATGAAGCTGCCGTGAATAAAGATCGGGCCGCATCGCTTGAGGCTGATTTGAGCTTTCATAAAGCTATTGCTGAAGTCGCCGAAAACCCGATTGCGCTGACCCTTTGGACGGCGATTGCGCGGCATGTGATGATCATTTTTTCGCTGCGCAAATACCGCGCCGATGATTTGCATTCCGTCGTGCGCCACCACGAAATGTTCCGCGATTTCATCAGAGCGCAGATCAAAAGCGACTTCGGCCCAGAGGCGCTGCATGACGCGCTGGAAAGCCATCTTCTGCAAGTCTGGCGAGACCGCGAGGGGCGTTAGTCGTCTGCGAGAAAAGGCACCGGGCAAAGTGACCAGACAAGTGCAAATCGTCCAAACCTAACCGTTTTTTAGGCAAGCTGATCCGTGGCCCGGCGCAACCTGAATAATGTCGGGCACTATTTGGGCGCATTCGGCTGTCGCAATCGGACAGCGCGTGCGAAAAACGCAGCCTGACGGTGGGTTGATCGGGCTAGGAATGTCGCCTTGCAGCAAAATGCGGTTGTGTTTGTGGGTCGGATCAGGGCGCGGAACCGCCGACATCAGGGCTTTGGTGTAGGGATGCTGAGGATTGCCGTAGAGCGATTTGGCGGGCGCAATCTCCATGATCTTTCCCAAATACATCACGATGATCCGGTTCGAGATATGCTCGACCACAGCCAAGTCATGGGCTATGAACAGCATGGTCAGGCCAAGATCGCGCTGCAGATCGCTCATCAGGTTGATGACCTGCGCCTGAACCGAGACATCAAGTGCTGAAACGGGTTCGTCGGCGACGATGAAACTGGGCTCAACAGCCAAGGCCCGGGCGATGCCGATCCTCTGGCGTTGACCGCCGGAAAACTCGTGAGGATATCTGTCGATATAGTCGCCAGACAATCCGACCTTTTCCAAAAGATCGATGATACGGCCCTCACGCTCGCCCCGCGTGCCGATCGTATGGATGTCTAGGGCCCGACCGATGACCTGCCGGACCTTTTCGCGTGGGTTCAGGCTGGCATCGGGATCTTGAAAAACGATCTGCATGTCGCGGCGGGCGGCGCGCAGCCCCTTGGGATCAAGCGCACCAATATTTTGACCTTTGAACATAACCTCGCCGCTTGTCGGCTCAACCAGACGCAACACCGAGCGGCCAACCGTGGTCTTTCCCGAGCCCGACTCGCCCACTAAGCCCATCACTTCGCCGCGCTGGATGTCGAAAGAGATGCCGTCAATCGCCTTGACCACGGCAGTAGGTCTATGAAACAGCCCAGACCCAACACCAAAGTGCTTTTTCAGATTACGAACCTGCAACAGAGGTTGCGCGCCACCCTCGACGATCATGCCACAGCCTCATTTCGAAGACTAAGTTCTTGCGCGCGGAAACAGCGTGCAGCGTGACCGCTGGACATATCGACCAAATCGGGCTGTCCGGACGCGCAGATTTCTGCTGAATGCGCGCAACGTGTCCGGAAGCGACATCCCTTAGGCAGGCGCGACAGGGGCGGCACATAGCCCGGGATTGCCGTCAACCTTGTGTCGCCCATCCCGAGGCGCGGCACCGATTTTAGCAAGGCTGACGTATAGGGCATTGCAGGAGCCTTGAAGATGTCTATTGCGCTGCCCGTTTCCACAATCTGTCCCGCATACATCACGCAGACCCGGTCTGCCACTTCGGCCACAACCCCCAGATCATGGGTGATGAACACCATCGCCATGCCAATACGTGCCTGAAGATCTTTAAGCAGTTCTAGCACCTGTGCCTGAATCGTGACGTCCAGCGCCGTTGTCGGTTCATCCGCGATGAGCAAAGCCGGCTCGCAGCTGAGCGCCATGGCGATCATGGCACGCTGACGCATACCGCCCGACATCTGATGCGGATAATTCTGGATCCGTTTGCGAGGTTCGGGGATGCCCACCAGATCCAACATCTCGACCGCCTTTTCCAAGGCTGCTTTATAGCCGAGCTTTTGGTGCAGAACGATGACTTCGGCGATCTGGTGCCCGATGGTATAAACTGGATTCAGGGATGTCATCGGCTCTTGAAAAATCATTGACATCTCGCGACCGCGAATGCCGCGCATGGCCTGATTGTCCAGCGTGGTCAGTTCGCGGCCGCGAAACTTGACCGATCCGGACGCGATCCGACCAGTGCGGGCGGGCAGCAGACCCATGACTGACAGGCTGGTGACCGATTTGCCCGACCCACTTTCGCCAACGATGGCCAAGGTTTCGCCGGGCCGTACTGAAAAGCTGACATTCTCGACCGCGTTGATCTCGCGGCCATCAAGCCCTGTTTTGAAACACGTGGTCAAGCCAGAGACTTCAAGAAGGGGCATCGTTTCGACTTGCATCAGACCTGTCCAACTGGGGAAACGTGGCGGCCTTGGCCGGGCAGGCCTATGACCTTGCCATTATGATATACGATCTTTCCGGCAACCCAGGTTGATTTTACAGCACCGCGCAGCGGGCGGCCAACGAAAAGCTGAGCAACCTCGCGGGCATTGGTCTGCAGCCTTTCGGGCGATAGCAGGGTTTCGGCGGCAAGATCGACCAAGACCAGATCGGCATCGCTTCCCGGCAGGATCGCGCCCTTGCGCGGATAGATACCATAGCGCTTTGCACCATTGGCGCAGATCAGGTCATGGGCTTTTTTAAGGGGAAAGCGCCCTTTGGCCACGGCATCCAGCATGGCGGGCATGATAAATTCCACGCCCGGAACACCCGGCGGTGCTGCAGGAAAGTTGCCTACAGATGCCTGCTTCTCGGCAAACGAAAACGGTGCATGGTCGGTGGTGACATGGATAATCACGCCATCTTCGATGGCCGCCCAAAGAGCATGCTGATCGGCTTGCGATCGAATCGGCGGGTTTACCTTTGCAAAAACGCCGTGCCGGGCGACATCTATTTCGGTGGCAAACAGGTATTGGGGGCAGGTCTCGGCGCTGAAATCAGAGGTTCCGGCAAAGCCGCGCAGAATGGCCACCGTCTCGGCGCTGGTGACATGGGCGATATGCAGTTTTGCCCGCGCCGTGATGTTCATGGCCAGCAACTTCGCCACGGCGACGGCCTCGCAAACGGCGGGTCGTGACGCGGTATGGGTCGCAGAATCAGCCGGGTTCAGCGAGGCCGCGCGCGCCCCGAAAAGCGAGAGCAGGTCCGCACTTTCGGCATGGACGACCAGAGGCAATCCGGTAGCTGCGACCCGTTCGAGGGCGCGGAATTGTTCAGCTTCGCCCGGAAAAGCCAGCCCGTCGAATTCATCTTCACGGCCCGGTGGCGGGCTGGTGGTGAACATCTTGAAAGCAATAGCCCCTGCCGCCTGCATCGCAGTAAGGGCGGATCCGCTCAGATCGCCCGGAGCACCGTAAAGGCCAAAGTTCACATGGGTATTCTTCTCAAAATGAGCACGTCGCTTAGAGAGTTCACCGGCATTTGAACAACAGGGCTTGGCGATGGGCATCTCGAAGAGCGTGGTAACACCGCCCGCCGCCGCCGCGCGGGTTTCGGATGCCACTGTGCCGCGCTCTGGATAAGAGGGCGCGCGGATGTGGAAGTGGATGTCTATCAACCCCGGCAGGATGGTCAGGCCCGTGCAGTCGTGCATTTCGCCCGCCTCGGGCGCTGATCCTGTGGCATAAATCCCCGCAATTCGGCCACCCGACAGGCCAAGGTCAAGCCGATGAAGGCCATCAGGCAACAGCACATCGCCGCCATGAAGCAGGGTTTCGATGCGGCTCATCCCTTCAAGCCCAGTTCGGTCAACGCCCGTGCGACACCATCCAGATTGGTCAAGTGCATCGATGCATAATTGGGGGCCAGCACCACACCATGGCCTCCGGCTCGATACGTTGCCATGACCGAGCGGTAGGCGATGTCGGGCGTGCATTTGGCTTGATCTGCGCGCGTGCGCGGGGCGTCGATGCCAATTCCCATGAACACTTTGGCGCGGCCATGAACCCCGCGTAGGGCGTCGGCACACTGGCCGTAGACATAAGTGTCAGGGTCCATGCCCGTCTGGATCACCTGATCCAACGGAGCCTCGTTCAGGCCAAGGATCTTTGCCATCACCTCTGCTGCGGCCTTGGACTCAAAATCCTGAAGGATTGTCTTGTGCAGGAACCCGAATTCCTTGGCCCAGACCTCGCCTGACTGGTGCTGATAGGTGATGGGCTTGACCCAATCTGCATACATGGTCTGCTCAGCCCAAGGCCACTGGGCCCGCCGGAACAGGTTAAAATGGTTGCGGTTCCAGACGTTCAGACCAAAGGGCAGATCAGGCTTGCACCACTTGACCATCCCGTAAAGCTCGCGGTCCAGGTCTTTGTTG
>CANIKY010000057.1 GCA_947468085.1 Paracoccaceae bacterium | reverse complement strand
CAGTTCGACCCCGCCGCCGTGCGCGCCCTGTTCGCCGAGATGCAAAGCGAGGCGACCAAGTTCGTGCGCACCTGCGCGCCCACAGCGCCGATCCATGCCGCGTTCAAGGTTTACATGCGCTACAAGGGGCAAGGATGGGAAATCCCCGTCCCTCTCACCCCCGCCCAAGCCTTGGATGCCGATCCCGACCTGTTCTTGGCGCGGTTTGAGCAGGAGTATACCACCCTTTTCGGTCGCCCCGTGGCGGGGATGGCGGTGGAGATCACGCTTTGGTCGGTCAATGCGGCAACCCTTGCCGCGCCGGTTGAGGATTTACCGCAAGTGGGGGTTCAACCTTTGCCGACCGCAATGGGCCAGCGGTCGCTGTTTGATGCGGCTTTAGGCCACGCGCACTCCGCTGCGATTTATGACCGCGCGTCCCTACCGCTGGGCAGCCAGATTCAAGGCCCTGCGCTGATCACGGAAGAAGAAACCACAACCGTGTTGCCCCTGTCGCGCCAAGCGCGGATTTTGGGCGATGGATGTATCGACATCACGGTTCAGGGGGTCTGACATGGCACGCTCGCAAGTGGTTTACCAAGTGATGTGGAATCGCCTGATCTCCATCGTCGAGGAACAGGCCCAAGCGCTGGTGCGCACGGCCTTTTCCACCTCGGTGCGCGAAGCGGGGGATTTGTCGGCGGGGGTTTATAATGCGGCAGGCCAGATGCTGGCCCAAGCGGTCACGGGCACACCGGGCCATGTGAACGCCATGGCCGATGCCGTGGCCCATTTCATCCGCCGCATCGGGCCGGACAGTCTGGCTGAGGGGGATGTTTACATCACCAACGACCCGTGGGAAGGCACAGGGCATTTGCACGACATCACCGTGTGCACCCCATCGTTCCACAAAGGGCGTCACGTGGGCTTTTTCGCCTGCACCGCGCATATCGTCGACATCGGCGGGCGCGGCTTTGGGGCGGATGGCAATTCAGTCTATGAAGAGGGGCTGTATATCCCCGCCCTAAAGCTGATCGACAAGGGCCGCTTGGATGCCACCCTGATCGCCCTGATCCGCGCCAATGTGCGCGAGCCTGATCAGGTGGTGGGCGATGTCTATGCCCTGACCACCTGCAACGAGATCGGCCACCGCCGCCTGATCGAAACGATGGTGGAATTTGATCTGGACGATCTGGACGGGATTTCCGATTTCATCCTGACCAATTCGCACAACGCCACCGTGGCGCGGATTGCGGCTTTACCGCAGGTTGCGGCCGAAGGGGCGATGACGATTGACGGCTATGACACCCCGATTGACCTTAAGGTCAAAGTCTCTTTCCACGGCGACCATGTGCTGTGCGATTGGGCGGGCACCTCGGGGTTGGACAAAAAGGGCATCAACGTGCCCTTGGTCTATACCAAGGCTTATGCCTGCTACGCGCTCAAATGCGCCATTGCGCCCGAGATTCCCAACAACGCCGCCTCGCTTGCGCCATTTCAGATCACGGCGCCTGTCAATTCTATCGTCAACGCCCTGCACCCGGCCCCCGTGGCGCTGCGCCATGTGATCGGGCATATGGTGCCCGACACGATCTATGACGCCTTGGATAAGATCCTGCCCCGCACCGTGCCCGCCGAAGGTGCTGGGTGTTTGTGCAACTTCCAAGTCAGCCTGCGCCCGCGCAGCGATCAGGCGGCACCATCCGATGCGGTGCGGTCTGAAGTGCTGACCTTTAACTCAGGCGGTTCCGGCGCGCGGCCCACACTGGACGGGATGAGCGCCACGGCCTTCCCCTCTGGCGTTATGACCATGCCGGTTGAGGCCACCGAACACGCAGGCCCCGTCATCATCTGGCGCAAGGAACTGCGCCCTGATTCCGGTGGGGCGGGGCAGTTTCGCGGCGGCTTGGGGCAGTTTATGGAAGTGGGCGCGCGCGAGGGGCACGAGTTTGACTTTTCCGCCATGTTCGACCGCCTGCGCCACCCTGCGCGGGGCAGGCGGGGCGGCATGGACGGGGCACCGACCACTTTGGCGCAAGACGATGGCAGTGCTATGAAAGGCAAGGGCAAGCAATTTGTGCCCCATGGCCGCAAGGTGGTGATGGCATTTCCCGGTGGTGCTGGCTACGGTGCGCTGGCGGATCGCGGCAAGGCTGCCATCCGCCGCGATCTGGCGCTGGGGTATATCACACAAGCGGCAGCCCGCAGCATCTATGGCCTGCCCGAGGCAGAGATTGCCCAAGTCATCGCGCAGGCGCGCTTAGGGGAGACGGACTGAATGACGACGAAAGACGCACCAAAACGCCCGTCTTATGACGTGATCATCATCGGCGGGGCGGCGACAGGGTCTGCCACGGCGTGGTTTCTGACACAGAATCCCGATTTTAACGGCACGGTCTTGGTGGTGGAACGCGACCCGTCTTATGAATTTGCGGCGACCTCGCTGTCCAACTCTTGCATCCGCCAGCAGTTTTCGACCGAGCTGAACATCCGCATCTCGCAATTCGGGGCCGAGTTCTTCCAGAACCTGCCGCGTTATCTGGGCGAAGATGCGCCCAAGCTGAAGATCCGCAATTTCGGCTATATGTATATGGCCGCCGACGACGCCTTTGCCCAAGTGCTGCGCGCACAGGCCAAGGTGCAGGTGGCTTTGGGGGCACAGACGCGCCTGATGACGCCGGAAGAGATCAAGGCCGAATATCCGTTTTATGCCGTCGATGATCTGGTTTTGGGCAGCATCAACTGCAAGGATGAAGGCTATTTTGACGGCTATACTATGTTTGACTGGCTGCGCCGCAAGGCCCGCGCTGGCGGGGCAGAGTATATCCGCAACGAGGTGGTGGCGATCACCCGCAAGGCCGAGCGGATCGACAGCGTAACCCTCGCCAGTGGCGAGGTTGTGGCCTGCGGGCAACTGGTCAACGCCTCGGGCACGCGCGGGGCCAAGACGGCGGCGATGGCGGGGATCACAATCCCGATCGAACCGCGCAAGCGCTATTCGTGGATCATCGCCGCCGAACAGCCCCTTTCGCGCGATCTGCCGCTGACGATTGACCCGACAGGCGTGCATTTTCGCACCGACAGCGATACGACCTATCTGGTGGGCGCGCATACCGACCATGACCCCGCCGTGGCCTTTGACGACTTTGCCATGGACCAAAGCCTGTGGCTGGACCATGTCTGGCCGATCCTCGCCACCCGTATTCCGCAGTTTGAGGCGGTCAAGGTCTTGCGCGAATGGGCGGGGCAGTATGATTACAACACGCTGGACCAAAACGCCATCGCAGGCCCGCATCCTGAGGTCAGCAACTTTTTGTTCCTCAACGGCTTTTCCGGCCACGGCTTGCAGCAATCGCCCGCCATGGGGCGCGGCACTGCCGAATGGCTGACCTACGGCGCGTTTCGCACGTTAGACCTGACCCCCTTTGGCTTTGAACGCATCACCGCCAACCGCCCCCTGATCGAAGGTGCCATCATATGAACGTACAGCCCAATAAGTTTCTGGCCAACCTGCGCGCGGGTAAGCCGCAGATCGGCGTTTGGGTCGGCCTGTCTTCGCCTTTCGCCGCCGAGATCATTGCGGGGGCTGGCTTTGACTGGGCCATGGTCGATATGGAACATTCGCCCAATGATCTGACCTCGGTGCTTGGCCAGCTTCAGGCCTTTGCCGGCTATGACACCACGGCCATGGTGCGGCCGGAATGGAACGATCCGGTGCTGGTAAAACGCTTGCTGGATATCGGGGCCTCGGGCCTGTTATTTCCCATGGTGCAATCGGTGGCCGAGGCGCAAAAGGCTGTCGCCTCGACCCGCTACCCGCCGCACGGCATTCGGGGTGTATCGACCAGCACAAGGGCCAACAAGTTTGGACGGGTGAGCGACTATTTCAGCAAATCCGAACCCGAACTGGCGGTTCTGTTGCAGGTGGAAACCCAAGCAGCCGTGCTTTTGGCCGATCAGATCGGCGCTGTGCAGGGCTGTGACGGGGTGTTTTTCGGGCCTGCAGACATCGGGGCCGATATGGGCATTCTGGGCCAACCGGGCGATCCGCGCATTTGGGATTTTATCCTGCCCGTGGCGCGCAAGTTGATTGCGCAGGGCATTCGGGTGGGCACTTTGGTCGGCGACACAGCACTCGCCCGCCGGTTGCTGGACGAAAGCTTTAGCTTTGTCGCTTGCGGGGTCGATACGGTGATCCTGTCCAAAGGCGTTGATGCGATTGTATCAACGATGAGGGGCTAAGCCTATCCCGCCCTGAGGGGCCTTTGCAAAGGACTGACCATGACACTCAAACGCCTTGTGCTGACAGGGGCCGCTGGCCGCCTTGGGTCTTACCTGCGCCAACCGCTTTCAAAACTGGCGGATGAATTGGTGTCGTCTGACATGGCCGAAAGCTTGGGGCCGCTTTATGCCGGCGAGCGGTATCAGCGCGCCGATCTGGCCGACAAGGGTGCTATCCATGATCTGCTGGCAGGGGCCGATATGGTGGTGCATTTCGGCGCCATCAGCGACGAGGCCAGTTTTGAAGACATCTTAGGCCCCAATATCATCGGCGCATACAATGTGTGGGAGGCGGCGCATCAGCACGGCCTGCGGCGGGTCGTCTATGCCTCGTCCATCCATGCGGTGGGCATGTATTCCAAGGCCGAATTCATCGGCACCGATGTGCCCCATCGCCCCGACACGTTCTATGGTCTGGCCAAGTGCTTTGCCGAGGATCTGGGCCGGATGTATTGGGACAAGCGCGGGCTGGAATCGGTGCATCTGCGCATTCTGTCTTGCGCGCAGGTGACATCGGCGCGGGCCTTGGGCACGTGGCTGTCCTATGACGACCTGATCCGCCTTGTCACCCGCGCGGTGGATACGCCCACCACCGGCTTTAGCGTGGTTTACGGTGTGTCCAACAACGACCGCGCGCCCGTTGACAATGCCAAGGCCAGCCATCTGGGCTTTCGCCCGCAAGACAATGCCGAGGTCTTTGCCGCCCAAATTCTGGCCGAAGCGCCCACCCCTGACCCCACCGACCTTGCCCAAACCTGCCACGGCGGGGCCTTTGCCGCCGTGGGCTTGGGCCAAAGTGGGAAGGCGCAGATGAACATCGTCGACGATACGAAAACGGCTTAAGCCGAGGCCGCCCCCAACAGCGCCAAATCCTGCGCCGTCAGCGTCAAGGTCGCAGCCGCCACCAAATCGCGCACCTGTGCCGCACTGGTGGCCGAAGCGATGGGCCCCGTCAGCCCCGGTTGGGCCGCCACCCAAGCCAAAGCCACCTGCGCGCAAGTGGCGCTGTGTTGGGCTGCCACACTGTCCAGCGCGTCTAAAATCGCCAAGCCGCGCGGGGTGCGGTAGCCGTCAAGACTGCCCTTGCGCGCCTTGCCCTCGGTCGAGGCGGCGGTGCGGTACAGGCCCGACAGAAAGCCTGAGGCAAGGCCGTAATAGGGGATCACGCCCAAGCCTTGGGCGACACACAGCGCCAGCATGGGGCCTTCCAACGCGGCGCGGTCGTAGAGGTTATATTCCGGCTGGATCGAGGTGTAGCGCGGTAAATTGTCTTGGTCGGCGGTGCTCAAAGCCTCTTGCAACTGCGCCACACTGAAGTTCGACGCCCCGATTGAGCGGACCTTGCCCGCTTTGATCAAGCGATCATAGGCGGCCAAGGTTTCACTCTGGGGCACCGTGTCATCGGGGCGATGCGAGAAATAGTGGTCGATCACCTCGACCCCTAGCCGTTTCAAACTGCCCTCAACCGCCTGTTCGATCCACCGCGCCGACAGGCCCTTGGCGGGGTGGCCTGCAGCGTCCAACCCCATATCGCTGCCCACTTTGGTGATCAGCACGATCTTATCCCGCTTGCCCGGCCGCGCCTTAAGCCAACGGCCGATCACGCTTTCACTTTCCCCGCCCTTATGGCCGGGCACCCAAGCCGAATAGACATCGGCGGTGTCGATGGCGTTCAGGCCGGCATCCGTGGCGGCATCCAGCACCGCGAAAGAGGCGGCTTCATCCGCCGTCCAGCCAAAGACATTGGCTCCTAGCACAACGGGGGCGACAGACAGGCCGGATTGGCCAAGGGGGCGGTATTGCATGGGGGGTCCTATCGAAAAAATGTTCGCGCCACACTATCACAGGCGGTCCTAAAGCCCCAGTGCCGCCGCAACACGGGATTGGAAATATAGCACGCCTTTTTCATGCCGCCCCGATAAGGGGCCGGGGCTATAACCGCCCGCTTGGTAATTGCGGTGGGTCGATACGCACACCTCGTAATCCTCACGCACCACGGCCAAAGTGCCATTGACCGAACGCGCCCTTGCGGGGCCGGTCTGCTCGGAGGTGTCGGCGAAGAAGAAGGTGTAGTGCTGATCCGTCCGGTCGACCGATACCGGATCAATCCGGCTGACATTCATGCCGCCGTCAAACAGCGACAGGGTCCAGTTGGGCCACATCCACAGCCACTTGCCCCGATAGAATAGCCCCTCTTTCGGCGGGGCGGTCATGCGGACAAAGCCGGTGTGGGCGGTGGTTTCAAAGGCCTCAAAGTCGATGGCGGCGTAAAACGAAGGATGCGTGCCGGGGATATGGTAGCCTTCGACGAAATTGTCGGTGTAGACCTTCCAATTGGCATCAAAACTGACGGTGGCTTGGTCGGTGGGCTGATAGGTTTCCAAAGGCTCGTCGGCCAGTTCGGCGGGAAGATCGCCGAGTTGTTCGATTAGTGAGGTTTGCGGATCGACAGCGGCAAAAAGCAGCCCGCGCCATTCGGCCAGATGGACAGGTTCTAACGGCCAATCCTCAGGGATGATGGCAGGATCGCGGCCAAACCACGGGGCTTGTACCAAGCGGCCGGTGTCGGCAAAGCTCCATTTGTGATAGGGGCACACGATCAGGCCGCATTCGCCTGCACCGTTCAAAAGCCGCGCGCCGCGGTGGCGGCAGATGTTCTTAAAGCCGCGCAGGAGCCCGTCTTTGCCTCGAATGGCAAAAACGCCAAAACCTGCGATATCCAGCGTCAGATATTGGCCCTCATTGGCAACCGAGTTGGCGGGGCCCATGAACTGCCATGTCCGCAGGAAGATTTGGGCGCGTTCATCCTGCCAGACCGCGGCGCTGGTATAGAGGGTGGCGGCGAGGTTTAACGATTGCGCGAGGGTGGCTGGTTGCATGGCACGGGCTTTCAAAGGGATTGGGGGCAATGCTGCGCTATTGCCTGCTTTGCGTCAATCACCCTGCCCCAGATAGGGCGTGCGCATCGGGCCGACCGCATTGGCATGCGAGCAAAACCCCTCATACGTCGCCAATTTCCGCGCCGCCTGCGACATGGCAGGCCAGCCCTTGGCCGTGACATAGCCGACCGAACTGCGCTTCATGAAATCCATCACCGACAGCGGCCCATGGCTGCGCGCCCCCGCCGATGTGGGCAGCACATTGTTAGGCCCCAAGCAGAAATTGGCAACGCTGACAGGCGTATGGGGGCCTAGCAAAACCTCGGCCGCTTCGGTCAATTCGCCCAAATGTTCAAACGGGCGGGTGGACAGGATTTCCAGATGTTCGGGGGCATAGTCGTTGATGAAATCGTAAGCCGCATCCAGTGACGGCGCCAGAATAATCCCGCCAAAACGCCCTGTCAGAACCGTTTGCGAAAAGCCTTGGCGCTGCGGTGTCATCTGCGCCCAATGGGCGGGCAAGGCATCAAGGGCTTGATCCACCACGGTTTGCGAGGTGGTCACCAGCCAAGCGCAAGAATCCGGGCCATGTTCGGCCTCGATCAGCAAATCCAACGCTGCTAATCCGCCGTGCACCGTGCCATCGTCAAAGATGATGCATTCTGAAGGGCCCGCAGGCAGGCCGGGGTCAATCACATCGGCCAAAAGCCGTTTGGCCGCCACCACATAGGGCGACCCCGGCCCCATGATCTTGACAGCCCGTCCCACAGTTTGGGTGCCGTATGCCGCCGCAGCCACCGCTTGCGCGCCGCCAACCTTATAGACCGTCTCTACCCCCGCCAGTTTGGCCGCGACCAAGGTCGCCGCATCCACCCCGCCATCGGGCATAGGCGGGGTAAAGATCGCCAGATCCTTGACGCCCGCCAGCACGGCAGGCACCGAGGTCATCATCGTCACAGACGGAAAGCTGCCCTTGCCGCGCGGCACATAAAGTGCTGCCGAGCGCAGCGGGGTGAACCTGTCCCCCGCAAAGGCCCCGGGGCGGATTTCTTTCAAAAACATCGGGTCAGGCAGTTGCTCTTCATGAAACGACCGGATGTTGGCGATGGACCAGCGGATCGTCTCGGTCAGGTCGGGGTCAAGGGTGGCGAAGGCTGCGTCAAATTCGGCAGCGCTGGCTTTGAGCGCGTCAGGCCGCAGACCCACAGCACCGTCAAGCGCCGCCCCATACCGCGCCAACGCCGCATCACCTTCGGCCTTCACAGCCGCGATGATCGGGCGCACCGTGTCAAAAAAGCTTGTCAGATCGGCGGCTGACCTGTGCAAAAGCGCGTCACGCTCTCGCCGCGACAGGCCCGCCAGTTTGACCACAGTGACTTGCGCCATATCCTAACCCTTTCAAATAGATGACAAATACCCGCCATCAATGCCCAAACATTGCCCCGTGATATAGGCCGACGCATCAGAGGCCAAAAACACCACCGCCCCCGCCAGATCCACCCCCGTGCCAAAGCGGCGCTGCGGAATCTTGGCCAGCATCGCCTCGGCCCAAGCGTGATCTTGATAAAACACCTCGGTCAGATCGGTGCGAAAATAGCCCGGCGCTATGGCATTCACCCGCGCGCCGCCCATTCGCTGGCCAAGGCCCGCGTCATGCCCAGCAATCCCGACTTTGACGACCCATAAGGCGTGGCCGTCGGCACCCCCACAAATGAGGTGAGCGAGGCCAGATTGACCACCGCCCCCCGCCCCCGCGCCAGCATCCCCTTGGCCACCGCCTGCGTGGTGAAGAATGCGCCTTTAAGGTTGGTATCAACGATATGATCCCAAAGGGCGGGCGTGACCTCGGTTGACGGGGCGAGTTGTTCTACACCTGCGTTGTTGATCAAAATGTCAATCGCCAAACCTTCCAAAGCAGGCTTCAAAGCCTCGGTATCGGTCTGATCCAGTGCGAGCAGCGTCACCTTGCGCCCCAAAGCGCGGATCTGTGAAGCACTGCCCTCTAACGCCGCCAAACTGCGCGCGGTGATCACCAGATCAGCCCCCGCCTGCCCCAAGGCCAAGGCCATAGCCGCCCCCAACCCCCGACTGGCCCCTGTCACAAGGGCTGTGCGCCCCGCAAGTGAGAATAGCTGCGACATGATCACCTCCACCGCCATCTTGCGAGGGTTTCCCAAAAAGCGGAAGGGTCAATCATGCGCCTAGGGTTGCTCAAACCCTCCGTGAGGGATCTGTGACGGTGAACGCAAGCATTTTGCCCTTCTTAGGCAAATCCGTGATTGAACTGGGTTTGAAAGCGTGTTTGCGTATTTCCATCAAAAAGGCCCTGTTGGGCCATCTTAGGGGAGTGTTTGACGATGAAAGCATCCATTCTGTCCAGCATAGCACTGGCAGCGGTTACGGGCCTGTCGGGCGCAGCCACGGCGGGCGAAATCAAGCTTGGCATGACGACATGGGTTGGCTATGGCGAAATATTTTTGGCCAAAGAACTCGGCTATTTCTCTGACGCGGGCCTGACGGTCGATCCGCAGATCATCGAGGAAGCCTCGCTGACCATGGCCGGTGTCGCCAGTGGGGAATTGCAAGGCACGGCCGCCACGATTGACGAGATCATGAAATACCGCTCGGACGAGATGTGTTTCAAAGCCATCTACGCGCTCGATGACAGCCACGGCGGCGACGGCATTCTGGCGCCTGCCGATGTGAACTCTATCGCCGACCTGAAAGGCCGCGATGTGGGCATGAACGAAGGCTCGGTCAGTCAGTTCTGGTTCAATATTTTGCTTAAGCAGGCGGGGATGACCGAAAAAGACGTTAGCATCGTCAACATGACAGCCGATGATGCCGCAGCAGCCTTTATGGCGGGGCAAATCGGGGTCGCCGTAACTTGGGAGCCGCACCTGACGCTGGCCAAAGAGCAAAAGGTCGGAAAGGTGCTGGTATCCTCTGATCAGACCCCGGGCCTGATTGTCGACGTGATCGCCCTGCGCTGCGATGTGATCGAAAAGCAGCCCGAGGATGTAAAAGCCTTGGTCGCAGGGCTTGAAAAGGCGCATGAGTATTTGCTTGCCAACGAAGACAAGGCCTATGCGATCATGGCCGCGGGCGTGGGAGGCTGGCTGTCAGACCCCAAGGATTTCGCAGCCTCGGCCGCAGGCGTGCAGTTTTATGGCAAAGAGCGCAACGCTGAATTCTTCAAGGATGGCGCTGCGGGCGAAGCGGGCAAGCTTGTCACCTTGGGCGGCGAGATCTGGGGGTCTTTGGGCAAGTTGCACATGGATGTGACCTACGACCAGTTGGTCGACACGTCGTTCTTGAACCAGTAACTCTAGCTTAATCTTACAACGGGTCGGGGCGTAAACCCCCGGCCCGTTCACATAAGGCTGTCCACGTGTCCGAAAAATCACCGCTGTCCAATTCCTTTGTGCCCTATCGGCCCATCTCTTTGGCATTGGCGATAGCCTTGGGGGCGGCGGTCTGGGCCTTGGTGATCGGCGGCTGGATGCTTTTGACCTACGGCGGGCGCGTGCCCGAGATGTTTTTGCCCGCGCCCGGCAAGGTGCTGATGACAGCGGGGCGCTTGATTGCCGACGGATCTTTGATGATGCACACCGCAGCCTCGGCCCAAGTGGTGCTGGTGGGGTTTGTGATCTCGTCCATCGTGGCGGTGCCTTTGGGGCTTTATATGGGCACCTATAAGGCGGTGCAGGCAGCTTTGGACCCTTTGGTGAATTTCATCCGCTATCTGCCTGTCACATCCTTTGTGCCACTTTTTATTCTGTGGATCGGCATAGGGATCGAACAGCGCGTGTCGGTCATCATTTTTGGCACTTTCTTTCAGCAACTCGTCATGATCGCCGATGCCGCGCGGTCTGTGCCGCGCGATCTGGTCAATGCGGCTTATACTTTGGGCACCAAGCGGTCGACCACAGTGCGCCATATAGTCTTTCCCGCCAGCCTGCCTGCCGTGCTGGATGTTTTGCGGGTGACGGTGGGTTGGGCTTGGACCTATCTGGTCGTGGCCGAACTGGTCGCGGCCAAGTCGGGGCTGGGGTACATTTCGCTTAAAGCCATGCGGGGCTTTCAGGTCGATATCATTTTTCTGGCGATTGCGATGATTGGCATTCTGGGGCTGATCACCGATCAGGGCTTTCGTCTGCTGCGGCGCTTTGTGGCGCCGTGGGCGGTGTGAAATGACACAATCTGCCGATATCCATGTGTCCAACGTTACCTTGCGCTACGGCGCGGGGCAAAAGACCGTCTTGGCCTTGGACGGATTGTCGCTTGACGTGAAGCCTAACGAATTCGCGGTAATCGTGGGGCCGTCTGGGTGTGGCAAATCTAGCCTGCTGTATCTGATAGCAGGCCTAGAGGATCGCACCGGCGGCGCCATCACCGTGGGCGGCAAAAGTGTGAACGGGCCGGGGCCGGATCGGGGGATGGTGTTTCAAAGTTACACGCTTTTCCCATGGTTGACTGTCGCGCAAAACGTGGCCTATGGCCCACGCCGCAGGGGTTTGGCCGAAGACGAGCGTACCCGTCTGGTCACCCATTATTTGGCCGAAGTGGGGCTTTCGGGATTTGCCGATCACTACCCCGCCCAGCTTTCGGGTGGGATGAAGCAGCGGGTGGCCATTGCCCGCGCCTTGGCCAATGATCCGGTGGTTTTGCTGATGGATGAACCCTTTGGCGCGCTCGATAGCCAGACGCGCCATGCGATGCAGCGCCTATTGCTGCGGGTGTGGGATCACAGCCAAAAGACGGTGCTGTTTGTAACGCACGACATCGAAGAGGCGATTTTGTTGGCCGACCGTGTCTTTGTCATGTCGGGCAGGCCCGGGCAAATTCGCAAGGTCTTGCCCGTGGATTTCCCCCGCCCCCGCTTGGGCGACATCGTGCTGGACCCTGCCTTTATCGCTATGAAGCGCGAGATTATGGGCCTGTTGCGCGCTGATGACGAAGACGAGCACTAGCGCGCCTAAGTTTCATGCGCAAAGCGCGGTAAAGTTGCCAGATGGATGGGCCAATGACAGACAATTCCCCTTTCCCCCTGAACCGCGCTGGGCCGAATTGAGCGACACCTTAACCCAAGCCTTGCCACTATGGGGTTTGCAGGGCTTTGCGGCCACCCTTGTCGCTGCGCGCGAAAACCTTGTCTACCGGATCGATGCGCCCCAACCCCTTGCCCTTCGCTTGCATCGGCGCGGAATGCGCAGCGCGGCGCAGTTGGTGTCAGAACTGGAATGGATGGCAGCGCTGGCCGAACGCGGCCTGTCTGTGCCGTGTCCGCACCCCGCACTGAGCGGTGCGCTGTGTCATGACGTAGACGGCCAGATCGTCGATGTGTTGGGCTGGCTTGACGGCGTGCCCATGTGCCTTGGCGGGCATTTGAACCCCTTGGTTGACGGGCTGACCGCTTACCATGCCTTGGGGCAGGCTATGGCGCAGTTGCATCTGAAAAGTGATGACTGGAGGCCACCACCCGGCTTTGACCGCCCCATTTGGGATGCCCAAGGATTGCTGGGCGAGGCCCCGCTATGGGGCCGCTTTTGGGAGAACCCGCTTCTGACGCCTGCGCAATCTGCCCTTATGACCCAAGCACGTCACCATGCCCTTGCGCGCTTGTCTCACCTGCGTGATGCGGATTATGGCCTGATCCATGCCGATCTGGTGCAAGAAAATGTGCTGATCGGCCCAGGTGGGCCGCATTTGATCGATTTTGACGATGGCGGTTTTGGTTATCGGCTGTTTGATATGGCCACCGTCTTGAACTTTATCCTGCGCGAGGCAAACCCAGCCCCACTGCAAGAGGCCTTTGTGCAAGGCTACCTTGCAACACGCCCCATAGACCTGAAAGCACTGCCGCTGTTTCAAGCCCTGCGCGCCTTTAGCTATGTCGGCTGGATCGTGCCGCGCCTGTCAGAAGACGGGGCAAAGGCGCGCCAAACCCGTTTTGTCACCTTAGCCTGCCAGATGGCCGAACAGATGCTGGCCTCCTGACCAGTCAGGCGAGATGCTGCAACTGCGGCATAAAGAACAAGTTCCCTTGTATTCACAGCCCCAAACAGCGCAGCCCTTGGGGGTGCTGTCTTTCCCAACGCAAGCTGTTGCGTGCAGATTGGGGATAACTGTCACATCGCCGTTGCAGAAACGTTTTAACAAACCGCTTAAAAGAGCGGCCAAGCGGCGACGGAATCGTCAAAGCCCGCCGTTAGGAAAGCAAAGCCCAAAAGGGCGCACCGGAAGGGGACGATCCTATGAGAATGCACCCTGCCGATTTTTTACCTGCCGGTGCCTTGGTCACCCCAACAGCCACCCCACTTCCCACGCGGCACTTTCCAGTGTTGTTTCTGTCTGACCTGCACCTTGGTTCGCGCGCATGCCGCGAAGATTTGCTGTTGTCCTTTTTGCAGGCGCATACAGCGGATGTGATCTATCTGGTGGGCGATATCATCGACACATGGCTGCCTTTGGGTGCCCATTGGACGGCAGGCCAGCAGCAAATTCTGGCAATCTTGTTTGACCGCGCCAAGCGCGGCGCACGCTTGGTCTTTACCCCCGGCAACCATGATGCCTTTTTCCGCCGCTTTATCGGCCATTCGATGCTGGGCATCGAAATTCATGACCGGGTGCTGCACACGGCCGCCGATGGCCGCCGCTATCTGGTGGTGCACGGCGACGAGACAGACCTGTTTGATGCGCGATTTCCCAAGCTGTCGCGTCTATCGACCCGTCTAGATAGTGCAATGCGCGGGCTGATTGGCTGGATTAACACCGGCAGGCAACGCCGGGGACTGCCAAAATCTAACTTGGCCGAACGTATAGTGAAACGCTTTAACGATATGATCCGCGCCTGCGATGCCTTTGAAGAGCGTCTGTCGAATGTGGCGCGCAAACATCAGGCTGATGGCATCATTTGCGGCCATTTTCACAAGCCCGCCCTGCACGCTGACCACGGTGTGGAATATGCCAATTGCGGCGATTGGGTGGAAAATGCCACAGCTTTGGTGGAAACGGCAGGTGGGCGTCTGTTGCTGATCGACTGGGCCGAGCACGGAATAGAAAATGCCACAGCGCCGCGGCTTTCTATGGAATTGGCGGGCAAGCCAGTGCATATGGGCTATGCACAAGCCGCCTCTCGGTGAGACGGCACAAAACGCACGCAGCAAAGGCATCAAGATGGGCTTGGCCCTTTTTCTGACAGGTTTCGTAGCGATTTGCGTGATCGTACAATGGGTAGGCGTGGGGTTGGCGCTTTCTGCCCTATGGTTCAAACCTGCGGGTGGGCCTTTGGTTCTGCCGCCTGTAAGCGTGCTTCGGCCAATCTGCGGGATTGAGAATTTCCTTGAGGAAACGCTGGAGTCCACCTTCCACGCGGATTATCCGACCTATGAGTTGATCTTTTGCGCGGCGCAAGCGGACGACCCTGCCGTGGTCTTGGTGCAACGCCTGATGGCGCGCTATCCCAATGTGCAGGCGCGGGTGCTGACAGGGGATGACAAGATCTCGGGCAATCCCAAGCTGAACAATCTGGTCAAAGGGTGGAATGCCGCGCGGTATGACTATATTTTGATGTCTGACAGCAACGTAATTTTGCCGCCGGACGCGCTGCGCCGCTGCATGGCGGAATTTACGCCGCAGACCGGGCTTGTATCCTCTCCACCAATTGGCATTCGCCCCGATGGGTTCTGGGCACGGGTGGAGTGCGCTTTTTTGAACAGTTTTCAGGCACGCTGGCAAATGGCAGCCTCGCGGGTTGGGCAGGGTTATGCGCAAGGCAAGATGCTGTTGTGGGACCGCAGCGTTCTACAGGCGGCAGGCGGGATTGCTGTCTTGGGGCGAGAGATGGCAGAGGATGTCGCCTCTACCAAAACGGTGCGGGCGCAGGGCAAAGTGGTACGTCTGCCCGGACGGTTCTTTGCGCAACCCATCGGTGCAAGAAACCGCCGTGGTGTGTGGGGCCGTCAGGTTCGCTGGGCCAAGGTGCGGCGATTGGGGTTTTTGACCCTGTTTTTACCAGAACTTCTGGCAGGCGCGGCCCTGCCGTTTGTGGCGGTGCTGGCGCTGGTGGCCATGGGCGCGCCGCTTTGGGGGCTGCCGGTTTTTTTAGCACTCTGGTACGCACCGGAATATCTTCTGGCCAAGGCGGGGGATTGGCCCCGCGCCCCGGCTGATCTGGCCGCTTGGATCACCCGCGACGCCTTGCTGCCAGCCTTGTGGATCGCCGCTTGGGGTGGCAATTCTTTTGAATGGCGCGGCAATGCCATGACTGCTGCCGAAGTTGCAGCGCCAAAGGACAAGCCTTGATGACCCAAGACGCCGTCTTGGCCCTGATGCAGGGGCACGGGCTTTGGCTGGTGGGCCCCATGGCCGTGATCGAAGGCCCGATCGTCACCGTCATCGCGGCCTACCTTGCCAAGCTTGGATATATGAACATCTGGGCGGTTTACGCCGTCTGTGTGCTGGGCGATCTGATCGGTGATGCCATGTATTACTGGATCGGCCGCCTTGGCCCCGCCCTTCTGCCCGAGCGTTGGTTGACCCGTCTGGGCATGACGCAGGCGCGTAAACTTTCGCTGGAAGGGCATTTTGCCACCAAAGGCGGCTGGACCATCTTGTTGGGCAAATGGACGCATTCGGCGGGCTTGGCTGTCATGCTGGCCTCGGGGGCGGCGCGGATGAACTTTTCGGTCTATATGGCGTATAATGTGGTCGGCACCTTGCCCAAGACGGCAGTTTTCACCCTGATCGGGTGGTTTATCGGATCGGCCTATGCGGCGGTGGATACGTGGATCTGGCGCATCTCGCTGGGCTTGGCGGTGACGCTGGCGGTGGTGCTTTTGGCGATGTGGCAGCGCCAACGCCTATGAGACTGACCTGTGTCATCCCCGCCTATAACGAAGAGGCCCGCATCGGGGCGGTGCTGCAGGCTGTGCTGGGCCACCCGCTGATCGACGAGGTTGTGGTGGTGGATGACGGGTCAGGCGATGGCACCTCGGCGGTGGTGGGTGGTTACCCTCAGGCGCGGCTGATCACCTTGGCGCAAAACGGCGGTAAGACGGCGGCCCTGGCGCGGGGCTTTGCTGAGACCCGCTCAGAGGTGATCTTGCTGATTGACGCCGATCTGGTGGGCCTGTCGCCCGCCCATCTGACGGCGCTGATCACGCCTGTTCTTCAAGGGCGCGCTGCCATGTCAATCTCGCTGCGCGACAATGCGCCGGGTCTTTGGCGGTGGATCGGGTTAGACTATATCTCGGGCGAGCGGGCCTTGCGGCGTGATTTGCTGGCGGGGCAGGAAAAGGCTTTGCAGCGCCTGCCGAAGTTTGGCTTTGAGGTGTTCTTGAATGCGTTGATCCTCAAAGCTCACGCGCCTTTGGCCGTGGTGCGGCTGCCCGGTGTGAAAAGCCCGCTGAAATCGGCGAAATACGGGTTTTGGACGGGGATTTGGGGCGATATTCTGATGCTGCGCGACCTGATGCGCGCCGTGCCACCCTTGGGGCTGATCGGCCAAGTGGTGCAGATGCGCCGTTTGCGCGTGTGAGTGGGCGCGCTTTAATATTTAAGCTGTGCCATCGTGGTGTTTTGATAGCCAAAGGCCTGCACATCAGCGACATAGATCTCGCCCACTTTGCGAAAAATCTCCTCAGTAAAGGCCGACTTTGCCGAGGGCGGGGTGGTGCCAGCACGTTCGTGGCCCAGTTGAAAATCAGGCATTCCAAGGAATTGACGCAGGGGGCCGAGGTTGTCTTTTTCTTCAAGCTTTTGGATGAAATAGGGGATGTCGCACTGGGCGGGGTTGAAGAAAGAGATGGCAGGGCGGAACCATAGAATTTCAATAAATTTTTGAGAATCCTTGCAGAACTCAGGTAAGAACTTGGTCAAGTCGTCTTCAAATTCAGTCAAATGATCGCGAGCCATTACTGCATCTTTGCGATCATGTTTCATAGCTTCCGCAGACGCCCAATGAAAGGCCGAGGCCAAACGGTCCCATGGATTGCGAACAAGCGTTAGAAGACGAAACTGAGAAAAATTTGAACCAAGGATTTTCTTGAAATATAGAAATTCTGGATGCCCATGCCGATGAATGCCGCCTTCAAAGAGATCTGATCGGTCAATTGAAGTTCCGCCACATTTCGGGATGTGCACAAAAATGATTTTGCGATCTTCGCTGATGGCAAGAGAATTTCGTATTTTTGACCAATGCACGTTTTTCAGTCTTTCATGAAAGTCCCCGCGCACAGCATCGCCGTCAAACATCAACTCCAATCGGGTTTTGTAGATGTCTTTAGAAACATCTTTATAAGTTTGTTTGGAAACGTAGGAATCGCGAAATACGTTTAAAGAGGATGCGTGCTGAGCATATCTGTTACTCAATTTCTTAAGATGAGCATATTCTTTTGGATGGTTGTCAAAGACTGTTTTAAAAATATAAAACATCCAAAAATATGAGGTTTTATTTTTAAGATTTTCACACTTTTTCAAGGCGTCAATTCCACGCCGTTCTCCGGGGGCTATGCCAAGGGCGCGCAAAAAATTAGCCGAACTCATAATCGTCAAGTTTTGATCGCGTTTCTTGAAAAGAAAGTCCTGACTGCGAACCAAACTCCGCACGGTCAAAGGGTGCCCGGGGATGGATGCCAAGAACCAACTGATCATGTCACGATCAGAAAGCTTTGACGCCCATCTGAAGCAAAAGAACCCGTTAATAAAAATCTCGTCGTGCAACCATTCTGACAAGGGCTTCAAGCAAAACGTCGTCGCATCGGCCCAGACGCCACCAAATTTTGCCAAAAGCATCAACCGGATCAGGTCCGATTTGCCTGCCCAGCCCAAATCAACTGTCAGTTTTTCAAACAAGGCTTGCAAATCAATGCCCAGTACCGCTTCCGCTTCAGCCAAGTCCAAGAACCGTACCTCGTGGTCGGGGTTGAAATGTTGCCATGTGGTCAGGCTGCGGCGCACCACCTCGGGCGCATCTTTTAGACCGGAATGCCAGAACAACCAGATGATCTTGGGCAGCGGCCGATTGCCCCAAGGTGCGGGGTTGGGCAAAGCGTTGATAAAATCGGTCAGGGGCAGGGCGTCATCGGACTGATCGCTTAAAGTCATGTCAAAAACCTGGTCACCAAAACGTCTAAAATAAAATCGTCACTTTGCAGGTTTATCGCGGCCAAAGCCACCCTGAACCCGTTTTCAAAATCTACCCCGCCCGCCCCCTTATGGCAAGGCGTCGCATCGCAGGCCCTTGCACCGCTACGCCTTCACCCGCGCCCCTGTGGGATCATAAAGCGGCTCAAAGGTCGCAGTACACGGCACGCGCTCGGCTGCCACCTCAAGTTCCCAAGCCCCGCTTGTCAGATAAGCCGCATCCACCCCCGCGCGGCGAACATAGCCCATCCCGACAGGATGCCCCAGCGTATGCCCAAACCCGCCCGAAGACAGCCAGCCCACACGCTCGCCATTGCGGTAAATCGTCTCACGCCCCAGTAAGATCACGTCGGGGTCGGCCACGCTGAACGTCGCCAGACGCTTTTTCACGCTGCCCGCGATCTGGGCCGCGATCGCCTCGCGCCCACGAAATGGCAGACCCGACTTCATCTTGACCGCCCAAAGCAGCCCCGCTTCCACCGGCGTATGGTCGGGCCCAATGTCAGACCCCCAAGCGCGGTAGCCCTTTTCCAGCCGCAGCGTTTCAATGGCGCGGTAGCCGGCATTCACCAGCCCCAGATCGTGGCCCGCCGCCATCAAGGCTTCATAGACCGTCACGGCCATTTCGCTAGGCAGATGCAGTTCCCAGCCCAATTCGCCCACATAAGTCACGCGCAGCGCCAACACCGGGCAGCGCGCGACCGAGATGCGTTGCGCACGGCCAAAGGGGAAGCCCGCGTTGGACAGGTCATCATCGCACACCCGCGCCAAAACCGCCCGCGCCTGCGGCCCCATCAAGCTCAGCACCGAAAAGGCCGAAGTGACATCGACCAATTGCACATCACCGCATAGGTTTTTGCCGATCCAATGCGCGTCATGCGTGGCAAAGCCGGTGCCGGTGGTGATGTAGAACTCATCCTGCGCCACACGCGCCACGGTCACATCCGCCTCGATTCCGCCACGGTCGTTGAGCATCTGGGTATAGGTCAGGCTGCCCACGGGCCGGTCGACATTGCCCGCCGCGATCCAGTTCAGCGCCTTGGCCGCATCGGGGCCTTTAACGGTGAACTTGGCGAAAGATGACTGGTCGATCAGCACCGCCGCCGTCCGCGCCGCCTGATGCTCACGCTTGACCGCGTCAAACCAGCCGGGGCGTTGATAGGAATAGCGGTCTTTGGGTTCCTCACCCTGCACCGCAAACCAATTCGGACGCTCCCAACCCAGCTTTTCGCCAAAACACGCCCCCGCCGCCTTAAGATGCGCATAAAGCGGCGAGCGGCGGATGGGGCGGGCCGAGGTCATCTCTTCCGACGGCCACGCGATGGTGTAGTGTTTGCCGTAAGCTTCCACCGTGCGGTCGCGCACATAGTCCAGCGAGCGGTGCACCCCGCCAAACCGGCGGATGTCGACGGGCCACAGGTCATAGGGGGCTTCACCCTTGGCCACCCATTCCGCCAAAGCCATCCCCGCCCCCCCGCCCGAGGCGATGCCAAAGGCATT
>CANIKY010000056.1 GCA_947468085.1 Paracoccaceae bacterium | reverse complement strand
GGGCATGGGCTCTATCGCCTTTGTGCCCTTGGCGCAGGGGATGTTGACCAACAAGTACCTCAAAGGCATTCCCACGGGCAGCCGGGCGACCCAAGGCAAAAGCCTTGATCCGGTGGTACTGACTGATCACGCAGTGGCCAGCCTGAACAAGCTGAACGATCTGGCCGCAAGCCGTGGCCAAACCTTGGCGCAAATGGCGCTGGCTTGGGTGCTGCGCGATGGGGGGATCACGTCCGCCCTGATCGGCGCGTCAAAGCCCGAGCAGGTCATTGATTGCGTGGGGGCCTTGGCCAACCTATCCTTCACCACCACCGAACTGGCCGAGATTGACCGCATCAGCCTAGAGCGTGACATCAACCTGTGGGCAAAATCCTCAGCCGACTAAGGGGCCTTGACCCAAGGGTACTTTACCCTTGGGTCAGCCTTTGCGGCTGGTGGTGACGTAATTGACCGATAGATCCCGCGCCGACAGGCTCCACCCCCACGAGATGGGGTTAAAGACCATGCCTTTTCGGTCGACCGGCGTTAGGCCCGCGCGGGTGATCAGGGCGTAAAGCTCGTCCGGCGTGATGAACTTGGCCCAGTCATGCGTACCTTTGGGCAGCCAGCGCATCACCCACTCGGCCCCGATGATCGCCATCAGATAGCTTTTGGGATTCCGGTTCAGGGTGGA
This sequence comes from Paracoccaceae bacterium, assembly GCA_947468085.1. GTDB lineage: Bacteria > Pseudomonadota > Alphaproteobacteria > Rhodobacterales > Rhodobacteraceae > Stagnihabitans. Next base: position 19,140 of record CANIKY010000056.1, on the reverse strand, counting down.
ACACAGCATGATACCGCCTGATTTCAACAGATCATGGCAGGCGGTCAGATAGGCCAATGGGTCGCTGACATGTTCGACCACTTCCATATTCAGCACCACGTCAAACTGCTCACCCGCCGCTGCCAGATCTTCGGCGGTGGTAAAGCGGTAGTCGATCGACAGGCCCGAGGCTGCGGCATGCACCTGCGCCACCGGAATGTTGCGCGGTGCCGCATCGGCCCCCACCACTTCGGCCCCTAGGCGCGCCATGGGTTCGGACAAAAGCCCGCCACCGCAGCCAATGTCTAGGATTCGCAAGCCCCCAAAAGGCAATGACTTGGTCAAATCCCGGCTGTATTCGGCGGCGATTTGGCCTGTGATATAGTCCAACCGGCAGGGGTTCATCAGATGCAGCGGGCGGAATTTGCCGTTGGGGTTCCACCATTCGGCGGCCATCGCCTCAAATTTAGCGACTTCATTGGGGTCGATGGTGGTTTGCATGACGAAACTCCTTCAAAAGTCGTGTCAGTGGCCGATACTCGCGTTATATAGGGCGTTATGGATCACAGATCAGGCCCAAAACGCGCTGCAGATTATCTTTACCCGCCGATCGAACCCTTCGATCAGCGGGTGATCGACGTTGGGCAGGGCCATAGCATCTATGTCGAGCAGTGCGGCAACCCTTTGGGGGTGCCCGTGCTGGTGCTGCATGGCGGGCCGGGTGGGGGCTGTAGCCCTGCGATGCGCCGCTATTTTGACCCGCTGCATTACCGGATTGTGCTGTTTGACCAGCGCGGCTGTGGCCGCTCGCGCCCCCATGCGCGGGTCGAAGACAACACCACTTGGGATCTGGTCGCCGATATCGAACGCATCCGTCATGATTTGGGGGTTGAGAAGTTTATCCTGTTTGGTGGAAGTTGGGGGGCCGCCCTTGCGCTGATCTATGCCATCACCCATCCCGCCCCCGTCGCCCATCTGGTGCTGCGCGGCATCTTCTTGATGACGCGGGCCGAGTTGGAGTGGTTCTACGGAGGCGGGGCGGGGGCGTTTTTTCCCGACCTATGGGCGCGCTTTATAGCCCCCATTCCGCAAGACGAACACGCCGACCTGATTGGAGCCTACCACAGCCGCCTGTTCTGCGGCGATTTGGCCGAAGAGATCAAACTGGGGCGCATCTGGTCAAACTGGGAGAATGCGTTGGCCTCGATCGGCTCCGAAGGGCAGTTCGGCGAAGGCCCTGCCGATTATGCCCGCGCCTTTGCCCGACTGGAAAACCACTATTTCCAAAACGCAGGCTTTTTGGAAACTGACGGCTGGATATTGCAAAACCGCGGCCGGATCGAACAGATCGGCGCAACCCTTGTGCAGGGCCGCTTGGACATGATCTGCCCGCCCAAGGCCGCATGGGCGCTGGCCAAGGGCTGGGCGAAATGCGATTTGCGGTTGATCCCCTTGGCCGGTCACGCCCTGTCAGAGCCGGGGATATCCGAGGCTTTGGTCGCCACCATGAACGGCCTGCGCAGCATCTTTGCCCGCTAGACGCGCTGGCCGTCCAGATAAACGCCTGCGATCTCCACTGCATCGGGGCGGTCAGCCAAGGCTTGCAGATCACCTTTCAGTAACACCAGATCGGCGCGCATTCCTTCGGCAATCGGCCCGCCTGTGCGTTCGGTAAACAGCGCATAGCTGCCAGCGTGGGAATAAGCGGCCAAAGACTCCGCCAACGTCAGGCGTTGGTCGGGCTGATCAGCCCCCCAAGGCTTGCGCGACAAAGCGCAGTGCAGTGCGTGCAAGGGGGATAGGGGCGAGACGGGCCAATCTGTGCCAAAGGCCAGCATCACGCCTTGGTCTTTGATGGCCCGCCACGCAAAGGTGTCCTTCCACCGCGCTTGGCCCATGATCGACACGGTCGGCTCTAACGGCAAGCCCGCCAACCCCGGCGGATGGACCGGCTGCATCGACGCAACCACGCCCAAACCCGCCAAGCGCGGCAGATCGGCAGGGTGGATCATGTCGATATGTTCGATCCGGTGCCGAGACTCGCGCGCACCGTTCGTGGCGCGGGCCGCTTCATAACCATCCAGCGTGGCGCGCACCGCAGCATCGCCCACGGCATGCACGGCGATTTGCAGGCCAAGCGCATCGGCGGCGATGCAGATTTCGGCGAATTCTTGCGCGTCAAACAGCGGAGCGGAGCGAAAGCCCTGCTTTTGCGGGTAATCATCAGTGCGAAAGGCTGTCCATGTGTCAAACACCCCGTCCATGAACATCTTCACGCGGCCAAAACTTAGGCGACCTATGGGCGCTTGGGCGGCGGCGCGCAGCAATGCGGCGCGGCGGGTGGGCGATTGGCCGGGCACCAGCGTCATGGGCAGGCTGACGTTCAGGGGCAACCCGTCTTGTGCCAGTTCTTTCAGCAGCTCCGCCTGATACAAGTTGCCGTCCATGTTCACCACGGTCGTGATCCCGTGGCGCAGGCATTCCTGCATCGCCCTCAGCAGGGCGGCTTTATCGCTGGCGCGCTGGGCGGGTGTTATCGCTTCAGGTTCCTGCCCCGTCAGCCCCAACCCCTCGCGCCCGCCAGAGGGGCCCAAGCGGCGCACAAGATCCATCGCGGCAAATTCGCGCAGCTCGCCCGTGGCCAATCCATCCGCGCCCATCACCACCTCGGCCCCCGGCCCTGCATCGGCGCCGTGCAAGATGCCCGCCGCTTGCAAAGCGGCTGTATTGGCCCAAGCGCAGTGAAAATCTGTAGAGGTGATGCAAAGCGGCCTGTCGCCCAGCACGGCATCCAAAGCGTGGCGGTCGGGGCGCTGGTCGCCCAACAGGTCGTAATTGGCCGCATAGGCGCAGACCATCTCGCCGTCCGGCGTGGCTGCGGCATGGTGCAGCAGGGCCACCCGCAGCGCAGCGGTGTCATGCACTTGCGACAGGTTCAACTGCGCCAGCGTCACCCCTCCGCCAAACAAATGCGCATGGCTTTCGCAAAAGCCGGGCAGGGCGAGCAAGCCAGACCCCTTGCCTGTCGCAGGCCCGATGCGGGCGATCAGCCCTGCGTCAAGATACAGGTCAAACAGGCCCTCTTGCCCAAACAAACGCACGCTTTGAAGAACGCTTGCCCCTGCCACGGCCTAATCCTCTATCCGCGTCACTTCGCGGCGGAAGGGCAGCGCGTCGCCCAGATCGGGCGCGTCCAGATCGCGGGCATAGCGGTGGCCCGCATGGGTGGCCCAAGCGATGGGCGCAGGCGCCGCCGCATCGCCGATCACCTTGACCGAGCGGATGCCCGCATCGGCCCAATCGCCCTGCTGTGCCATCAGGTCTAAAAACACCCCGTCGTCAGACGTGCGCGAGGTGACAAGCACCACCGCGTCACATTCCATCATCGCCCGCGTATCGGTATAGGTGCAATTTGTCTCAACCCCGCCCGCCTGCACCGAGGCGATGCCCGTGTTCAGCCGGATCGCCACGCCCAACCCCGCCAAGCGGCGGTGGATTTGTGATTGCTCTAGCGTGTTCGCCGTCCAATCCGACACAAAGGCCGAGGGTGTGACCAAAGTCACCGCGCAGCCCTTTTGCGCGCAAAGCTCGGCCAGAACGCCGCCCATGTAGTAATGATCGTCATCAAACACCACAACACGGCCAGCGGGTATGCGCCCTGCCATCAGATCATCGGGGGTAAAGACGGGCATCTGCGGGCTGATGGCCATAGGCACCACATGCTGACGCGCTACGCCATCGGCCCGCCAAGTTGACCCTGTGGCGACACAGATATGCTGAAAGCCAAAGGCCAAAACATCTTCTGCTGTCAGGCGTGATCCGGGGTACATCTGCACATTGGGGCGCTGGCCCAGCTGGTACAACCGATAATCCGCCACCCGCCCCCAAGCCGACAGGCCGGGCAACAGGCGTTCGCGCGCCACGCGGCCGCCATAGGTTTCGCCCGCCTCGGCCACGGCCACGTCATAGCCGCGCAAGGCTGCTGCACGTGCGGCCTCTAGCCCGGCGGGGCCAGAGCCTATGATCAGCACCGATTGGCTTTCGCCTTTGGCGGCGATTTTCTCCGGATGCCACCCGCGCCGCCATTCTTCCATCCACGTCGGGTTTTGCGTGCAACGCCCCATGCCTTGGGTCATGTCGCCCGTCACGCAGATGTTGCAGCCGATACATTCGCGGATATCGTCAATCCGGCCTTCGTCGATCTTCTTGGGCAGGAACGGATCAGCAATCGAGGGCCTTGCACAGCCGATGAAATCCAGCCGCCCCTGACGGATCATCCGCGCCATCACATCGGGCGAGGTAAAGCGCCCCACCCCCACCACAGGGCGCGGGCTAAGGTCGCGAATGCCCGTGACCCAAGCCTCTTGTGCGGCTTCTTGCTTGAAACGCGACGGGCCAGAGCAATCTTCCCAAGTGCCCATGGCCAGATCCCACAGGTCGGGCAATTCGGCGTTCATCGCGATAAAATCGCGCACCTCGTCGTTGGAAAAGCCAAGTTCGCCGATGGTTTCATCCAGCGACACCCGCATGGTCAGCGCCATAGTGTCGCCCACCGCGTCGCGCAGGTCGGCCAAAACCTCACGCGCAAAGCGCGAGCGGTTTTCCAGACTGCCGCCGTATTCATCGCTGCGCTGGTTGGTGGCGCGCGACAAAAAGTGCTGAAAAATGCCAAACCCATGCGCGCCGTACAGGCAGATCAGATCAAACCCCGCCAATTTGCTGCGCTTGGCGGCATTCACAAACCAGCGGCGCAGGTTCTTGATATCGGTCTTGTCCATGGCGCGGGCCTGCACCGGATCGTTGGTAAAGGTGCGGATGGGCAAGGCCGAGGGCGCAAGGGGGACTTCTTTGGTGTACATATTGGGGCCGTTGATGCCCGAATAGGCCAGCTGTATCCCCGCCAAAGCGCCATGCGTTTTCATCGCAGCCGCCATTTTGGCGATCGAAGGGATGTCCTTATCCTCCCACAGGCGCAGTTCGATAAAGGGCGTGATTTCGGACGAGTGGTGCATTTCGGTCTGTTCGGTGAAGATCACCCCCCACCCGCCTTCGGCCTTTGTCGCGCGCATGGCGGCGGCGGCCGAAGGGTCGCGGTAGCCGCCGCCGTTGCAATGGGGCACCTGATAAAAGCGGTTCTTGGCCGTCAGTGGCCCAATCGCCATGGGCTGGAACAGAATGTCATAGCGGGGGTCGCGCATCAGATCACGCTCGCAAGATCATACTGGGCAGGATCCGTTCCAGTTCGGTTTTTGCATGGTCGATAAATGCCTGCACTGTCATTGATGAACCCGCCCCCTTGCGGCACAAAAGCCCGATCTGCATCGGCCGCGTCGGGCCTGCGAGGGGTAAAAATGCCAGTTTCCCCCCGTCAGGCGCCATGTCCGTGACTGGACGGAAATTGGTAATGGAAAAGCCAAAACCATTGGCCACGAGGGCGCGGACCACGCCCATGTCGCCACTGCGTTCAGCGATCTGCGGTTTCACGCCTGCCTTTTCGAACAAGGATAAAAAGTAGTCGGTGGAATAGGGAAGATCCAGCAAGACCAAAGGATAGCCGGCCAGATCAGCGATCGTCACTGTTTCAAGCCGGGTCAGCGGATGGCCTGCAGGAACGGTTACAAAGGGCGGCAACTTGCCAAGGTCTATAAAGGTCAGATCTGGTGGCAAGGCCAGATCATAGGTCAGCGCCACATCCAGCGTGCCGTCTAGCATACCTTTGATAAGGGCGGCTTGGTGGGTTTCGGTTTGGTGAAAGGCCACGTCTGGGTGCAGATCTATGAAACTGCGTCGCAGTCGCGGCACCAGAATTTGCGCGAAGGTCAAAAGACAGCCCAAGTTCAAGCTGCCTTTGATCGTGCCGTGGAAATCCTCTGCCAGGTTTGAAAGCGTTCGGGCGGCGGCAAGCGTCGCTATCGCTTCGCGGATGATCTCGCGGCCAGCGGGGGTGACCGTCATCCCTTGGGTGTGTTTGCGAATGAAAAGTGGCAGGCCAAGCTCGGCTTCTAGCTGGGCCAAGGCGATCGAGATCGAAGGGGCAGAGACATTCATCCGTTCTGCCGCCAAGGTGACCGAACCGACTTGGCCCACGGCCACCAGATATTCCAATTGGCGAAGGGTAAAGCGGACTGACATTACTTCTCTCCTGCTACGCCATAGGCGGGGGCGGCGCGCGGGTCTAGCGCGCGGGTTTGATAGGCGTCCATCTGGGGTTTGTAGACACCCCAGGCGCGGGTGATATGGGCTATCGGATCGCCCTCTTCCCAATCGCAGCGCAATTCAGCCAAGGGCCAAGGGTGTTGGCCCACGATCAAAAGGCCCGCAGAATGTACAGGCCCCGCCTCGCCACCCAAGGCAAGGGCCGCTTGCATCGCTGTCAGCAAACGGTCGCCCAGATGGCCGTTGGCCGCGGAAAAGGCCGCAACCATTGCGGCGGGAATGGCCTTGTCGGCCAGAAGATTTCCCCCTGCGGCCACGCTGTCGCCTTCGGCAGCACCCCAAATGCCAAGGGCGTTTTGCCCCGACCACGTGGCCGTGCGCCCCTGCGCATCGACACACAAAAGCTGGCGGTATTCGGGGAACTTTTCCTGCGCCACCGCCTGCGCCACAGCTTGGGGTGCAGAAAGGCCAGCGGCCAGCAGGTCCAGCATGGCGTCCCCCAACGCAGGGTTTGTGATGTTCTGGCTGGCCGCAGCCCCAACCCCCGCCCGTGCATAAGCGCAGCGTGCAGCAACCGCCGGAGAGGAGGACGAAATGGCCATGCCAAACTGACCGGTTTGCGCGCAGCGGGCGACGATCGAGAATGTCATATCAATCAGGGATCACAGCCGTGGCGTCAATTTCCACCAGCCAATCGGGCCGCGCCAAAGCCACCACTGTCAAACCGGTGCAAACGGGATGAACGCCGCGAATATACTCGCCCATCGTGCGATACACCGCCTCGCGGTGGCGCACATCGGTCAAGTAGACGACCAGCTTGACCAGATGCTCCATCTTGCCGCCAGCTTCTTCGATGATTTGTTGGATGTTTTGCATCACCTTATGAGTTTGTTCGACCGGATCATGGCTGCCAAGGTTCACCGCCGTGTCCAAATCTTGCGGACAAGCGCCACGAAACCACACCGTGCGCCCGCCGCGCGTAACAACGGCATGGGCCAGATCATTGTCCAGCTTTTGTTCGGGATAGGTGACTTTGGTGTTAAAGGGGCGGATGCGTTGGTGGGCCATTTTGCTCTCGGGGGGTTGGAAGGGAAGGGGTCAAACAGGCGGATGGCCTGCGCCGTCATAGGCCAGATAGGTGCGTTGTTTGGCAATATGGTCTGCCACATGTTTGGCATCATGCCAAACACCCCAAATGAACGATGATCCGCGCCGCGACTGGTAGGGCAGGCCAAGGAAGTAGACGCCCGGTTCCGCTGAAACGCCACGCTGGTGCTTTGGGCGGCCTGCGGTGTCAAAGGCGTTGACCTGCAGCCAGTCATAATCGCGTTCAAAGCCTGTAGCCCAGAGGATCGTGGTGATCCCGGCCTGTTGCAAGTTTAGCTGCAAGATCGGGTTGGTCAAACAATCTGGATCAGGCCCGATGAGATGCGCCTCAGGCTCGGGGGCCAAGTTCAGGCCGGTGTGGGTGACAAAGGTGTCAGCCTCTTGCAGCACCGAAAGGTAATCGGCATCGCCTTTGGCAATGTTTGCGGCAAGGTCTGGGGCAAAGCGCAGCGTGCCATCTTCAAACCCGTCAGCCTTGCCCAAAAGCACCATGCCCTTGGCGGCCAGTTTGCGGAAATCCACCGTTTGTCCGCCATGCGCGCCGCTGACAGCGATGGTGACATGGGCCGATCCGGGGGTGTATTCGGTATCCCATTTGTTCAAAACGCCCAGCCACCAGACAAAATCCCGCCCACGATAACTGCGCGGTGGGCGGCCGTGCGGGCCAACCGACAGGTAAACCTTGCGCCCCGATTCCAGCAATTCTGCCGAGATTTGCGCGCCTGAAGATCCTGCGCCAACCACCAGCACCGCCCCTTTGGGCAATTGCGCGGGGTTGCGATAGGCGCTGGAGTGTAACTGCGTGATCGCGCTGTTTTGAGGCACCAGATCGGGCAGGATGGGGCGTTGAAACGCACCGGTGGCCGCCACGACATAAGACGCCTCAAACGCGCCAGCAGAGGTTTCCACCCGAAAGCCCGCCTTCCCCTCTAGGCGGGCGGCTTTGGTCACACTTATGCCGCAACGAATGGGGGCTGCTATCTTTTGCGCATAGGTCGCAAAGTAATCGGCCACAGCGTCCTTGCCCACAAAGGCATCGGGATGGGCCCCCGCAAACTCCATCCCCGGAAAACGGTCGTGCCAGGCGGGGCCATTGGCCACCAGCGAATCCCAGCGTTCCGACCGCCAGCGTTCGGCGATTCGTCCGCGTTCCAGTACCAGATGGGAAATACCGCAGCGGGTAAGGTGCTCGCTCATCGCGACACCGGCCTGACCACCGCCGACCACCAAGGCTTCAACCTTTTCCACTGTTGGTGCTGGGGTGATCTGTGCCATGTCTGTCCCTTCGCTGATCTAGAACGCCGCACTCTTACCTTGGCCTTGGTTAATGCCAAGCAGAAAAACACGCAGGTGCGATTAGGCGTGCGCTAAGGCCCAACGGGCAATCGCGGCAGGATCTTCGGAAAGCCGAGAGGCCATGTTGCTGGTAAAGGCCAAAAGGTCAGGCAGGTTCAAGGCGCTGACGCCCACCAAGACCGGCAGACCAAGGTCCAACGCTTGCACGATCAAGGGCACATAGCCGCGACCAGCGGCTTCAAGCTTGCCAAACTTGTTCACCACCAGCACCTGAGCGCCCGCGCCCCGCGCCGCCACCTGCATCACGGCGTTTTCCAACGCATCACCGTCCAAGCGGCACCCTTTGGCCTGCTGGCCAAGGTTTTGGTTGATGCGGATCACCGGCCCGTCGGGCAAAACTTGCAACAGCATGTCGCAAGACGGATCATCGGTTTCCAAAGCAAAGGTCCCCCACAACCGCACCCCCGCCGCCTGCAACTGGCGCACGGCAGCGGTGATGCAAGCATCCGTCTGCCCCCGCCCCGCCAAACTGACATACCGAATGTTCAAAGCGCCCCCCAAGTTTGGGGTAACATGCGCTGAAAGAGGGGAAGGGGGAAGGGCTTAGGGCTTTGCACGCAGCAAGCTTGCCACCGCACAATGCGGTCTGACCCATTCGGCCTTGGCAGGGCTAAGCCACCGTATCAATTCCAGACAGTTTGCGTAGTCTTGCGAAAGGTTGCGATGAAAGATCGGCTCGTGATGCGCGATCCTGTTGCGCAACTCTCTGACTTTTCGACATTTTGTTTTCAGAGCGGTTTGGTCAACACCGGGTGGCAAGTATGGAAAGCTGATGTGGAGGTTGGCCCAGAGGTCTGGCGTGTATTTTTCCAAGAGCATGTTTTCCCAAAATCCAAAGCCAAGTTCTGCTGTCATGCGCCCACTGTCGGGGTCTTGGTTCTTTTGCCTGATCGTTTTCTCGGCCTTTCTAACGATCGACTTGCCCTCTTTTTCCAAGAGGCCAAGCAAAGCAACGTCTTTCCACCACGTTTCGGCATATACTTCGGTCAGGCGCTTGACGGTTAAGTTTCGCAGGCTGACTTCCACCGCACAAAACAGCGGCAGGAACCCTGCGCCTATGTTCAAGTTCCAAGCATAAAGCTTCAACGCGCGGTCCAAGTTTTGGCCCGCCGCCTTCCTATAGGGGCCAAGTCTCTGCGCAGAAATGATTTCTTCTAAGGCAAATGATATTTTTTGAACAAACGCGACGCAGCTGGTAAACTTGGGTGAGCCAACCACAAATGAATTGAATTGACAACTTTTGAGTTTTCGTGTAGCGAAATTCGTGTCGAGGGTAACGTCAAGCCCTCAAATCAGACAGATCCCCGCGACAGCCGCAAGGTCCTCGCGGGGTTTCGCTTTTTAAGCGCGTCTCCCCACAACCGCCACGCCCAGCGTTTCTAACACCTTGGCCTCGATCTGCGCGGCGTCCATGCCGGCGGTGCGGTACATGGCTTCGGGCGAGGCGTGGTCGATGAACGTGTCGGGCAAGACCATGCTGCGGAATTTCAGGCCTGTGTCAAAGACGCCCTCTTCGGCCAGCAGATGCGCGACGTGCGAGGCGAAGCCGCCGATGGCCCCCTCTTCAATCGTGATCAGGGCTTCGTGGGTGTGGGCTAGGTCTAAGATCAGGTCGCGGTCTAAGGGTTTGGCAAAACGGGCGTCGGCGACTGTCGGGGGCAGGCCGCGCAGTGCCAGCAGTTCGGCGGCTTGCAGCACCTCGGCCAGGTGGGTGCCAAAAGACAAGATCGCCACCCGCGCGCCCTGCCGGATCACGCGGCCTTTGCCGATTTCTAGCGGTACGCCCTTGGCGGGCATTTCCACCCCCACACCGTCCCCGCGCGGATAACGAAAGGCGATGGGGCCGTCGTTATGGGCGGCGGCGGTGGCGACCATGTGGACAAGTTCGGCCTCATCTGCGGCGGCCATCACCACCATGCCGGGCAGGTTGGCCATAAACGCCACGTCAAACGCACCCGCGTGGGTTGCGCCATCGGCCCCCACCAACCCCGCGCGGTCAATCGCAAAGCGCACGGGCAGGCGTTGGATCGCCACATCGTGCACCACTTGATCATAGCCGCGCTGCAAGAAGGTGGAATAGATCGCACAGAACGGTTTCATCCCCCCCGCCGCAAGGCCTGCGGCAAAGGTGACGGCGTGTTGTTCGGCAATGCCCACGTCAAACACGCGCTTGGGAAAGCGCCCTGCCATCAGATCAAGCCCTGTGCCATCGGGCATGGCGGCGGTGACGGCGACGATTTTGCTGTCGTCCTCGGCGGCGCGCAGCAGGGCTTGGGCGAAGACTTTGGTGTAAGACGGCGCGTTAGAGGCGGCCTTTTTCTGCTCGCCCGTCAGCACATCAAACTTGGCGCGGGCGTGGCCCTTGTCGGCGGCCTGTTCGGCGGGGGCATAGCCTTTGCCCTTTTTGGTGATGACATGGATCAGCGTTGGCCCCGTGGCGCGGGCTTTGACAGTGCGCAGGACGGGCAAAAGCTGGTCTAGGTCGTGGCCATCAATCGGGCCGATATAAGAAAAGCCCAGTTCTTCAAACAGGGTACCACCAACGGTGATGCCCTTAAGCAGCTCTTTGGCGCGGCGTGCGCCTTCTTGGAAAGGTTCGGGCAGCAGGCTGACCATGCCTTTGGCGGCCTGTTTGATTTCTTGGAAAGGCGCGCCGGCATAAAGCCGCGACAGATAGGTTGATAGCGCCCCCACAGGCGGCGCGATCGACATGTCGTTGTCGTTCAAAATCACGAACAGCCGCTTTTTTAAGTGGCCTGCGTTGTTCATCGCCTCAAACGCCATGCCGGCAGACATGGACCCGTCGCCGATCACTGCAATCGCATCGCCCGGATCGCCGCCCAGTTCGGCCGCCATGGCAAACCCCAAAGCCGCCGAGATCGAGGTTGACGAATGCGCCGCCCCGAACGGATCAAAAGGCGATTCGCTGCGCTTGGTGAAGCCAGACAGGCCGCCTTCGCTGCGCAGCGTGCGGATGCGGTCGCGCCGACCGGTCAAGATTTTGTGCGGATAGCACTGGTGGCCCACATCCCAGATCAGCTTGTCACGCGGCGCATCAAAGACGGCGTGCAGCGCCACGGTCAGTTCCACCACGCCCAACCCCGCGCCCAAGTGCCCGCCGGTGACGGACACGGCCGAGATCGTCTCGGCCCGCAACTCGTCAGCCAAAAGCTTAAGCTCGCGGTCAGACAGGGCTTTCATGTCAGCGGGCAGATGCACCCGGTCAAGGGTGGGGGTGACAGGGCGGTTGGTCATAGCTGGTTAATTTTCCCGGGCAATCACAAAACGCGCCGCGTCGATCAGGGTCGCGGCTTTGGCCCCATAGGGGGCAAGGCAGGTCTCGGCCTGTGCAATCAGGTCGGCGGCGCGGGCCTTGGCCCCGTCAAGCCCCAGCAAAGACACGAATGTGGCCTTGCCGGCCGCTTGGTCTTTGCCCAGCCGCTTGCCCGCCTTGGCCGGATCGCCCTGCACATCCAAAATATCGTCGGCAATCTGAAAGGCTAAACCCAAGGCTTGCGCATAGCCGTCAAGGGCTGCTGTATCGGCCTGCGCCATCACAGCGCCCGCTTGGGCGGCAAAGCGGATCAGCGCGCCGGTTTTGCCCGCTTGCAGGGCAATGATTTGTTCAAGCGTCAAAGGCACAGTCGCCGTTTCCGCCGCCATATCCAGCGCCTGACCCAGCACCATCCCTTCGGCGCCCGAGGCTTTGGCCAAGCCCAGCACCAAACCCAAGCGCACCTTTTCTGACCCAAGGGCCGGATCGCACAGCAGTTCAAAGGCCAATGTTTGCAGCGCATCGCCGGCCAGAACCGCCACCGCCTCGTCCCATTTGCGGTGCACGGTGGGTTGCCCACGGCGCAGATCGTCGTCGTCCATGCAAGGCAAGTCGTCGTGGATCAGGGAATAGGCGTGCAAGGCTTCGATGGCGGCGGCGGCACTTAGGGCGTTTTTCGCCGGAATGTCGTGCAGGCGCGCGCTTTCCAGCACCAAAAAGCCGCGCAGGCCTTTGCCGCCTGTTAGGGCATAGCGCATGGCGTCATGCACGGGTTGCGTGCCTTTGGTGGAAAGAACATCTGTCAGATGCGCGTTAATCGCTGTGGCGTCAGCCAAAAGGCGGGCGGGAAAGGTCACATCCCCTCCACCGGGGTGACGCCCACGGCCTTGCCTTCGCTGACGCGGATCAGGTCTACCTTTTCCTCAGCCTCTTTCAACTTGCCCGCGCACAAGGCCTTAAGGGCAGCACCGCGTTCGTACAGGCTGATAGATTGTTCCAAGGCCACATCGCCCCGCTCTAACTGGGTGACGACTTTTTCAAGCTCGGCCATGGCCTCTTCAAAGGACAGGTCGGTGACGGGTTTATCGGTCAAAGGCTGCGCTCCATCAAGACAGACACATGCGCTGCGACCGAGGCCTGCAGCGCCCTCAGATCATAGCCGCCTTCCAGACAGGATACCACCCGCCCTTGGGCATGGGTGGCGGCAAGATCGCAAATGCGGTGGGTGAGCCAAGCGTAGTCTTCCGTCTGCCAGTTCAGATTGGCCAAGGGGTCATCGGCATGGGCATCAAACCCTGCGCTGATCAGGATCAATTCCGGCTTCCAGGCCGCAAGCGCGGGGAAAACCTGCGCTTCGTAGGCTTTGCGCATCGTTGCGCCGTCACTTTCGGGGGGAAGGGGCAGGTTCAAGATCTGGCCATGCGCGCCGGTTTCTGACGCATCGCCCGTGCCCGGCCAAAGCGGCATTTGCTGGCTGGTGGCCAAAAAGGCGCGGGGTTCGTTCCAAAGCAGGTCTTGCGTGCCGTTGGCGTGGTGCACATCAAAATCCACCACCGCCACCCGTGCCAGCCCGTGATGATCCAGCGCGTGTTTTGCCGCAATCGCCACGGTGCCGAACAGGCAAAAGCCCATCGGCGTGGCGCTTTCGGCATGGTGGCCGGGTGGGCGGGCGATCACGAAGGCAGTTTTATCCTGAGCCTCTAGCACTGCATCAACAGCCGCGCAGGCCCCGCCCACGGCACGCAGGGCAGCTTCGTAAGAACCGGGTGACATCCATGTGTCAGGGTCTAGCTGAACAGTTCCGCTGGCAGGTTCGGCCAAGCGGATGCGGTCGATATGCGATTGCGGGTGGCAGCGCAGCAGATCAGCCTCGGTGCCAATGGGCGCTTCACGGCGGGTCAGGGCAAGGCCCGCCAAGCCGCGCTCAACTGCGGCCAGCCGTTCTACCCGTTCGGGATGCCCCTCTGGCGGGGCGTGGCGGGTGGCTGTGTCGTGGGCGTAGAGCAGCGTCATGACAGGGATTCCTTTGCGCCGACTGGGCGAGATTTAAACAACGCAGCCCCTTGCGGCGACATCTTCAAGGCGCAGCACCTCTCCGCCACGGTGAAACACCACGCGGTCGGTGAGGTTGCTGACGACACAGGAATGGTTGGGCACCACGCGCACCTTATCGCCCACCTTTGGGCGCGGGGCGGTGCCGTGCAGGGTGACGTTGCCGTGCTCTTCGCTAAGGCCGGTGATTGTGGCTTGGGGATGTTCCAAGATCATCCCATAGCCTTGCAGGCCGAACAGATCCGAGCTGAGGGTTTTTGACCCCGCATCCAGCACGGCGCGCTCAGCGGTGGGGCGGCTAACCACGGTGGCCAGCACGGTCAAAGCGCAATCGCTGATCTGGCAAGACCCGCGTTCCACCAGCGAGCGGTCGTTGTAGATATAAGTACCCGCGCGGTATTCGGTGATCGACGGCGCAAGGGCCGCCTGCGCCATAGACGGCGTGCCACCGCTAGAGATGATGGGGCAGGTGCCAAGTTCGGCCAAAATCAGATCGCAGGCAGATGACAGAAACGCTTCCACCTGTGCTTCGGCATCGGGTTTGGGATAGGTCATCAGCCCGCCAAACACCAACCCCTGCGACCCTGCGACCAGCCGCGCCAATTCCAGCGCCTCGCTTGGGCTTTGCACGCCGCAGCGGCCCATGCCCGTGTCACATTCTATCAAGACCCGCAGCGGTGTGGCCGTGCCCGCCATACCCTGCGCCAAGGCGGCAATCGTTTCAGCATTATCGGCCACCGTCGATAATTGCCCCGCCTCTGCCAGCACGCGGGCGCGGGCGATTTTGGCGGGGGAAAGCAGGTTGAAACACAGCAAGATGTCGTCAAATCCTTCGGCGGCGAACACCTCGGCTTCCGAGATTTTCTGGCACGCAATGCCGATGGCCCCCGCCTTCATCTGCAAACGGGCAAGGTAAGGGATCTTGTGGGTTTTGATATGCGGGCGAAAGCCTTTGCCAAGTTGGTCGAACTGAGCCTGTGCGCGGGTGATATTCGCCTCGACCAGATCAAGGTCGATCAAAACGGCGGGGGTTTCAAGATCTTCGATCCGCATGGTTTTTCCTTTACGGCGTTCAGTCGCGCAGCAGTTTGACCGAGCGGATGGCAAAAGGCCCCATGGCCCCCGCCTCGGCGCTGGGCTCTTCCAACAGGTTCACCGCACCGCCCTGATACCATCCGGCGGGCAGGCGCAGGTTCGGGGTGGCGGTGCCGCCTGCGGGTTCGTACAGCCGCAAGACCAAGCCTTGGCCATCTTCGGCCGGTTTCAGTGCGCAAAGGGCCAGCGCGGGATCGGTGGCGATCGCTTGCCATGTGCCCTCTGTCACCTTCGCGGTTTGCACCAACAAAGGTTGGTTCAAATCCTGCGCCTCGGCCAGAACGCCTCCTTCCAGCCAGTCGCCCGCAAAGGGCAAAAGCGCATAAGTGAACGATTGTTCGCCTTCATCCGCCAAGAAGTCGGGGAAGATCGGCGAGCGCAGTAGGCTGATCCCCAATTCGTTGCCCAAAGCGTGGTGGCCGTATTTGCCATCATTCAAAAGCGCCACACCAAAGCCGCGCTCTGCCATCAAAGCAAAGCGGTGGGCTGCGACTTCGTATTTGGTTTCATCCCACGGCGTGTTGCGATGGTTGGGCCGCGCGATCACCCCGCAGGCGCATTCAAACAGGGCGTGGTCGGCCTGCACGGCCAAGGGAAAGCGGGTTTTGAGAAGCACACGCCGGTCGTGCCAATCAAGGTCGGTCTGAAACTCCACCCGGGGCGAGTTCGCCCAAAGCTGCAGGTGCTGCACGATGGTGCTGGCCCCAAACTTCCGCGTGATGCGTAAGGCGGCGCGGTGGGGGCCGGTTTCGGTAACCTCGATGCGGTCTGCCACGATTTCGCGGCCAGAGGCGGTGTAATCTTCTTCGATATCCCACGCGTCAAAGAAGCGCGGCTTGTCGACATAGGCCCAGATTTGATTGCCCCGCCCTGCGAGACATTCCCGCCCCGTGCGTTTGTCGATCACGCTGGACAAGGTGCCATCGGCCAGAACCGAGACTTTGACAAAGGCGTTTTCCAGCGCCGTTTGGGAAACCGACAGTGGCCCCGCTTCGGCCAATGCTGCGCGCGCCGTTACCGACAGGCCCGTCACCGTTTCGGGGGCCGAAAGCACAAAGCCCCCTGCCACCGCTTGCCCGCCGGGCATAGGTTGCGCTGACGTCAGGCGGACGGGGCGTGTTTGCAGGTCGGGGTTGACGATGACAATCCCTTCTTTCGCTCCCGCCATGCCCGCCGCCAAAGCACCAAGGGCTGCGGCTTGATGGGCCTTGCCTTGGGCGATGACGCCAGCCAATTCGGCCTCGGCCACTGCATAAACCTCGCCAATCGACGACCCCGGCAGAATGTCGTGGAATTCGTTGCGCAGCAGCACCTGCCACGCCTCTGTCACGGGGGCGGGAAGGGCCCCACCGCGCAGGGCTATCATAGCGCCCAAAACCTCGGCCCCGATCAGGGCGCGTTCGGCGCGGCGGTGCAGGTATTTCGTGCGGCCTTGGGTTGTCAGCGTGCCACGATGGTATTCCAGATAAATCTCGCCCACCCATTTGGGCAAGGGGGCGCTGGCCCGTGCGGCGATGCTTTGGAACCATTCGGTCACATTGACATGGCGCATCTTGGGCACCAGCGGGAAATCGGCCAGTTGGCGGGTTCGCAGGATGTCTTCTTCGGTCGGGCCACCGCCGCCATCGCCGCGCCCGTAGCACAAAAGCGATTCGCCGATGATCGCGCGGTCTTGGTAATTGGCCCAAGTGCCCAAGGTGGCGCGTGGCCCTAGTTCGGCATTGTAGCCGCCTGCGGGATTTTCAAAGGTGTGCATCGTCACCTCTGACCCATCCAAACCGCGCCATGTGAACAGATCATGGGGCAGGCGGTTCTTTTCGGACCAGTTGGATTTGATGGTGAACACCGCACTCATCCCCGCGCCGCGCAGCAGTTGCGGGATGACGGGTGAAAAGCCAAACGTATCAGGCAGCCAGCACACGGTGGAGCGTTTTTCTGTGCCAAACTGGCGGTCAAAGAAGCCGATGCCGTAAACCAGTTGCCGGATCAGCGATTCGCCGCAGGGCATGTTGGTGTCAGGTTCGACCCACATGCCGCCCAAAGGCTCCCACACACCCGCCGCCACTTTGGCTTTGATCGTGGCAAGCAAGGCTGGATCATCTTGGCCGACAAAGTCGTAAAGCTGCGGGGTGGAGTGGTTAAAGCGGAACTCGGGGAAAGTATCCGCCAGTTGGGCGACTGTGTGAAAGGTGCGCACGCCTTTGCGGCGGGTTTCCACCATCGGCCAAAGCCATGCCAAGTCGATATGGGCATGCCCTGTCAGCGCGATAGAACCTTCTTGCGGGAAGCGCGTTTGCAAGGCGCGCAGGCCCCCGCGCAGGTGATCGCGCGCGGCGATGACAGAGGCGCGCGATGTATCTGGCAGGGGTTGTGGGGCGGTTAAGGACGGGGGCAGTTTCCAGACCGATTGGCTTTCAGCCGTGGCCGTCATGCGCGCCAGATAACTTTGGGTTTCGGTGGGCCAGTCGAGCATATGAAACGCCGCCTCGGCCAAGTCCATCACAGGGGCACAAAGTGCGTGGGGGTCGTTATGTTCGGGATGCGGGCGGCGGGGGAACCATTCGGGGACGGGCCAGCCCTCGACCTCGTGGCCGCCAAGGGTGCGGACCAGTTCGACCACTTGGCGTTGCATGCGGATGAAATCGTCCAGATCGGCTTCCAGCCAGACCAGTTCGGTGTGGCCCAAGGCGGCGTCGCGGTTGGGCACGCCTTGTTCAAGGCGCGCTACGCAATCCGCTTCGATTGCAAAGCTACGCTCGGTTGGGCGAAAATCCATATGGGGCGGGTTAAGGCCGAGAGTTGTGGTGGTGGAACCTACCAGCCGCACCAAGCCTTCGCCGCCCAGCCAAAGGTGCAGACGCGCGTCTTGCAGCGGCCAGTGGACGGGCACAGTTACCAAGGGATGCGCAAATGGCAAAGGGTCGCCGCTGTCTTGCCAGCGATGGCCTGCGGCGATGGGTTGGCCTTGCAAGGTCCAGCGGTTCAAGACCACCACCTCGCGGGCAGTCCATTGCTGCAATTCGTCCAGCCGTTTGGTCATACGGCGCAGGCGCATTTCTAGGTTGAGATAGCTGGGCATGGAATCCTCGGGCCTTTGGTGCGCTGTGACAATGCGGTGAGGCTTGCCCCAAGTCCAGCGTTGTGGGGGGCTTTGTTTCACGCCAGTGAGAAGTTTTTGATTGAGGGGGCGAGGGGCTGGAACGCTATCCCCGACCCAAAGCCCGCCCTAGTCTGGCTGCAGCATATAGCCTTCGCCGCGCACGGTTTGCAGATAGCGCGGTTGGCGCGGATCGTCTTCGATCTTGCGGCGCAGGCGGGTGATTTGCACGTCCACCGCGCGTTCTTGCCCGCCGCCCGCTTCTTTGGGCAAATCGCCCGCCAGTTTTTCACGCGGCACGGGGGTGCCTGCTGCCGCTGCGAACAGGCGCATCAGTTGGGCTTCGGTCGCGGTCAGGCGGATCAGGCTGTCGCCACGCCACAGCTCTGCCCTGTCCAGATCATAGCGCACGGAACCCATATGCAGGGTCTTGGGGGCCGGGTCTATTGGCGCGGAGGCCTGCGGCACGCGGCGCAAAATGGCGTTGATGCGCAGCAGCAGTTCTTTGGGCTCAAAGGGTTTGACTAGGTAGTCATCGGCCCCGGCCTCTAGCCCTTCGATTCGGTTTGACGCCTCTCCTCTTGCCGTCAGCAGCAAGATGGGCAGGGCGTTGGTTTTGCGCAGGTCTTGGGTGAAGGCGATGCCATCCTCGCCGGGCATCATCACATCCAGCACCAACAGGTCAAATTCCAACCCCGCCATCAAGCGGCGCGCTTGGGCCGCGTTGCGGGCGGTGGTGACCAGAAAGCCGCTGCGGATCAGGAATTTTTGCAACAGGCCGCGGATGCGTTCGTCATCGTCCACGACCAGCAGATGGGTTTGCGGCGCGCTCATGGCGTATCCTCGCGCAGGCCTTGGTACTGGCGGCGCATTTCGGGATCCATCATCGCTTCCAGCACGGAGCGAAAGCCTTGCACGGCTTGGGGCCCTGCGGCGCGGTAGGCGGCGCGCATGCGGGCGCGTTGGGCATCTGACAGGGCGCGTTCAAGGGCGGCCCCTTTGTCGGTCAGGTGCAAGCGGCGCT
>CANIKY010000055.1 GCA_947468085.1 Paracoccaceae bacterium | reverse complement strand
GTCGCCACGAAAGGATTCAAAAGCAGTAACGATGGTCATCTGCGCGCCATCCACATTCAGAATGCCGCCGTTGCTGGCAAAGGGCACGAAACTTATCATGCCGGGATAAAGCGCGTCCCAAGCCTTTGTGAACAAGGACTGTTTTGAAAATGTATCCTTACCATCGATGATGATGATCTTGGCGGTCGGGTTATTCCGCGACAGGTAATAGGCCATCAGGCTGGCCCGTTCATAAGGTCCGGGCGGGCAACGATAGGGGTTCTCGGGCACCGAGATAAGAACCGTTCCACCCTGTGGCATCCCAGCCAATTGATCGCGCAAAAGGACCGTTTGCGCCCCCGCCTTCCAAGCATGGGGCATCACCGCCTCCAAATCCTTGGAATAGCCCGGCACCGCATCATATTTCAGGTCAATCCCGGGCGAAACCACAAGCCGATCATAGGCGACAGTGCTGCCATCGTGCATGCGCACAAGCCGCGCAGCAGGCTCGATGCCGGATGCCAGGCCAATAATGACTTCAATACCCTGCGCAGCCAACGCAGAATATCCGAAGGTGATGGTTTCCAACGGCCGTTCGCCTGCAATTACCAAGTTAGAAAACGGGCACGTGGTGAATTTGGCCGCTTCGGTGATCAATGTCACGTCAATATCTGGATCCACCTGCCGCAGGGTCCGCGCCGCCGACGCCCCCCCAAAGCCGCCTCCCACAATCACCACCTTGGCCCGTCCTACCGCCAGTGCAGGCGCCGCGAGGAAAACTCCTGAGACTGCCGCTGTAGACAAAGCAAGGGTTTCACGTCGGTTGAGCCGCTTCATTGTGAGGGTTCCTTGATCTGCGAAATAAAGCGCGCAAGGCCTTCCAGGTCTGCCTCCGGCATGCCGACCAGAAGCCGATGCATGATTGTCGATTTGGTCGTGTCTGTGGAAAAGGCGCCCAACAGGCCAAGCAGGTCCAAGAATGGCAGGCCCTGGATGTGCGGGATCGAACTTTCCCGACTTGCGGGGCCGTGACAGACCCCGCAGGATTCAAACGTTATTCGTTCACCCTCTGCCCAAGCACCACCTGGTCCGAGGCCCACGACAAGAAAGGCCGTTGCAAGTGCCTTACGCATGTCTCGTCTCACCGGATTGGGTTTTCATACATTCAAACTGGCACACAAACCCATCGGTAAATTTGATTTTGTTTATCACGGATTCCAATGAGATCCTGCTTTAGGGTAGAATTCCAAATAGCCTTTAACGGAATAAGCCGTTTGCTGCATTGAATGAGGCAGGGTCTGACGACGCTCAGGAACCAAAACAAGGAACCCGTGACGCGCCGGATGTCGCGGCGCAGTGTTCTGTTGGGGGCCGGGGCCAGCCTTTTGGCAGAGTTGCCGCGAGCCGCCTTTGCGACGGAAATTGAAGTTTTTTTGGCAATTCTGCAAGATTTTGGCCAAACTGACGCCCCACTTGGCAATATTGAAATCGATATGCCAGAGTATTCGGATTCCGGAAAATCGGTGCCAATCTCAGTGACTGTCCCTTGTACGATGCTGGGCCTAGACTACCCGGCAACGATTGCAGTCTATGCAGAGCACAATCCCCGACCACGCATCCTGCGAGCAGAGTTTACCCCGATTTCTGCCAGACCAACGTTTTCCACGCGGGTGCGGATAAATTCCTATCAGGATGTCACCGTCGTTGTGAAAATGGCAACAGGTGCGGTCTTCAAGGCTGTTCGCAAGGTTGACGTCACCTATGGGGCTTGTGAAGAGGCCGTTGCAAATGACCAGTTCCCGCCGGGATGGGCACCCCGCATTCGGGTGGCAGTTCCTCAAAGTGTTGTGGTGGGGGGAACGGCAGAAATCCGGGCTATCATTGGCCATCCGATGGAAACCGGTTTGCGACACAATGCGACGGGCCTGCTTGTGCCGGTTCGCATCACCGAATGGTTTCGATGCTACGCCAATGGCAATCTTGCCTTTTCGGTCAAAATGGAACCGGCGATTGCCGCAAACCCCTATCTCGGTTTTTTTCTGAAAATCGAGGAACCGACAGAGGTTACCTTTGAGTGGGCCGATACATCGGGCGACATCTACACTGAGAATGCCACGATTTTCACGACTTAACCATTCGCGGCAAAGCCCACTGACAGGAAACGCAGACATGAACTATGTTTTGATCGCTGGCCTTGTCATCTTGACCCCGCTGGCTGCTGGTGCGGTAGACTCGGACGAAATGAAGGCGCTCAAGGCAACTGGGATCTGCGTCGCCTGCGCTCTTGGCGGCAGCGACCTGCGCTGGGCCAATGTGTATGAAGCCGAACTTGCCGGCGCGCCGAACCTGGTTGGCGCCGATCTGAGCAAAGCGGATTTGCGCGGTGCCAATCTATTTGGTGCAAACCTTGAAAGCGCAAAATTGGTCGGCGCCAATCTCAACGGAGCGGATCTGCGTTGGGCTTCGCTTCTGGCGGCTGATCTGTCCGGCGCGGATATGACGGACGCACAACTTGAAGGAGCGATCTTTTGCAAGACAGTTATGCCAGACGGGACCCAGAACAATAGCCATTGCTGATACTTGGCGCACAAATGCGATATGGTTGGCTGTCGTCCTACTTGGAGTGCCCCCAAGAATTGGCCCACCAACTTGGATAGCATCATCCCACGTTTTGAAGGACGCGAAGATGGCTGGGCAGTGGAATAGCTGGCCTAGAGAAGACTTCCGGCGTCACATCTTTGAAGTGGTATTGAAACTTAGGCAACTGAATGTCGCGCTTCAGAAATCACACCAATTCCTAGCTTCTTGCACTTGCGACCAGCCAAGAAAACAGTCTTGCGACATTGAAGGCTGTGCGCCCCCGCAACAAAAATTCCTATACACATCAAGATGTTACAGGCCGCCCTCGGGGCGGCTTTCTGCATTGCCGCAATCCAGGTCAACAATAGGTCAACAAAATCGACCAAGTTGAAATGAGGGCGCCAAACCGCCGTCCCTATGATCTGAGCTTTGGTGGTCTCCAAGAGTGAGGAGATCAGACTATGAAGAAACGCAGGAAAGCGCATTACAGGTCTCGTCTCTCTGGATCAGACCACTTCGGGCCAAGAATTCGCGCAAAATCCCGAGTTTACCGCGCGAAATCAGATGGTCGAGGGCTAGACGTATGATGGAAGGATCCGTGATCCCATGGGGGAAAAGGAAGTTTGCACTTATCCAAAGGTCGATCAGCAACGCAAGATGGGCTGGCGATATCGAAATGGAATAGTTCTGCACATTTGCTTGCACGCCGGCTTTCCTATTTTGATGCACGAAATGAAAAGTGACGTACGATGTCGCGGAAGGCCCAGATTTCCTTGGGGATTCGACCTCGAAAACTTCAAGCTGGTCGGAAACTTCGATGTAAAGTTCCGCCTCTGACAGCGAGACCAGCCCCACCTCGCCGGGAGAAAGTGCGTTCAGATCAGCCGCGCTCAATGTCACAGCATAATCGCGCTGCGGCACAAGCAGCGGGATTACTTCCATGTCTGGTTATTCAGTACCGTTTCTCCGAAGGCAGGAGGCAGTTTGCAGTTCAGGCAGGGTTTCGGCCACTGCCGTTGCGCCACCCGGTCGCTTGGTCTTGATAAACACCAGCTCATGATTGCCCCGGGAGACGTTCGGATCGGCCCAGTGGGGGGGTGGAAAGATCGCGCGAAATCAAGGCAACCAGCGAGGCAAAGGTTGAAAGTTCAGCAATCTCGGCCTCGGTCACCTCGCGGTTCAGGGCCTGGCTCAGGAAGATGCACAGCTCTAACCTGCCCAGAGAGTCCAAGCCGAAAGCCTGCATCGGTACATCGACGTTTTCATCGGCAAGGGAAGCAAAGGTTTGCCTGTCAACACTTGCGAGCGTATTTGACCGCAGCGCGTTCAATGCAATGTGACGAGCAGGGTTCATGAAATCACCTTCTGGAATAAAAACCGCTCATGGAAGGCCAACAAGGCTGCCTTTTCGAGCAGCCACGCGTTGAGGTTGTGTTCTGCGCAGCCTTCCATGGCAAAGCTGCCCAGCCCAGGAAGCAGGCGGGCCATCACTTCTGCCCCTTCGCGGTCGCGTGGGCAGCCAGCGCCAAAGACGGCCTTTAGATCGACAGACGGATGTGCAGTTGCAGCCTGGGACAGCGCCTTGTCCAATTCCATCCCATCAAACCCGTCCGGAAACTGGATGTCGTCCACCAGGGTAGTCGGGTGTTTTCCATTGATCGAAAGCCCGATGCGCGCCCTCAGCGCGGAGGCTGCATAAAGCGCAGGTGCACCGCCAGAACTTGTGCCGTAACACCGCGTTTCGTCATAGCCTCTGTTCGCTATGAAATCGGACAGCATGGAGAGGGTTTCAGCGAAAGTAGTGCCAAGATTGGTGGCCCCACCCAGATAAAGCCTGCGGCTGCGATCCCTCAGGATCAGAAGATCAAATTGGTCTTCGGGCACGATCTGTAGGAACATCGGCAGGGGGAGCATCAACCGATGCGCAACGCCACAAAAACAGACCACGAGTCGTCTCGCTGCTGCGGTCACAGGCTTCAGCAAAGTCACATCCGGGGACAGGTCAATCTTCTGGAAATGCTTGGGTCTGGCGTGCAGTGACACGATGCACGCTGCCGTAACGGCCACCATCGGGGCTATGACTGCGGGCAAAGGCTGAGATGCCACTTCCAGAAACTCTGTCGGGGTGCAGGTGTTTTCAAGCGCGATCAGGCGCTGCATCTGGTCGTGATGCGGGGCAACGGGGTCGAAGTTCAGTGCCGACATTATCGCCCAACCCCTGCTAGCAGGGAGTCCAGCACCGCACGATCCGGTTTGCCACTTTCGTTCCGCGGAATTCGGTCAAGTATAATCACATGGCGTGCCGCGCGCGCGCCAAGTCGTACTTGGCAGAAGTGCAAGACCTCGCGCTCAGAGATTTGGCTTCCGGGCATGAGTTGTACAAAGGCCACCGGCACCGCGTCGAGAATGTCGTGTCGCATCGGGCGCACGATTACCGCCGCGATGGCCGGATGCTCTGAGAGCGTCTGTTCCAGTTCGGCCGGATAGATGTTCACGCCGTTCATGATCATCATGTCGTCTTCGCGGCCTTGATGGACGAGATGGCCATCCACCGTTAGAAAGCCTCTATCACCCGTGATGAAGCCATCTTCTTTAGTGATGGCTGGTGCCTGCCCAACGTAACCGCCGAAAAGGCCGGGACTTCTGACGCAAATGCGCCCGGGCGCGTTCGGAGGCATTGGCGTCCCGTCCGCCGACAGGATATCGATCTGTACGCCATTGATCGCTTTGCCCACGGTTCCGTCGATCCTGACTGCGTCTGCGGGGGCGGCATCTGAAATAGGGCCGGATTCTGATGTGCCGTAGCGCACGAACAAGATGTCCCCAAACGCCTCGCGAAACTTGTGGCGAAGGCCCGCTCCGATGGGCGCACCGGCGGCCACAACGGCGCGCAAAGTTTTCATATCCTTAGGCGAAACCATTAGAAGTTGATGCAGATGCACCGGTGTCGTGTAAAGGACCGTGATGCGCTCTTCTCGCAGGAACGTGCCAAGAGCCTGGCTTTCTGACGTCTTGAACATATATGCTCCGCCCGCAAACAGCGTGCTGAGCATCTGGTTCTTGGTTGATGGCAAGTCCAGACTAGACAGAGATGCGACCCGGTCTTGCCGAGATTTGCCGAGAGCGTCGATATACAACTGAAGGCGGTTTCGCAATGTCTGATGGTCGACCGGGATAAGCTTGGGCTTGCCGGTAGAGCCAGAACTGTTGATGATCAGCCATGCACCGTGCGGCGCGCATTCCGCCACCACAGGGCAGGGATTGGCCGGTCCGTCGGGTGGCATTGTGACAAACACATATCCGATCTCGCTGGCCTCGTCAGGGTTGTCGCCAAGGACAAGACTGGAACCAACCTCTTGCATCATGCGGATTCGCTGCATGCTAGTTGCCGTCTTGGGAATGCCAAAGGCCGTTGCACCCGATCGGCCGACCGCCATCAGGTGCAGCGCATGCAGCAGTTCGTCGCGGAATTGCAGACTTACCACATCGCCAGGCCGGATGCCGCGTCGCGCGAGCATGCCCTGCATTTGATCCAACGATGCGTCCACCTCGTCATAGGTCAAGCTCACTTGTCCTGAAAGAGCGATGCCCTGCGGGTCGTATCCGTCAGCATCGAAAGGTAATCCGAGCCAGCCTTCGCCTATGCGAACAGGGGTGGCCCGCGCCACTGCCGATGTTTCGGTCCGGGTAGTCAATTCCTCGATCGTCCTGCAGTGGTTCCCGTTCAGCGTCTGGGTCACTGCCACACCGGCCATGCGGAAACGGGGTCACGGCGCAAACGCCATGGGCGGTTCTCTTTTGCGCCAACGCTCAGGAAATGCACCACCGGATCGACGTCGGCCCCCCTGATATCCGGATTGCGCAGAAGGTAGATTTCCGGATCGAAGCCGGCAGGCAAATTCGGATGCAGGAACGGCGCTGTAGGGCGTTGACGAAACCCTTCCAACAGATCACGCACAAGTTGTCGTTCAGCCACTGTTGCCCCACCGTGACCTGCACTTTCGCCACGGAGCCTAGTTTCGAGCCGGTGATCAGCGGGAAGGTAACCGCAATCAACAACTTGCGCGACCGCATCGCGCTTGAACTCGTCTGTGAATTTAGCTCCGGACATCTCGTCCTCCTTGCTTCCAAAGTTATAAAGCAAGGCGCCTACAAATCTAGGGGCTGTTCACTCAAAGCTTTGGAAGTGTTGCTCCTTCGGCGTCAAAGACGTGGACTTTGTCCTTTTCAAAACTCAAGGCAACATTGACACCGGCTTCCAGCCTCAGGGCCGGATCGGATTCGACATTTACCTGTCCGAATTCTGTATCAACGTGAACAAAGGTTGTGTTGCCCAAGGCTTCGACCACGGCAACGCGGCCCTGTAGAGTTCCATCACCCGAGTTGGTCAGACGAACGTCTTCCGGACGAACACCCAGCTCGATCGGACGTTCCGCAGCAAATGTGGCGCGTGCCGGTAGCGTCATGGTGGCGGCGCCAAGTGTGACCTGCAGGCCCTTGGAAGTGCTGCTTGCCCTAGCGGGCAGGAAGTTCATGGCCGGTGATCCGATAAAGCCGGCCACAAAGCGGTTGGCCGGCGCGTTATAAAGATCCAGCGGCGCACCGGCTTGGCTGATCTTGCCCTTGTCCAGTACTACGATCTTATCAGCCAAGGTCATCGCCTCGACTTGATCATGGGTCACATAGACCATCGTGCGGCCCAAATTGGCGTGCAAACGGGCCAGTTCCAACCGCATCTGGCCCCGCAACAGTGCATCAAGGTTCGAAAGCGGCTCGTCAAACAAAAAGACCTGCGGATCGCGCACAAGGGCGCGGCCGATGGCCACCCGCTGACGCTGCCCGCCCGAAAGCTCGGCGGGGCGGCGGCTTAAAAGGGGCTCTAGCTGCAGGGTCTTGGCCACGCGGGTTGCGGCCTCGGCCTGTTTGGCCTTGGAGTCACCGGCCAAGGACATCGAGAACGTGATATTCTGCGCGACGGTCAGATGGGGGTAAAGCGCATAGTTTTGAAACACCATGGCCACGCCGCGCTTGGCAGGCTCGACATGGGTCACTTCACGGTCGCCGATGCGGATTTGCCCTTCGCTGACGCTTTCCAACCCCGCGATCATCCGCAGCATGGTGGATTTGCCGCAGCCCGATGGACCCAAAAGCGCGCAGAACGAGCCATCTGCCACCGACAGATCAAGGCCGCGGATCACCTCGACCGCGCCGAAGCGCTTGGCGAGCCCTGTAAGTTCGACCGATGCCATAGTTTACCCCTTGATCCCGGCTGACAATGTGATGGCCTGCGTAACGCGGCGTTGGAAAAGCAGATAGGCGGTGGCCACGGGCAATCCGGCCAGCACAGCACCGGCCAGAACGCGGCCATAGGCCACACCAAAGGTGTCTTGCACGGCGGTGATGCCCACGGTGACGGTCATCATCATTTCGTCCTGCGCCGCCAAGAAGGGCCACAGAAAGGAATTCCACGCACCGATAAAGGTGATGATGGCCAAAGCCGTCGTCACCCCCCAGTTCATCGGCAGGAAAACGCGGAAGAACAGGTTAAACTCGGTCGCCCCGTCCATCACCGCCGCCTCGCGGAACTCTTTGGGCAATCCGTCAAAAAACTGCTTGTAAACGATCACTGTGACTGGCGCGATCAGCATCGGCAGGATGATGCCAACATGGGTGTTCAGCAGCTTTATATCTGCGATAATGATGAAATGGTTCACGATCAGCGCCGATACGGGCACCATGAAACTGGCAAGGATCATCCACCACAACGCCTTGCGGCCGGGAAAATTCAACTGGCTGATGGCAAAGCCGGTGCAGGCCCCCATGAATACCACAAGAAAGGTCACCCCGACCGAAACGATTGTGGAATTCAGATACCAGATCGGCAAGTTGGAATTCTCGATGTCGAAGATGTAGTTTTTCAGCGTTGGATCCATCGGGATCAGCGCGAAATCCTTCACCGTCTGGTCATCGTGGCGCAGGCTGGTGACAATGCCCCAGTAGACCGGAAAGAACCAAATGAGCGCAGCGATGATGGTCAAAAGCGTTAGAAGGGTCGCGCCCAGATCAAATCGACGGGCAGGGGTGACGTGCTTGTCGCTCATCTTTGCCCCCGAACTCGCAGAATTTGAAATTGGAACAGCGAGAAGACCAACACTATGACAAACAGCGCTAGCGCCAGCGTCGCTGAATAGCCACCGTTGTTCTTTTGGAACGCTTGTTCAAAGATATACTGCACCAGCACCATGGTCGCCCGCGTTTGCCCGCCTTGGGCAAAAAGATAAACTTGGTCGAATATCTTCAACTGCAAGATCAACTGGATGGTCAGGCATAGAACGGTGATAGGCCACAAAAGCGGAAAGGTGATGCGCAAGAAAATCTGACGCCGTGTTGCGCCATCAAGCTGGGCCGCCTCGTAAAGTTCGGTCGGAATATTGCGCAGACCCGCAAGGAACAGCAGGATTGAAAAGCCGTTTGTCCACCAGATCGTCAAAACCGCAACGGCGGGCATGAACCAATCTACAGTGCGCCAGATATTCACCGGTTCGCCTGCAATCAAGGTGATTAGGCCCTGTGCCATGCCGAACTGCACATTCGTCATCCAGTCCCAGATCACATAGACCACGGTCACCGGCAGAACATAGGGCAAAAAGAAGGCGGCAAGGATCAAGCTTTGCAGGCGCCCTTTTAGACGGCTGACCATCATCGCGATCGTCAATGCCACAACAGTTCCGGGCACCACGCTGAGAAGTACGAAATAGGCGGTATTCTTGACAGCAATCAGAAAGGTCGCGTCCTTGAACATTCTTACGTAATTACCAAAGCTGATCCATTTGCCTTGACCGATCAGCGGGGCCTTTTGAAAGGTCATCTCGATCATCTGGATCGTCGGCCAAATGAACAGCCAAAGGTAAACGGCCAAAAATGGCGCGATTAGGATCAAGGCCGTCGTGATCTCTGTTCGTCGATTGCGGAGCATGGCGTCCTGTCAGATAAAGCGCCTGCCGGAGATTATCTCCGGCAGGCAATCAGATTTTGACGGTTACATACCGTTCAGTTCGTCACGCATTTGCGCGGCAGCGTCTGCAGGATCAAGTTCGCCGTTCATTGCGGGGGTGATCGCATTGCCCGCCGCATCGAACAACGGCGAAGCAACACCGGCCAAGACCGACTTGGGGTCAAATACGCCGTTGGCGGTCAGCGGGGCATAGGTAGCCTGAGGCTGCATCGCTTTGTATTCGGCGGATTCTGTCACGGCCTTGTTCGCAGGAATGTGGCCAGCGGTTGCCCAGAACAACGAATGGGCTTCCATCCACTTGATCACTTCCAGAACGGCAGCGTGCTTCTCAGGCGTTGCTGCCTTGTCCACATTGTTCGGGATCGCGAAAGAGTGGCTGTCCGAATAGGTGCAGGTATGGTTGAACAAAGCGGGGATCTCGATAGCGCCCCAGTTGAACAGTTTGCCTTGCTTGTTTAGGTCGTCCATCGTCGGAACTTCCCAAACGCCGTTGATCATGAACGGCACCTTGCCCGAGGTGAAGAGTGCCACCGTCGACGGATAGTCAGTCTTGGGCGGGTTGTAGCCTGCCTTCACCCAATCAGCGATAACGCTAATCGCCGTTGCCAGTTTGTCGGCGCTGTCGCCGGGGAACCAATCACCGTCATTGCCGATTTGGCCGTCTTGCTGGCAAAGCAGCGAATATACGGTGCGGAAGGCAAAGTTGCCGTCTGCCGTCACCTGCGCGATGGACCATTCATTGCCGTCGGCCTTCAGTTTGGCCAAGGCGGCGTTGAAATTCTCCAGCCCGGTCAGACCAGCGGGCAGGCCGTCAGCACCGATCAGGCCAGATTTGTCCAGAAGGTCCTTGTTGTAATACAGAACGATCGGGTGGGTGTCGAAGGGCACGGCATATTGCTTGCCGTCGACCTGCACCGCATCCCACGTGGCGGGGGCGAAGCTGTCTGCCGACAGGCCCATGGTGGCCATGTCTTCGGGGGTGATTTCAGTCAGCGTGCTTTCGCTGACGGCCAAGGGGATACGGCTGGCATGATAGGTCATCATGTCAGGGCCTTCGCCCACAGCAGCCGAGGTTTGTACCTTGCTATAGAACGGAACGCCCCAATCCAGCGTGGTGGCCTGGATTTCGATGCCATCCTTGTGCTCGGCGTTAAAGTCTTCGATCAGCTTTTTCATCCGAACGCCGTCGCCGCCGCCCAAGAAATCCCACCAAACGACGGTTTCCATGGCTTGAGCGCCAGTGCCGAACATAACAGCAGCCATAACTGCCGCTTTGATTGAAAGTTTCATAGTTTCCTCCCTAGATTGACGTTTTTTGTCTGCGCCAACAGGCTTCTTTCCCCTGCGGGCGCACGCAGACGACAGGCCGGTCGTCCGGCATGATGTGGTCCAGATTGGACCCGTCTTTTTCTTCTTATGACAGCCTATGAAACCGAGACCATGGCTGTCAACAGATTCTGCGATATGTATCGACTATCTCGATATGTCTTTGCTGCTCCCATCCACCGCCATATCGGCTGCTTGGGCAATCAGCGCGTCCAACAGCGCATCGGCCACAGGATCGTCCGCCCCCATCAACCGGAAGGTTGTGGCGATCAGCCCGCCCTGACCCAGACGTTTCTCGCCGATCAAGGCGACAGGTTTGTGAACCCATCCCACCACCAAACCAGCCGTTACTGCACCGGAAAATTCCCATCCGGCCCATCCACCCATTACATGATGGGGAACCACGCCTGAGAACGACAGATCAATCATCGGCCCGCCGGGCAAGTCGGCAAAGGCGCCCTCGCGGCGGATCCAGCTAAAGCCCGCGATCCAGTCGCCGCGCCACATCGTGCCATGACGCGCTGTCAAGGTGATGTTGGGCAACTGGAATATCGGCCCCACAGGAATGCCGGGGGTTTCATCGACCACGGGAATAAAAGGCTGCTCGCGCCCTGCTGCCTCAACCCGCAGATTTGCTTGGGTTTTCACTGTTCCATCGGCCAAAACCACACAGCGGCCCCCCGCTTGAATGCGCCGGATGTCGCCCTGATCTAGGGCGTGTGTCAGCACGACCTCGGCCTGATTCTCTGGCACAAGTGCGTAACCCAAGGCTTGAAGACGTGTCGCAATCCCTGCATCTTCGGCAGCCACCTTCGGCAAGCTTTGCGCTTTGCGCGCGGCGTAAAGGGCGATATCTACCTGATTGCGCTGCACCACTTCGCTCGCGACAACCAGTTCTAACGACAGGGTCAGCATTTGGTTGGCCACCACTTCGGGCAGGGTAAATGACAACTGGCCAAGTTCGGTCGTCGTTAGAGCCTGCGCACCGCCAAAGGTCATTTCGCCCTGTTGACCCTCAGCGCGCCAGCGCAATACCCCCGCGCCCAAGGCCACACCACCACTGGCAATGGCCATATCACAGGACCAAACTTGACCTGCGCGGCCGGAATAGCGCGCGACCTTGGGCACAATCACCACATCGGCGTTGATCTGCGCAAAGCGGTCGTGAAAGACCCGAGGCGTGCGGTTCATATCAAGAAGTCCGTTAGATTCCCAGTGAACATCGGTGAACTCGGTGATGACATAGCCTTGAATCTGCGGCCAAGCCCTCATCTGTTCAATTTCGTATTTCAGATTGGCAAACTGATACCACTGCGCTGCAGTGACAAAACTCTCAAGCTTTCCAAAGGTGCGGTCAAGCCCAAGCGCTTTGAATCTTCCAGCAATTCCATGGGGGTAGGCCGCCCCTTCGCCCCATAGCTGCCCTGTTTCCATCCACCATGGTTCGGCCCCGTTCAGGCGGACTTGGTCGGGTTGGGGCAGACCCCAAACGCCGAACTCTGAGACAATCTTGGGTTCGTCGCCGCGCCGAATACCATCGCCAAAGGGGCTCCATGTCCAAGTGGCCCCTTGGGCCAATTCTTGCGTCAGCGCATCCCACTCGTCGCGCCGTTCGGGAACCGAGCGGTAATAGTGGAAATCGTCAAAGTCGCCCTTCACATGGAAATTGCCCTGACAGGGCGAGTTGTCGCAGACCAGCCGTGTGGGGTCCAAGGCTTTGAGCCAGTCATAGGTTTCGGCCAGCCAACGGCGGTGGGCTGCGTCATCACATAGGCGAATGCCCCAGTCTTCGTTGATCAGGGTCCAGATCACGATGGACGGATGATTGCCATCGCGTGCCAGTATCCCCGCCATCGTCTCGCGCAGCCGCAGTTTTGAGGCTTCGGTCAGCACGCCCACATTGGGGATTTCCGTCCAGATCAGCATGCCCAGACGATCGGCCACCTCGTAATAGCGCGGGTCAGGCACTTTGATATGGCAGCGCAGCATGTTCAGGCCCAGCGCTTTGGCCTTCAAAAGCTGGTCTTCCAGAAAGGCCACCGAAGGCGGGGTGCAGATGCCTTCGGGGTAGTAATCTTGATCCAGCGCTGCGCGCATATAGAACGGCTGGCCGTTCAGGAACATCTGCCCGCCTTGGCTGGTAAAGGCGCGAAAGCCAAAGCGGTGGCGGGTACTGTCGCGGGGGTGGTCTTTGATTAACATCACCTCGGCTGTGTAAAGGTTCGGGGCATCGGGCGACCAAAGGAGCGGGTCATTGACCTGCAGCACCGCTTCAATCTGCGAAGCACCCAAAGTCACGCGGGCAGAGGCGGCCTGACCCTGCGGGCCCGAAATCGTCACCAGCGCCTCGGCCCCCACCGCCGTGATCGGCACTGTTAACGTCAAAGCAACCCTGCCCGACAGATCAGCCACGATCTTGCAGTGCACCAGATGCACCGCATCGCGCCCCTCTAGTGCAACACTTTGCCAGATGCCGCCGATGGGCCCATACCAACTTTGTTTGCCATGCGGGATTTCGGCGAAGGCGATCCCTGCGTCATTGGGCCCGCCGTCGGGCAGAAGGCAGCGCACCTCAAGATCGTTGATATCTTTCAGCAACGCCGCTGGCACGGCGATCTCAAAGGGCAGATACCCGCCCTCGTGCCGGCCTAAGCTTTGGCCGTTCACCACAATCTCCGCCAGATAGCTGACCGCGCCAAAGCACAAGACGGCCTCGCCCTTGGGGCGGAGGAATTCGCGGCGGTAGGTGGCCCGACCAGAGGTTTGGCGCAGATCGGCAAACTGGGCCTGCCATGGCAAGGGCACTTGGGCCACACGTGACACAGCATCTGTTTCGTGCTGAAACTGCCAGTCGCCGTCCAAAGAGATCACGTCGCGCATGCCAAGCCCTGCCCCTATTTGCTAATATTATTATCAGTAGGCAAGGAACCGCCCCCTGACAAGCGAATCGTTTGGCGCTAGACAGCGCCATGACCAAGCGCCCCACCATGACCGATATCGCCCTTGCCGCTGGGGTTTCGCAGGCGACTGTCTCTTTGGTGTTGAACGAGGTGCCCAATGCCCGCGTCTCATCCGACACCCGTGCGCGGGTGAAAGAGGTCGCGCAAAGTCTGGGCTATGCGCGCAAAACCGCCCCCCGTCTGGCCGAGGCGCGCTTGATCGGGATGCTGATGGACGACGTGTCATCGACCCCCTTCGCCGCGCCCTTTATGGAAGGCGCACGGGCCGAGGCTGCGGCCCACGGCGTTGTGGTGGCCGTGATCTGTACCGGTGCCGATCCGGTGGTGGAACTGGCCGCCCTGCAAATGCTGCGCGATGCGGGGGCGTTTGGGGTGCTGTATACCAGCCTTGTGACGCGCCTTGTGACCCCGCCCGCCCTATTGGGCCAAATGCGGGCGGTTCTGGTCAACTGCCATGACCGCGACCATCTTTTGCCCTCTGTCACCCCGGGTGATGTGAAGGGGGCGTTTATCGCGACATCCGCCCTGATCGCCGCAGGCCACCGCCGCATCGCCCATCTGCCCGGCGAGGCTTGGACCGAAGCCGCCCGCGATAGGTTGCTGGGCCATCGGCGCGCCCTTGCTGCACAGGGCATTGCCTTTGATCCGCGTCTTGTAAGCCAGCCCGCTTGGACAGTTGCCTCTGGCAGGACCCAAATGGCCGCCCTCTTGGATCTACCCAACCCGCCCACAGCGGTGTTCTGCTTTAATGACCGCGTGGCCATCGGCGCTTACGAGGCGCTGAGGGCGCGGGGTTTGGCTGTGCCGCAGGATGTGTCGGTGGTGGGTTTTGACAATGACGACCTTTCCGCCCTGTTGCAGCCGCCCCTGACCACCATGGTGCTGCCGCATGACGAGATGGCGCGCTGGGCCGTGGCCCGGCTGTTAGAGCGTTCAGGTCCCACAGCCCCCCTGCGCGTCAAGATCGACTGCGACCTTATCGCCCGCGACTCCATCGCGGCACCACGGCTGATTTGACCAAACCAGACTTTCCGATATAAAAGGTCCTATTGATCCGAATTTCAAAAGGACTCCCCCCTATGAGCCGAAATTTCCTGATCGTGGATCCCGAAGACGGGATCGATGTTCTAAAGGCCTTCGCCTCTCCGGCACGGATCGCTATTTTGAAACTTTTGCATGATTCTGGCGCGCTGAACGTCAACGAAATCGCCCAAAGGTTGGAGCTGCCGCAATCGTCGGTGTCGTCCAACATTCAGGTGCTGGAAGACGCGGGCCTGATCCGCACCGAAACCCAGCGCGCCAAAAAGGGCAACCAGAAGATCTGCCACACCCTCTTTGACGAGGTGATGGTGATGTTCAAGAAAGATCCCAAATCCGCCAACCAAGACACGATCGAAGTGGCGATGCCCTTGGGGCTTTATACCACCTGCGAAGTCTCGGCCCCTTGTGGGCTATGCTCGCGCGATGGAATCGTGGGGCTTTTGGATGTGCCAGATACATTCCTTGATCCAGGCCGCATGTCGGCAGGATTGATCTGGTTCACGCGCGGCTTTGTGGAATACCAATTTCCAAACAATATCAAATTAATGCAGGGTGAGATCTCGGTGCTGGAATTCTCGATGGAGCTGTCGTCCGAAGTGCCGGGAACGGCGGCGGATTGGCCGTCAGATATCAGCTTTAGCGTCAATCAGGTCGAGGTTGGCACTTGGACATCGCCAGGTGATTATGGCGACAAGCGCGGGGTTTACACGCCCGATTGGTGGAAACTGAAGGGTAGCCAGTACGGGATGCTTAAATCGGTGCGCGTGACGGCGGATGGCACTTTTGTCGACGGGATGAAGATTTCACCGCTAACCCTGCGCGATCTGGATGTGGACAAGCACCGCTCAATCCGTTTTCGCATCGGCGTGAAAGAGACGGCCCGCCACCCAGGTGGGATCAACATCTTTGGTCGCGGCTTTGGCAACTATGACCAAGACATCGTCATGCGCATCAGTGCTGCACGCTAGGCGCCGAATCCCCTTGACGTAACATCCCGAATTGCCGATCTATATCGGAAAGACGGATATACGACACCCATGGGAGGGGACATGAAAGCTACCGTAACAGCCCACAGCGATTTCACCATTTCGCAGGTCGATGACCGCGTTTATTCGGCCTTTCTGGAACATCTAGGCCGCGCCATATATACCGGCATTTATGAACCCGGCCACCCTACCGCAGACAAAGACGGGATGCGCGGCGATGTGGTCGAACTGGTGCGCGATCTGAACATTCCTTACGTGCGCTACCCCGGTGGCAACTTCGTGTCGGCCTATAACTGGGAAGACGGCATCGGCCCGCAAGAGAACCGCCCCGTGCGGCTTGATCTGGCGTGGCACACGGCTGACGGCAACGCCGTGGGCGTGCATGAATTTATGGCGTGGTGCGACACCGTGGGCACCAAGGCGATGCTGGCCATCAACCTAGGCTCGCGCGGTTTGGATGAGGCGCGCAATTTTGTGGAATATGTCAACGGCCCCGTCGGCAGCTATTGGGGCGATTTGCGCAAAAAGAACGGCCATGCCGAACCTTTCAACGTGGATATGTGGTGCTTGGGCAATGAGATGGACGGCCCTTGGCAGGTCGGCCACAAAACCGCCGACGAATACGGCCGCTTGGCCAATGAAACCGCCAAAACCCTGCGCGCCTTTGACAAAAACCTGCAGCTCATCGTCTGCGGTTCATCCAATTCTGACATGAAGACCTATCCCGAATGGGAAAGGATTGTGCTGGAACACACCTACGAGTCGGTCGATTACATCAGCTTGCACATGTATTTTGCCAACCGCGCCAAGCACACGCAAAACTATCTGGCCCTGAACCATAAGCTGGATCGCTATATCTCGACGGTTGAGGGCACGATCAATCTGGTCAAGGCCAACAAGCGCTCCACGCGTGATGTCGCGATCAGCTTTGATGAATGGAACGTGTGGTATCATTCGAACGCGCAAGACCGCGCGATTTTAGAGGGCAACTCTGGCTGGCCCCATGCGCCGCGCTTGCTGGAAGATATCTACAACTTCGAAGATGTGTTGCAGGTGGGCTGTATCCTGAACACCTTTATCCGCAAGTCGAACGTGGTCAAAATCGCCTGTATCGCGCAACTGGTGAACGTGATTGCACCGATCATGACCGAACCGGGCGGGGCGGCTTGGCGGCAGACGATTTATTATCCCTATTACTTCGCCTCGATCTTCGGGCGTGGGGTGGCGCTGAACTTGGCGGTGAAATGCCCGGGCTATGACGCCGATGTGGCCGATAATGTCCCCTATCTCGACATCGCCGCCACCCATGATGCCGAGGCGGGCACTGTGACCTTCTTTGCCGTCAACCGTCATCCGACCGAGGATCTGATCCCCGAAATCGCCCTGCACGGCTTTGGCGATTTGCAGGTGATCGACCATCAGGTGATGACACATGCCAATCTGAGTGCCGTCAATTCTTTGACTGCCCAAGCTACCGTCACCCCGTCGAAAGGCCAAGGCGCCAAGATGGAAAACGGCACATTAAGCGTGGCGCTGAAGCCGCATTCCTACACGATGATCCGCCTCGCCCGCCGCTAAGCGGGCAGCGCGTCAAAGCGCCCCATCGGGGCGCTTTAGTCCTTCAGCCACACCTGCATCGGGTTTGGCCCACGGTTGCACCTGAGAACGGCAGTGCAAAAGTTTGCCACGGAAGTGGCCTGTGCATGTGAACCTCACATTAGATGTAAATGTGCCAGTGAACGAGGTAGACAGTGTCGCCGTTGGGATAAAAGCAGAGGTGCGCTTTCCGGCCTTTCACAGTCGAGAGACGCCGGTGATGTTTGGATATATTAAGACGCTCTCTCAAGATCGCCTTGTGGAAGACGCCACGAAGGAAGCCTACTATTTGGCGCGTATAGAAATCGCTGAGTCCGACATCCCCGATCAAATCAAGTCACGTATTCGGGCGGGAATGCCAGCGGAAGTATTGGTATCGCGCGGTGAGAGGGTAATCCGCCCCGAAAGTAAGGGGCTGCATAAGTAGAATTTTCTCGGCAAGATGCGCCCTCAGTTCACCCATACCGACGAACCACACGCCCCCGCCCTTACGCGAGGGCGGGAGCGTGGAAGGTTGGGCTTTGCTTTTAGAAGATCAGGACATCCGTGTAAGCCAGCGCTGGTGCCCTATCAAGCACGGCGAATTGCACGGCGCTGGCCGCATTGCCGCTGCCATCTGCATCGTAGTAAAGCGCGCCGGTGGTTTTGTTGTAGATCACTCTGTCTGTGCCATCATGGGCAGTGACGGCTCCAGCCGCAGCATAGAACGCGTCTGATGTCAGGGCTCCGGCCGAGCCCAGACCCGTGAATACGATGTTGGACAGGCTGATGTGGTCGGTGCCCTTGGCAAAGTCAGTGATGCGATCAATGCCCGACGATTGGTTGAACACAAAGGTGTCTGCACCAGCACCGCCTGTGAGTTTATCAGCGCCAGCGCCGCCATTCAGCGTGTCATTGCCAGCACCGCCCTCCAGCGTGTCATTGCCAGCCTGCCCCGACAGGCTATTGGCGCCGCTGTTGCCAGTGAGCACATTGGCCAAAGCGTTGCCCGTGCCATTGATGGCACCAGAACCTGTTAGGGTCAGGTTCTCGACGTTGTCAGCAAGGTTGTCAGCAAGGGAGTGGCCAACAGAGCTTTGCACCAAATCAGTGCCCCCACCGATGGCTTCCACGACACCATCAGTGGCGCTGTCTACCACGAAGGTGTCATCGCCACTTCCACCAGACATAGTGTCGTTGCCGGTTCCACCGTTCAGCGTATCACTGCCGGCCCCCCCCCCTAGCGTGTCGTTGTCTGCCCCGCCATCCAGGTTGTCATCGCCAGATCCGCCATAAATTGCGTCGTTGCCGCCCATGCCATAAAGAGTGTTCTTATTGCCATTTCCGGTGATCACATTGCCTACCGAAGTTCCCCACCCATCGGTTGCAGCGCTTCCCGTCAGCGTCAGGTTCTCGACATTGGCGGAAAGTCTGTGGCTGCTTGAACTGAGGACAAGGTCGGTGCCCTCATCAGCACTTTCAACAACAACGTCATCAAATCCGTCGGTGATATAGGTGTCATCGCCTATTCCGCCGATCAGTCGGTCACCACCTTGGCCGCCATCCAGAGTGTCGTTGCCCGCCCCCCCGATGAGTGTGTCGCCGTCAGCACCCCCCGAAAGGGTGTTGGCGATACCATTGCCGGTGATCACATTGGACTGTGTGTTGCCCGTGCCGTTGATGGCATTACCGGTGAGGGTCAGGTTCTCAAAGAAATTCTGCAGCGTATAACTGATGGAACTTTCTACCAGATCAGTACCGTTATTGCGCGCCTCCACGACAACATCATTTGTGCTGTCCACCCCATAAATGTCATCGCCCGCCCCACCCGCCATGCTGTCATCGCCGGCCCCGCCATCCAGCGAGTCACTGCCAGCGCCGCCGTCCAGCGTGTCATTGCCCATGCCCCCTTGCAGCGTGTCATTGCCATCAAGGCCGGAAAGCACGTTGGCAGCGTCGTTCCCGATGATTGTATTGGCCAGTGCGTTGCCCGTGCCGTTGATGGCCGCCGAGCCATAAAGCACCAGAAATTCGACGTTGGCTGCCAGCGTATAAGTGACGGTGCTATATACGCCATCGTAACCACCATTGCTGGCTTCAACGATAACATCCCCCGCACTGTCCACACCATAAGCGTCATCGCCCGCCCCGCTAGCCATGCTGTCATTACCAGTGTCGCCGTCCAACACGTCATTGCCCGAACCACCGAAAAGCGTGTCATTTCCAGCACCGCCTCCCAGCCAATCATTCCCCTCAAGTCCAGACAGAATGTTGGCGCCCGAATTGCCTGTGATCGTGTTATCAAGCACGTTGCCCGTGCCGGTGGTGTTGCCACTGCCGGTTAGGGTCAGGTTCTCGACATTCGCAAAAAGCGTCAGGCTGACTGAGCTTTCCACCCTATCGGCCGAACCCC
>CANIKY010000054.1 GCA_947468085.1 Paracoccaceae bacterium | reverse complement strand
GCCGTTCTTCGCCAACTACCGCCCGCAGTTTTACTTCCGCACGACGGACGTGACCGGCACGGTTGAACTGCCCGAAGGCACCGAGATGGTGATGCCGGGCGACAACCTGAAGTTCAACGTCACGCTGATCGCCCCGATCGCCATGGAAGAAAAACTGCGCTTCGCCATCCGCGAAGGCGGCCGCACCGTCGGTGCCGGCGTGGTCTCGAAAATCCTCGCTTGAGGGTCTGTTTAATCTGAATAGGGGGCTAAGCCCCCTTGCCAAACAAGGCCCCGGTTTGACGCCGGGGCCTTTGACTTGACGTACGCCTCTGGGCTGCGTGATGATCGCGCGATTGTTATACACGGAGTGAAAGAGCATGGTGCAAAACCTGACAGGGGGCTGCCTGTGCGGCCTGATCCGCTTTACAGCCACAGGCGTGCCGGATGACCCGCACACCTGTTCGTGCCATATGTGCCAGCGCCATTCCGGCGCACCCACGCTTGTCTGGGTCAGTTATCCCAAGGCCGCCGTGCTGTGGGACGGGCCGGGGGGTGCGCCAGCCCTGTGGCGGTCGTCTGACATCTCGCAGCGGGCCTTTTGTCCGCGCTGTGGATCAACCTTGGGGGCGATAGATGATGGGCCGACCGTCGGTTTGGTGTCGGGGTGTTTTGACCGCCCCAATCTGCAGGTTCTGGCACCTATCAAACACAGTTACACCGCATCGCGCCCAAAGTGGTGGCGGTTTGGCCCCCTAACCCAACGCTAAATCCGCGCAGGGTGGGCATTTAGCCCACCTTGGGCTAAAGACTGTGGGCCAGTCCCCTGGCCTTCCCCTTCCTGACCCTGAAAGTCCCCCATGATCTGCGTTTTGTGCGCTGCCCCCGATGCCAGCCTTGTAACCTTGCCGCCCGCCGAAGATGTCGCCGCCTGCTGTTCGATTTGCGCTGCAGCCCTCTCGGGCGCAATCACCCCCGGCCCGCGCTGGCGCTGCTTGGGCGATGCCATCTGGGCGGCTGAGGCGCCAACACAGATCGCGGCCTACCGCTTGTTGCAAGCGCTGAAAGAAGAAACCTGGGCCGCGGATCTATTGGACAGCGTTTATCTTGAGCCTGACGTCTTGGCCCGTGCCGAGGTGGGTTTTGCCGCCCCCGATGCGGCGATCATCCACCGCGACAGCAACGGCGCGGTTCTGTCGCAGGGCGACAGCGTGGTGCTGATCAAAGACCTGCCCGTCAAAGGCAGTTCGATGATCGCCAAGCGCGGCACAGCGGTGCGCGCCATCCGCCTTGTGCGCGACAATGCCGAACAAATTGAGGGCCGGGTCAATGACCAGACCATCGTGATCCTCACCCAGTTTGTGAAGAAATCCTGAACGCTAGCCCTTGGTCACTAACCGCGCCACAAGGCGGCAGGTGATGGGGGCCACCACCAGCACCACTGGGAAAGCTGTTGCCCAACTGATGGCCCAATTGCCCATCCACGCTTGGGCAAAGTGTGAACCCATTCCCAAGGCGCGCAAGGTTAATAGGCCACAGACAAAAAAGACATCATGCCAGACAACTCAAAACCGAACAGGATGGGGGCAAAGCGGTCGGAGATCATGGGGGGCTTTTTCAATATCTTGCACCTGTGACGCGACCAAGCACACGTCTCAAGCGCAGATTTCCCAAAGCGCCTCTTGATTTCCCGCACAGCCTGCCGTAATCCCACATCAGGCCTAGGAGTTTAGCTCAGTTGGTAGAGCATCGGTCTCCAAAACCGAGGGTCGTGGGTTCGAGTCCCCCAACTCCTGCCAGTATTTCTGCGATATCGTCGGGCGCATGACGCAGGCTTTGGTCTTGAATTTGTGCCGCCTGTCGCGTATCTGCCCCTAAACTCATTCAGGCGGACCCTCACATGGCCATGACCAACCCGATCCAATTCATCCAGCAGGTCCGCTCGGAAGCTGCCAAGGTCGTTTGGCCTGCGCGGCGCGAAGTTGTTTTGACCACGGTGATGGTTTTGATCATGGCCGGGTTGACCGCGACTTTCTTCAGCCTGACCGATGTGCTGATCAAAATTGGCCTGACCTATGTGCTCAGCGTCTTTCACTAATCAGGGTTTGAAAGGCCAACTCTGGGCCGATTTGTCTTGAATTCTTAACGGCGGGGGGCTATCTGGCCACAGCTTACACGGACATTCGGCGCGCAGCGATTCGGCGGCGCGCTGTTTTTTGTTCCGTCGCGCGGTAAAACCGCGCAGAACACAGACGCTTTCGGCGGTAGGCCGGGGCAAGAACAAGGTGGACGTGGGATGGCCAAGCGCTGGTATTCGGTTTCTGTTCTCTCGAACTTCGAGAAGAAAGTGGCCGAGCAGATCAAGACCGCGGTGGCCGAAGCCGGTCTGCAAGAGGAAATTGACGAAGTTTTGGTGCCAACCGAAGAAGTGATCGAAGTGCGCCGTGGCAAGAAAGTCACTTCTGAGCGTCGGTTCATGCCGGGCTATGTGCTGGTGCGGATGGAAATGTCGAGCCGGGGCTACCACCTGATTTCGCAGATCAACCGTGTAACGGGCTTTTTGGGCCCGCAGGGCAAGCCGATGCCCATGCGCGATGCCGAAGTGAACGGCATTTTGAACCGCGTTGAGGAAGGGGAGGCTGCACCCCGCAACCTGATCCGCTTTGACATCGGCGAAAAGGTTAAGGTCACCGACGGCCCGTTTGAAGGTTTTGATGGCATGGTCGAGGATGTGGACGAGGCGCACAACCGCCTGAAAGTCTCGGTCTCGATCTTTGGGCGGGCAACGCCTGTCGAATTGGAATTCACTCAGGTGTCGAAGGGCATCTAAGTGCATCGCGTGGGAGGCGCGCGTGCCAAACCTGTTTTGGCATGACAGACCGGACCACTAAACCGCGCCAAGGCCCAATGAGGGGCGGCGCCGTGATAAAGGAGAGGCCAGATGGCCAAGAAGATTATTGGCAGCTTGAAGCTGCAAGTGAAGGCGGGCCAAGCTAACCCGTCCCCGCCCGTCGGCCCAGCTTTGGGTCAGCGCGGTTTGAACATCATGATGTTCGTGAAAGAATTCAATGCTAAGACTGCTGATCTCCCCCTCGGTACGCCGACACCCGTGATCATCACCTACTACCAAGACAAATCCTTCAGCCTAGAGTTCAAGACGCCTCCGGCTGCTTATCTGCTTAAGCAAGCTGCCGGTCTGCCGCAGGTTGGCAAGCGTAATCGTGCCAAAGGCTCTGACAAGCCGGGGCACAATGTTGCAGGCTCGGTCAGCGTGGCGCAGATCCGTGCCATCGCTGAAAGCAAGATGAAAGATTTAAACGCCAATTCGGTTGAAGCGGCGATGAACATCATCTTGGGCTCGGCAAAGTCTTGTGGCCTTGAGATCAAGGGGTAAATCATGGCAAAATTTGGTAAACGTACCACCGCCGCCCGCGCCGCATTTGTTGGCAAAAGCGCATTGGCTGTTGAAGCGGCCCTGACTTTGATCAAATCTTCGGCCTCGGCCAAGTTTGACGAGACACTTGAAATTGCGATGAACTTGGGCGTTGACCCGCGCCATGCCGACCAAATGGTTCGCGGCGTGGTGCAGTTGCCCAATGGAACCGGCAAAACCGTGCGGGTTGCTGTGTTTGCACGCGGTGCCAAGGCTGATGAGGCCAAGGCCGCTGGCGCAGACATCGTGGGTGCAGAAGACCTGATGGAAATCATCCAGTCCGGCAAGATCGAGTTTGACCGTTGCATCGCAACGCCCGACTTGATGCCCTTGGTGGGCCGTTTGGGCAAAATCCTTGGGCCGCGCAACTTGATGCCAAACCCCAAAGTGGGCACCGTGACGATGGACGTGAAAACCGCCGTCACCGCTGCCAAGGGTGGCGAAGTGCAGTTCAAAGTCGAAAAGGCGGGCGTGATCCATGCTGGCATCGGCAAAGTCTCTTTCACCGACGAGATGCTGGCGCAAAATGTGCGGGCCTTTGTTGAAGCCGTGTCGCGTGCCCGTCCGGCAGGTGCAAAGGGCACCTACCTGAAGAAAGTATCGCTCTCCTCAACCATGGGCCCGGGCGTTTCGCTTGATCTGGCCTCGGCTACGGCGCGCTGATCTTTCTGGGTTAAGACTTAAAACCACTGGTGGCGCTGCCATTGGTGGTTTTTTTGTTGGCGGGGTTTGGGATCGTCTTATCCTTTCCAGTGGGGGATCAGGGCGGGTTGCGCCGATCGTGACGGTCCTGTAACACCGCCTTCTGTTCA
This sequence comes from Paracoccaceae bacterium, assembly GCA_947468085.1. Lineage (GTDB taxonomy): Bacteria > Pseudomonadota > Alphaproteobacteria > Rhodobacterales > Rhodobacteraceae > Stagnihabitans. Next base: position 16,059 of record CANIKY010000054.1, on the reverse strand, counting down.
GACTGCGTGATTCGTCGCGCCGTTTGGACTTGCTTTGTCCGAGACGGTGGGTGCCTTCTTCCGAAGGCTTAATTTCCCTCCTGAGATGGAGTTCGAACCGATTTCACCGGGGCTAGCCTTGGTCGTCTGCAGGCTCGGAAGACATCATGGACCCGACGTCCCCGGCAACGGGGGCTTACATGAGCCGGGGGGAAACCCCCAACTTTGGAGTAAAACTGTGGATAGAGCCCAGAAAGAGCAAGTGGTCGACGAACTCGGCCAAATCTTCGCAAGCTCTGGCGTTGTAGTGGTCGCCCATTACGCCGGTATGACAGTTGCCCAGATGCAGACCCTGCGCGCCAAAATGCGTGAAGTGAACGGGTCGTTGCGCGTCGCCAAAAACAAGCTCGCCATGATTGCCCTAGAGGGTAAGCCCGGTCACAAGATGGGCAAACTTCTCTCTGGCATGACCGTTATGGCCTTCTCGGAAGACCCCGTCGCTGCGGCGAAGGTCTGCGAGGCCTATGCCAAGACCAACGACAAGTTCGTTATTCTTGGCGGGGCAATGGGCGATGCGGTTCTGGACCAGGCCGGTGTGAAAGCCGTGGCCGCTATGCCGTCGCGTGAGGAAGTTATCGCTTCCATCGTGGCGTGTCTTGGTGCGCCCGCGTCGAGCATCGCAGGGGCCATTGGCGCGCCGGCAACCGCGATCGCAAGCATCCTCTCGACCATCGAGGAGCGGCTTGCCGCCTGAAGCAACGGAAATACTGGGTGTGGAGTGTCCTCGCCTCGTTAGAACCCATCTCTCAATCAAACGGAACATAAAATGGCCGATCTGAACAAACTCGCCGAAGATATCGTTGGTCTGACCCTGCTGCAGGCAGTGGAACTGAAGACCATTCTGAAAGACAAGTACGGCATCGAGCCGGCAGCCGGTGGCGCCGTCATGATGGCCGCTGGCCCGGCTGCTGCGGCAGCTCCGGCTGAAGAAGAAAAGACCGAATTTGACGTTGTTCTGACCGAAGCTGGCCCGAACAAAATCAACGTCATCAAAGAAGTCCGTACCATCACGGGCCTGGGCCTGAAAGAAGCCAAAGACCTCGTTGAGGCCGGCGGCAAAGTCAAAGAAGGCGCCACCAAGGCTGACGCCGAAGCGCTGAAGAAGAAGCTTGAAGAAGCTGGCGCTAAGGTAGAGTTGAAGTAAGCCTATATCGGGGTTCGCCCCGGTATTTTGAAAAGCGGGCAGGGTCGGAAGTTTTCCGGCCCTGTCATGCGCGTCTTGGCAGGGGCTTTTGCGAAAGCCCCTTCTCAGGCGCGGTAATGGTTCGGGAGCGGCTCTAAGGGATGGGCTGCATGAATAGAACCACTGCCCCCTATCGCCCGAGTGGCGCGTCCGTGGCCCGACGGAAGCGCGCACTTTGATGATGAAAGGTTACGACGAGCATGGCGCAAGCTTACGTTGGTCAAAAACGTGTCCGCCGGTATTACGGCAAAATCCGTGAAGTCCTAGAGATGCCGAACCTGATCGAGGTGCAAAAAAGCTCCTACGATCTGTTCTTGCGCTCGGGCGAAGGCGACAAGCCGCTGGATGACGAAGGTATCCAAGGCACGTTCCAGTCGGTTTTCCCGATTAGGGATTTTAACGAAACGGCTGTGCTGGAGTTCGTCAAGTACGAGCTGGAAAAGCCCAAGTACGACGTTGACGAATGTATGCAACGCGACCTGACCTATGCAGCACCCCTGAAGGTGACGCTGCGCTTGATCGTATTTGATGTCGACGAGGCGACGGGCGCGCGCTCTGTCAAAGACATCAAGGAACAAGACGTCTATATGGGCGACATGCCTTTGATGACGACCAACGGCACCTTCATTGTGAACGGTACCGAACGGGTGATCGTCAGCCAGATGCACCGCTCGCCGGGCGTGTTCTTTGACCATGACAAGGGCAAGACCCATTCGTCGGGCAAGCTTTTGTTCGCTTGCCGGATCATTCCCTATCGCGGGTCGTGGCTGGATTTCGAATTCGACGCCAAGGATTTGGTATTTGCGCGCATCGACCGCCGTCGCAAACTGCCGGTGACCACGCTGCTTTATGCGCTGGGCATGGACCAAGAAGGCATCATGGATGCCTATTACGAAACGGTCATGTTCAACCACGTCAAGAACAAGGGCTGGATTTCGAAATTCTTCCCAAAGCGCCTGTCGGGCACGCGCCCGACCTATGACTTGGTTGATGCGGCCACGGGAGAGGTTCTTCTGAAGGCGGGCGAAAAAGTCACACCGAAGATGGCCAATACGTGGGGCAAAGAAGGCAAGATCACCGATCTGTTGTTGCCCTTTGACATGATCGTGGGGCGCTATGCCTCAAAAGACATGATCAACGAAGAAACCGGCGAGATCTGGGTGGAAGCCGGTGACGAGTTGACGATGGAATACGACCGTGACGGCAACGTCAAGGGCGGCACGCTTAAGACCCTTCTGGATCAGGGCATTACCGAGATTCCGGTCTTGGACATCGACAATGTCAACGTCGGCCCCTATCTGCGCAACACGCTGGCCGTTGATAAAAACATGGGCCGCGATACTGCGCTGATGGACATTTACCGCGTCATGCGCCCGGGTGAACCGCCGACAGTGGAAGCCGCAAGCCAACTGTTTGACACGCTGTTCTTTGATAAAGAACGCTACGACCTGTCGGCCGTTGGCCGCGTTAAGATGAACATGCGTCTGGATTTGGGCAAGCCCGACACCCAGCGCACGCTGGACCGCCAAGATATCGTGTCATGCATCAAGGCCCTGACCGAACTGCGCGATGGCAAGGGCGAGATTGACGACATCGACCACTTGGGCAACCGCCGTGTGCGCTCGGTCGGTGAGTTGATGGAAAACCAGTACCGCGTTGGCTTGCTGCGGATGGAACGGGCGATCAAGGAACGTATGTCCTCGGTCGAGATTGACACGATCATGCCGCAAGACCTGATCAACGCCAAACCCGCCGCCGCTGCCGTGCGTGAATTCTTCGGCTCGTCGCAGCTGTCGCAGTTCATGGACCAAACCAACCCCCTGTCCGAAGTGACGCACAAGCGCCGCCTGTCGGCCCTTGGGCCGGGCGGTTTGACCCGCGAACGCGCTGGCTTTGAAGTGCGCGACGTGCACCCGACCCACTATGGCCGGATGTGCCCTATTGAAACGCCCGAAGGCCAGAACATCGGCCTGATCAACTCGCTGGCAACCTTTGCCCGCGTGAACAAGTACGGCTTCATCGAAACGCCGTACCGCAAGGTGATTGACAACAAGGTGACCGACGAGGTCGTCTATATGTCCGCGACCGAGGAAATGCGCCACACTGTGGCACAGGCCAACGCCGCACAGGATGCCGAAGGTCACTTCACCGATGACCTGATTTCCAGCCGGAAAGCGGGCGACTTTATGCTGAACCCGCCCGATGCGATCGACTTGATCGACGTGTCGCCCAAGCAGTTGGTGTCGGTCGCAGCATCCTTGATTCCGTTCTTGGAAAATGACGACGCCAACCGCGCCTTGATGGGGTCGAACATGCAGCGTCAAGCTGTGCCGTTGCTGCAATCTGATGCCCCGTTTGTGGGCACCGGCATTGAAGCTGTGGTTGCCCGCGATTCCGGCGCTGCCATCATGGCCCGCCGGGCTGGCGTGATCGACCAAGTTGACGCCACCCGCATCGTGGTGCGGGCGACCGAAATGCTTGATCCGGGTGAACCGGGCGTCGACATCTATCGTCTGCGCAAATTTAAACGGTCCAACCAGTCGTCGTGCATCAACCAGCGCCCGCTGGTGAAGGTGGGCGACACGGTGGTGCGCGGCGAAGTCGTGGCCGATGGCCCCTGCACCGACATGGGCGAATTGGCCCTTGGCCGGAACGTCATCGTGGCCTTCATGCCGTGGAATGGCTATAATTACGAAGACTCGATCCTGATTTCGGAACGTATTCTGAAAGATGACGTGTTCACCTCGATCCACATCGAAGAATACGAAGTCGCAGCGCGTGACACGAAACTGGGGCCAGAGGAAATCACCCGCGACATCCCGAACGTGGGCGAAGAAGCTCTGCGCAATCTGGATGAAGCCGGCATTGTTTATATCGGTGCCGAAGTGCAGCCAAGCGACATTTTGGTGGGCAAAATCACGCCCAAGGGCGAAAGCCCGATGACGCCGGAAGAAAAGCTGCTGCGCGCTATCTTTGGCGAAAAAGCCTCCGATGTGCGCGACACCAGCTTGCGTCTGCCGCCCGGTGCTTTTGGAACAATCGTCGAAGTGCGGGTGTTCAACCGGCACGGCGTTGATAAAGACGAACGCGCCTTGCAGATCGAGCGTGAGGAAATCGAACGCCTCGCCCGCGACCGCGATGACGAGCTGACCATTCTGGAACGCAACATCTACTCGCGTCTCAAAACCCTGATCACCGGCAAAACCGCTGTCAAAGGGCCCAAAGGCGTGAAATCCGGTTCGACCATTGATCAAGACCTCTTGGGCACGCTGTCCAAAGGCCAATGGTGGCAACTGGCCTTGGGCGAAGAATCTGAAGCCAAGGATGTGGAAGCCCTGCACGACCAGTTTGAAGCGCAAAAACGTGCGCTGGACAATCGGTTCGACGACAAGGTGGAAAAGGTCCGTCGCGGCGATGATCTGCCTCCGGGTGTGATGAAGATGGTCAAGGTCTTTGTCGCGGTGAAGCGCAAGCTGCAGCCGGGCGATAAGATGGCAGGCCGTCACGGCAACAAGGGCGTTATTTCCAAGGTCGTTCCGGTCGAGGATATGCCCTTCTTGGCCGACGGCACGGCCGTTGATCTGGTTTTGAACCCTCTTGGCGTGCCAAGCCGGATGAACGTGGGCCAAATCTTGGAAACGCACATGGGCTGGGCCGCGCGCGGCTTGGGCCTGAAGATCGACGAGGCGCTGAAAGACTATCGCCGCCACGGCGATATGACTCCGGTGCGCGAAGCGATGCGTCTGGCGTATGGCGATGAAACCTATGAAGAGGCCTTCGCCGACCGTTCGGAAGCTGACTTCTTGGAACTCGCCGGCAATGTCACCCGCGGCGTGCCGATCGCCTCGCCGGTGTTTGACGGTGCCAAGGAATCCGACGTCAACGACGCGCTGACCCGCGCGGGCTTTGACACTTCGGGTCAGTCGGTGGTCTTTGATGGCCGTTCGGGCGAGCAATTCGCCCGCAAGGTTACGGTGGGCGTGAAATATATGCTCAAACTCCACCACTTGGTGGACGACAAGCTGCACGCACGTTCGACCGGCCCGTACTCGCTTGTTACCCAACAGCCGTTGGGTGGTAAGGCGCAGTTCGGTGGTCAGCGTCTTGGAGAGATGGAGGTCTGGGCCCTAGAGGCTTACGGCGCCGCCTATACCTTGCAAGAAATGCTGACCGTCAAGTCGGACGACGTGGCAGGCCGCACCAAGGTGTACGAAAGCATCGTCAAGGGCGAGGATAACTTTGAAGCCGGCGTGCACGAAAGCTTCAACGTCCTTGTCAAGGAAGTGCGTGGCCTCGGCCTCAACATGGAACTCCTGGATGCGGAGGAAGAATAAGGCCGAATTTTCGGCGAAAGGTCGGGCAACTGATTTTTCGCCGAAAAATCGTGACTGACGCTTCCCCCGCCGCCCCCATTCATAAGGTGTGAAAATGAACCAGGAACTCTCAACCAACCCGTTTAATCCGGTCGCTCCGGTGAAAACTTTTGACGAGATCAAGATCTCGCTGGCCTCGCCCGAACGGATCCTGTCGTGGTCCTTCGGCGAGATCAAAAAGCCTGAAACGATCAACTACCGCACGTTCAAACCCGAACGTGACGGCCTGTTCTGCGCACGTATCTTCGGGCCGATCAAGGACTACGAATGCCTGTGCGGCAAATACAAGCGCATGAAATATCGCGGCGTTGTCTGCGAAAAGTGCGGCGTGGAGGTCACCTTGCAAAAGGTGCGCCGCGAGCGGATGGGCCATATCGAACTGGCTGCTCCGGTTGCGCATATCTGGTTTCTCAAGTCGCTACCCTCGCGCATCGGCTTGATGCTGGACATGACGCTGCGCGATCTGGAACGGATCCTGTACTTCGAAAACTATGTGGTCATTGAACCGGGTCTGACCGACCTGACCTATTGCCAGATGTTGACCGAAGAGGAATTCCTCGACGCGCAAGACCAATACGGCGCTGACGCGTTCACCGCCAATATCGGGGCCGAAGCGATCCGCGAAATGCTGGTGGCGATTGACCTGCAAAGCTTGGCCGACCAACTTCGCGCCGATCTGAAAGAAGCCACGGGCGAGTTGAAGCCCAAGAAGATCATCAAGCGGCTGAAGATCGTGGAATCCTTCCTTGATTCGGGCAACCGTCCGGAATGGATGGTCTTAACCATTCTGCCCGTGATCCCGCCCGAACTGCGCCCCTTGGTGCCGTTGGACGGTGGCCGCTTTGCGACCTCTGACCTCAACGACCTGTACCGCCGCGTGATCAATCGCAACAACCGGTTAAAGCGGCTGATCGAACTGCGCGCGCCCGATATCATCGTGCGCAACGAAAAGCGCATGCTGCAAGAAGCTGTGGATGCGCTGTTTGACAACGGCCGCCGTGGTCGTGTGATCACGGGCACCAACAAGCGCCCGCTGAAATCGCTGTCGGATATGCTCAAAGGCAAGCAGGGCCGCTTCCGTCAAAACTTGCTGGGCAAGCGCGTCGACTTTTCGGGCCGTTCGGTCATTGTGACTGGCCCAGAGTTAAAGCTGCACCAGTGCGGTCTGCCTAAGAAGATGGCGTTGGAACTTTTCAAGCCCTTCATCTACTCGCGTCTAGAAGCCAAGGGTCTGTCCTCGACCGTCAAGCAAGCCAAAAAGCTGGTGGAAAAAGAGCGTCCGGAAGTTTGGGATATCTTGGATGAAGTCATCCGCGAACATCCCGTGCTGTTGAACCGCGCGCCGACCTTGCACCGTTTGGGCATCCAAGCCTTCGAGCCGATCTTGATCGAAGGCAAGGCCATCCAGCTGCACCCCTTGGTCTGCTCGGCCTTCAACGCCGACTTTGACGGCGACCAGATGGCTGTGCACGTGCCGCTTTCGCTGGAAGCCCAGTTGGAAGCCCGCGTTTTGATGATGTCGACCAACAACGTTCTGTCGCCCGCCAACGGCGCGCCGATCATTGTGCCGTCGCAAGACATGGTTTTGGGCATCTATTACGTCACGATGGAGCGCAAAGGCATGATCGGCGAAGGCATGGCCTTTACCGACATCGACGAAGTGGAACACGCCTTGGCAGCCGGTGTCTTGCACCTGCACGCCAAGATCAAAGCCCGCCTGCGTCAGGTTGACGAAGAGGGCAACATCGTCTGGAAGCGCTTTGACACGACCCCCGGCCGCTTGCGCTTGGGCAATATCATGCCGCTTAACGCCAAGGCCCCGTTCGATTTGGTCAACCGCTTGCTGCGCAAAAAAGACGTGCAGGCTGTCATTGATACCGTCTACCGCTACTGCGGCCAGAAAGAATCGGTGATCTTCTGCGATCAGATCATGGGTCTGGGCTTTAAAGAGGCGTTCCGGGCCGGCATTTCCTTCGGCAAGGACGATATGCTGATCCCCGACACCAAATGGCCGATCGTCAACGAAGTGCGCGATCAGGTGAAAGAGTTTGAACAGCAATATATGGACGGCCTGATCACCCAAGGCGAAAAGTACAACAAGGTGGTCGACGCTTGGTCCAAATGCTCGGACAAGGTCGCGGCAGACATGATGTCGGCGATCTCGGCCGTGAAATATGACGCGGCCGGCGCCGAGATGGAGCCGAACTCGGTCTATATGATGTCGCACTCTGGGGCGCGCGGTTCACCCGCGCAGATGAAGCAGTTGGGCGGGATGCGCGGGCTGATGGCCAAGCCTTCGGGTGAAATCATCGAAACGCCGATCATCTCGAACTTCAAAGAGGGTCTGACGGTTCTGGAATACTTTAACTCCACCCACGGGGCGCGTAAGGGCCTTGCGGATACGGCGTTGAAAACCGCGAACTCGGGCTATCTGACCCGCCGTTTGGTTGACGTGGCGCAAGACTGCATCGTGCGCAGCCATGATTGCGGCACCGAACGCGGCATCACCGCCGATGTGGCGGTGAATGACGGCGAAGTGGTGCAAAGCTTGGCCGAACGCGTGCTGGGCCGTGTGGCTGCCGATGACATCGTGGTTCCGGCCACCGGTGAAGTTGTGGTTGCACGCGGCGAGTTGATAGACGAGCGCCGTGCAGATCTGGTTCATCAGGCAGGCATCGTGACCGCGCGCATCCGCTCTCCGCTGACCTGTGACGCGGAAGAAGGCGTTTGCGCGATGTGCTATGGCCGCGACTTGGCCCGTGGCACCTTGGTCAACCAAGGCGAGGCTGTGGGCATCATCGCCGCCCAGTCCATCGGCGAACCCGGCACGCAGCTGACGATGCGGACGTTCCACATCGGCGGCATCGCGCAGGGCGGCCAGCAATCGTTCCTGGAAGCCAGCCAAGAAGGCAAGATCGAGTTCCGCAACGCCAACCTCTTGTCCAACGTATCGGGCGAGCAGATCGTGGTCGGCCGGAACATGTCGATCGCCATTCTGGACGAGGCAGGGGCTGACCGCGCTGTCCACAAGCTGACCTATGGCGCCAAACTGCACGCCAAGGATGGCCAAATGGTCAAACGCGGCAACAAGCTCTTCGAATGGGACCCCTATACCCTGCCGATCATCGCCGAAAAGACCGGCGTGGCGCGGTTTAAAGACCTGATCTCGGGCATATCGGTGCGCGAGGATACTGACGAAGCAACGGGCATGACCCAGCGGATCGTGTCGGACTGGCGTTCTGCGCCCAAAGGCAACGAGCTTAAGCCCGAAGTGATCGTGATGGATCCGGCCACCGGCGAACCGATGCGCTCGGAAACCGGCACGCCCATCACTTACCCGATGTCGGTGGACGCTATTTTGTCCGTCGAAGACGGTCAGGAAATTCGCCCCGGCGACGTTGTGGCGCGTATTCCGCGCGAAGGTGCCAAGACCAAGGACATCACCGGGGGTCTTCCCCGCGTGGCCGAATTGTTCGAAGCCCGCCGCCCGAAAGACCATGCGATCATCGCCGAAACCGATGGCTATGTGCGCTTTGGCAAAGACTATAAGAACAAGCGCCGCATCACGGTAGAACCCGTCGATGAGACGTTGACGGCCGTCGAATACATGATCCCCAAGGGCAAGCACATTCCGGTTCAGGAAGGCGATTTTGTCCAAAAGGGTGATTACATCATGGATGGCAACCCCGCGCCGCACGATATCTTGCGGATCTTGGGTGTCGAAGCGCTGGCGAACTATATGATCGACGAAGTGCAAGACGTGTATCGTCTGCAAGGCGTGAAGATCAACGACAAGCACATCGAAGTCATCGTGCGCCAGATGCTGCAAAAGTTCGAGATCCTCGACTCGGGCGAAACCACGCTGCTGAAGGGTGAAAACGTCGACAAGACGGAGCTGGAGGAAGCCAACGCCAAGGCCCATCTACACGGGATGCGTCCCGCCGTGGCAGAGCCTATCTTGCTGGGCATCACCAAGGCCAGCTTGCAAACGCGCAGCTTTATCTCGGCGGCGTCTTTCCAAGAAACCACGCGGGTGCTGACCGAAGCTTCGGTTCAGGGCAAGCGTGACAAACTGGTGGGCCTGAAAGAGAACGTCATCGTGGGTCGTCTGATCCCGGCGGGCACCGGTGGTGCCACCAGCCGCGTGAAGAAGATCGCGACCGACCGCGACCAAACCGTGATCGAGGCTCGCAAGTCTGAGGCCGAAACTGCCGCGGCTTTGGCAGCCCCCATGGCCGTGATGGACATGGACGACGACAACGGCTCCGGTTTGGTTGATACGATCGAAGGCCGCAACGCATAAGCGCGGTTTAGGTTAAACCCTTGGCCCCTCGCCGGAAACGGCGGGGGGTTTTCCTATCAGGTGGCCGCGATGACCCTTTCTGACAACACGCGCGGCATTTGGCTGATGTGCGTCTCGATGCTGGCGTTTACGCTGAACGATACGCTCGTCAAAGCAGTCACTGGCGATGGCATGCCGCTCTCTCAAGCTATAGTGCTTCGCGGATTGGGGGCGACGATTGGCCTTTTGGTGATAGCCTCGCGCAGCCCCGGGGGCTTTCATCTGCTGCCAAAAGGGCCGGATCGCTGGTTTTTGACGCTGCGTACCATTGGCGAAGTCACGGCCACGGTGACCTTTCTGGTGGCTTTGACCCATATGCCCTTGGCCAATCTGTCGGCCATCATGCAATTTCTGCCCCTCGCCGTGACCTTGGCGGCAGCGGTGCTTCTGAAAACGCCGATCGGCTGGGTTAGGCTGGCTACGATCCTTGTGGGATTTGCGGGTGTGATGCTGATCATCCGGCCCGGGGCTGCAGATTTTGACCGCTGGTCGGTGTTGGGCCTTGCGTCCGTTGCCTGTGTGGTGCTGCGCGATTTGTCGACGCGGTACTTTTCCACCCAACTGCCGTCGACCACGGGCGCGCTTTGGGCCTCGGTTGCGGTGATGGCGATGGGTGGCATTGGTGTGGCAAAAGAGGGATGGCACCCCCTGACACTGCAGGATGTGGCCGAAACCTCGGCTGCAGCGGGGTTTTTGATCGTGGGCTATCTGGCCGCGATCAAGGTGATGCGGGTGGGCGATTTGGCGGTGGTGGCGCCCTTCCGCTACACCTCGCTGCTTTTTGCTATTCTGCTGGGTTGGGCGCGCTTTGGAACGCTGCCTGATCATCTAACGCTGATTGGCGCGGCAATTGTTGTGGCATCTGGGGTTTATATGTTGGTGCACGAGCGTAGGCGCTAGGTCCTGTGGCCATTGCGAATGGCTTGAAACGGTCCCGCTTTCCCTCTATGCCGCTGAAGCGATAGGGGCCCGGGCGGCCAAAGGAAAGCGAACCCTGCCATGGCCACCCTGTCAGTCGTCATCCCCGCCCGCAACGAGGGCGAGAATATCTCAGGCCTTGTGCGGGCGATTGATGCCACGTTGCAGGCGCATCAGCCGTTTGAAATTATTGTGGTTGATGATGGATCGACCGACGACACTGCGGCGCGTGTGCGCGCGATGGGTCTGGCTCATGTGCGCCTGCTGCGCCATCCCAAATCGGCGGGCCAAAGTGCTGCTGTCCATTCCGGTGTAATGGCTGCCCGCGCGCCTTTGATCTGCACGCTGGACGGGGACGGCCAAAACCCGCCGGAAGAACTGCCCCGCCTGATTGCGCCGCTGCTCGCCGACACGGCAGGGCTGATCGGCCTTGTCGCGGGCCAAAGGGTCAAGCGGCAAGACACATTTTCGAAGAAACTCGCCTCGCGCCTTGCAAATGGCTTGCGCGGTTGGCTGCTGCAAGACGGCACGCGTGATACGGGCTGCGGGCTGAAAGCCTTCCGCCGGGATGCTTTTCTGGCGCTGCCCTATTTTGACCATATGCACCGCTACTTACCCGCCCTATTTGCCCGCGATGGCTGGCAGGTGGCCCATGTTGATGTCAGCCATCGGCCAAGGGGGGCGGGGGCTTCGAACTATTCAAACTTGCAGCGGGCCTTGGTGGGGGCGGTGGATTTGCTGGGCGTGGCATGGCTGCTACGCCGCCGCAAAAAGGTCAAACCTTTAGCCGAGAAAACGCATGTATAACCTGTTAGAAATGATCGGCGCCGATACGCCGTTGGACGCCATGTGGCTGACAGTGGGGCTTATGGGGCAGTTGATGTTCACTGCCCGCTTTGTGGTGCAATGGTGGGCGTCTGAAAAGGCGGGGCGGTCGGTGGTGCCGGTGGCCTTTTGGTATTTCTCGATCTTGGGCAGTCTGATTGTGCTGGCTTACGGCATCCATAAGCTGGAACCCGTCATCATCATCGGCCAATTGCCCGGCACCGTGATCTATGCCCGCAACCTGTGGCTGCTGCGCAAAGAACGGGGATGAGAGCAATAGCCGCCCTTGCCTTGGCCGTTTTGGCCGCAAGCGGGCTGTTTGCCACCTATCCCGCCCTTGACATCGCCACATCGCGGCTGTTTTACGATGGGTCCAGCTTTCCGATTGCGGGCAATCCTTGGGTTGAAGGCCTGCGCAACGCGCTTATTTGGGCCGAGGACGGTGGCTTTGTGCTGGTGGTGATCGCGGGATTTGCCAGCGCCAAGCGGCCCATTCTTAACCTGCTTTCCCGCGATTGGGCCTATCTGGCGCTGATCTTTTTGCTTGGGCCGGGGTTGATTGTGAATGGGCTGCTCAAACGCCTTTGGGGCAGGGCGCGGCCCTTTATGACCCAAGATTTCGGCGGCGAGAAACACTTCGGCCGCGCTTGGGAATTCGCCGACCAATGTGCGCGCAACTGCTCTTTCGTTTCGGGAGAGGCGGCAGGTGCCACGGCCTTGGCAATCTCGATCTGCGTGGTGCTGCGCGCCAACACGGACCGGATGCCCGCCTATCTCTACCAAATGGGGCTTGGCTTGGCGCTTACACTGCCCTTGGTGACGGCTTGGCAGCGCATGGCAGCCGGGCGACATTATCTGTCCGATGTGGTTTTGGGCACGCTTTTGGTGGTCTTGGTTGCAGCCTTGCTGCGTTGGATTTATCGGCCCAAAGCATCGCGCAAGCGCTGTTGACTTCCCAAGTGATTCCCCCTATCAGCCGGCTATCTTAGACAAGGGTTCGCCTTTGGATGGGGTAAGACATGGAACTGGTCATGATCCGGGTGCAAGCCCCGATCCTCTGGAATTCCACCGCACCGCACCCAAACTTGGGCGCGACTGCGGTTTTGGTTTTTTGCGATAGGCGCAAAAGGCCGTGTCGAGAAGTGGCGCATCAAGTCTTGGTGCGAGTATTGACAGAGCAACACGAGGAACGTGCATGCCGACTATTCAACAGCTGATCCGCAAACCGCGGGAGGCCCCAGTTCGCAAGTCCAAGTCCCAGCACTTGGAATCTTGCCCCCAAAAGCGCGGCGTTTGCACCCGCGTTTACACAACCACTCCGAAAAAGCCGAACTCGGCTATGCGGAAAGTCGCCAAAGTGCGTCTGACCAACAGCTTCGAAGTGATCTGCTACATCCCGGGTGAAAAGCACAACCTTCAGGAACACTCTGTGGTTCTGATCCGTGGCGGTCGTATCAAAGACTTGCCGGGTGTGCGCTATCACATCCTCCGCGGCGTTCTGGATACCCAGGGCGTGAAAGAACGTCGTCAGCGTCGTTCGAAGTATGGCGCTAAGCGTCCGAAGTGAGGAGATAGAGAATGTCCCGTCGTCACGCCGCCGAAAAGCGCGAAATCCTGCCCGATGCCAAGTATGGCGATCGGGTTTTGTCGAAATTCATGAACAACCTGATGCTGGATGGCAAAAAGTCCGTCGCAGAAACGATTGTTTATGGCGCACTTGAGCGGGTTCAGTCCCGTCTAAAGCGCGAACCTGTCCAAGCTTTCCATGAAGCTTTGGAAAATGTGAAGCCCTCCGTCGAAGTGCGTTCGCGCCGCGTCGGTGGTGCGACCTATCAGGTGCCGGTCGAAGTTCGGATGGAGCGCCGCGAGGCGCTTGCGATCCGTTGGCTGATCATCGCGGCGCGCAAGCGCAACGAAAACACCATGGAAGAACGTCTGGCTGCCGAACTGTCTGACGCGGTGAACAACCGTGGTACGGCCGTGAAAAAGCGTGAAGACACCCACAAAATGGCCGACGCAAACAAAGCGTTCAGCCACTATCGCTGGTAAGAGGGCACTATGGCACGCGAATATGCGCTGAACCGATACCGGAATTTCGGGATCATCGCTCACATCGACGCGGGTAAAACCACGACGACAGAGCGGATCCTGTATTATACCGGCAAAACCCACAAGATCGGGGAAGTCCACGATGGCGCAGCCACCATGGACTGGATGGAGCAAGAGCAAGAGCGTGGCATCACAATCACCTCTGCCGCGACCACCACTTTCTGGCAGCGACAGGTCGATTCGGACGACACCACGTCGGACGACAAATACCGCTTCAACATCATCGACACCCCCGGCCACGTCGACTTCACAATCGAAGTTGAACGTTCGCTGGCGGTGCTGGATGGCGCTGTTGTTCTGCTAGACGGCAACGCAGGTGTGGAGCCGCAGACAGAAACCGTGTGGCGTCAGGCTGACCGCTACAAGGTGCCGCGGATTGTGTTCGTGAACAAAATGGACAAGACCGGCGCTGATTTCTTTAACTGCGTCAAGATGATCCGTGACCGCACCGGGGCCAACCCGATGCCAATCCAACTGCCCATCGGGGCAGAAGACAAGTTGGAAGGCATCATCGACCTGATCACCATGGAAGAGTGGGTCTATCAGGGCGAAGATCTTGGCGCTTCGTGGGTCCGCCAACCGATCCGTGCGACCCTAAAGGAACAGGCCGACGAATGGCGCCTGAACCTCTTGGAAACCGCTGTCGGTCAAGACGACGAGGCGATGGAAGCGTATTTGGAAGGCAACGAGCCTGACGAAGCGACGCTGCGCAAGCTGATCCGCAAGGGCACGCTCGCCATCGACTTCATCCCGATTTTGGCGGGTTCGGCGTTTAAAAACAAAGGTGTGCAGCCGATGTTGAACGCCGTGATCGACTTTCTGCCTGATCCGTTGGACGTGCCCGCCTACATGGGCTTCGCCCCCGGCGATGATAGTGAAACACGCAATATCAGCCGTTCGGCCGATGATGACCAGCCCTTCTCTGGTCTGGCTTTCAAGATCATGAACGACCCCTTCATGGGCACCTTGACCTTTACCCGGATCTACTCGGGTCAGGTTAAAAAGGGTGATCAGATCTACAACGCGACCAAAGGCCGCAAAGAACGCATTGGCCGCATGGTGATGATGCACGCCAACAAGCAAGAAGAGATTGCTGAGGCCTTTGCTGGCGATATCATGGCCTTGGCGGGTCTGAAAGAAACCACGACGGGCGACACCCTGTGCGATCAGGCAAAGCCAGTGGTTCTGGAAACAATGACGTTCCCGACCCCCGTGATCGAGATTGCTGTTGAACCCAAGACCAAAGCTGACCAAGAAAAGATGGGCATCGCTTTGGCCCGTCTGGCGGCAGAAGACCCGTCCTTCCGCGTCGAAACTGACATTGAATCCGGTCAGACGATTATGAAGGGCATGGGCGAACTTCACCTCGACATCCTCGTGGACCGTATGCGCCGCGAATTCAAGGTCGAGGCGAATATCGGTGCGCCGCAGGTGGCTTACCGCGAAACGATCAGCCGCGAGACGGAGATCGACTATACCCACAAGAAGCAAACCGGCGGCACGGGCCAATTCGCCCGCATCAAGCTGATCATTACGCCGGTTGAGCCGGGTGTGGGCTATTCGTTCGAGTCCAAAATCGTTGGTGGGGCTGTTCCAAAGGAATATATCCCAGGCGTCGAAAAAGGCATCAAATCTGTGATGGATTCGGGCCCTTTGGCGGGCTTTCCGGTGATTGACTTCAAGGTTCAATTGATCGACGGCGCGTTCCACGATGTTGACTCCTCGGTTCTGGCTTTCGAAATCGCGGCGCGCGCTGCCATGCGCGACGGACTGAAGAAAGCAGGGGCCAAACTTTTGGAACCAATCATGAAAGTCGATGTTGTGACGCCGGATGACTTCACCGGCGGTGTGATTGGTGACTTGACCTCTCGTCGGGGTATGATCCAAGGGCAGGATAGCATGGGCAATGCCAATATCATCCACTCGATGGTGCCTTTGGCAAACATGTTCGGCTATATCAATAACTTGCGGTCGATGACTTCGGGGCGGGCAACCTTCTCGATGAGCTTTGACCACTATGATACCGTGCCGCAGACGATATCTGACGAGATCCAGAAGAAATTCGCTTGATAACAGCGGTGCGCAATGAATGCGCACCCTACACCAAACCGTAGGGTGCGCGTTATCTGCGCACCGCCACCGAAATGAGGAGTGACCCAAATGGGTAAGGCAAAGTTTGAACGCAACAAACCGCACGTTAACATTGGCACGATCGGCCACGTTGACCACGGCAAGACCACGCTGACCGCAGCGATCACGAAGTATTTCGG
>CANIKY010000053.1 GCA_947468085.1 Paracoccaceae bacterium | reverse complement strand
GCCATGCTGCAGCGCTATGGGTCCACCCAAGTGCGCAACGCCGCCACCATCGGTGGCAATATCGCCAACGGCTCGCCAATAGGTGACGCCCCCCCCGCGCTGATCGCTTTGGGGGCCACGCTGCACCTGCGGCAGGGCGACGAGATGCGAACGATGCCGCTGGAATCCTTCTTCCTCGACTACCGCAAACAAGACCGCCGCGCTGGAGAGTTTGTGGCAGGCATATCCCTTCCCGCCCAAGCCCCCGCGCTGCGCTGCTACAAAATCTCAAAGCGGTTCGATCAAGACATCTCGGCCCTGTGCGGCTGTTTTAACGTCACAGTGCAAGACGGGCGCGTCAGCGCTGCCCGCATCGCCTTTGGCGGCATGGCCGGCATTCCCAAACGCGCCGCCCATGTCGAGGCCGCCTTGATCGGCCAGTCTTGGGATATGGCAACCCTAACAGCCGCAAGCGCGGCTTTTGCACAAGATTTCCAACCGCTCTCAGACATGCGCGCCTCAGCCGGCTACCGGCTTCTCACCGCCCAAAACCTGCTGACGCGCTATTTCCACGACCTTGCGGGCCAACCCGTCCTTGTCCATCAGGTGCGCGCATGACCATCGGAGCCTCTCTGCCCCACGACAGCGCCCCTTTGCATGTCACAGGCCAAGCCCGCTATGTCGATGACGTTCCCCTGCCCGAAGGCGCACTGCATCTGGCCTTTGGCCTGTCAACCGAGGACCACGCCGAAATCACAGCCCTTGACCTGACCGAGGTTCTTGCCGCCCCCGGTGTCGTCGCCGTCTTTTCTGCCCAAAACCTGCCCGACATGCCCGATGTCTCGCCCACCGTGCAGGACGAACCCCTTTTGGCCGTGGGCAAAGTGCATTACGCGGGCCAGCCGGTGTTTTTGGTTGTGGCCCACAGCCACCTTCAAGCCCGCAAAGCCGCCCGCTTGGCCAAGATCACCTACGCCCCCCTACCCGCGCTGTTAACCGTGGAACAGGCCCTCGCCGCCAATGCGCGCTTTGAACAAGGCCCGATTGTCTGGAGCCGCGGCGACATCGCCGATCTGGCCAAAGCCGCTGTCGTGGTCGAAGGCGAGTTCGAGGTCGGCGGGCAAGAGCATTTTTATCTCGAAGGCCAAATTGCCGCCGCCATCCCGCAAGAAGACGGCATGCATATCATCGCCTCCACCCAGCATCCGACCGAGATTCAGCACAAAGTGGCCCACGCTTTGCATCTGCCCATGTCGGCCGTTCGGGTGGAAACGCGGCGGATGGGCGGCGGCTTTGGCGGTAAGGAAAGCCAAGGCAACGCGCTGGCCGTGGCCTGTGCCGTGGCGGCCCATGCCACGGGCAAGCCGTGCAAACTGCGTTATGACCGCGACGATGATATGATCATCACTGGCAAACGCCACGATTTGAAAATCCGCTACAAAGCGGGGGCCGATGCCCAAGGCCGCCTGATCGCCGTCGATTTCACCCATCTTGTCCGCTGCGGGTGGAGTCAGGACTTATCCCTTGCCGTAGCCGACCGCGCCATGCTGCATGCGGACAATTGCTATTTCATCCCCAATATCCGCATCGAAAGCCATCGGTTAAAAACCAACACCCAATCCGCCACCGCTTACCGCGGCTTTGGCGGGCCGCAGGGGATTGTGGGGATCGAACGGGTGATCGACCATCTGGCGCACCAGTTGGGCCTTGATCCAGTCACGATCATGCGGCGCAATCTATATGCGCCGATGGGCAGCGCACCGCAAACCACGCCCTACGGGATGGCGGTTGAAGATTCCATCACCGACCAGATATTGGACAAGTTGATCGAAACCTCAAACTACATCGCACGCCGTCAAGCGGTGGCAGACTTCAACGCCAAAAGCCCGATCCTGAAAAAGGGCATCGCCGTGACACCGGTCAAATTCGGCATTTCCTTCACGCTGACCTTCCTGAACCAAGCCGGAGCCTTGGTGCATGTTTATCAAGACGGCTCGGTCAGCGTGAACCATGGCGGCACCGAAATGGGCCAAGGGTTGAACCAAAAGGTCGCACAGGTGACGGGCCAAGTCTTTGGCTTAACGGCGGGGCAGGTAAAGATCACGGCCACCGATACGGGCAAGGTTCCCAATACCTCGGCCACAGCGGCCTCGTCCGGGTCGGATTTGAACGGGAAGGCAGCAGAGAATGCCGCCCTGACCATCCGCGACAGGCTGGCCGCCTTTATCGCTGACAAGCACGGCGCGGCACCCAAAACCGTGCGTTTCACCCAAGGTCAGGTGCGCGTGGGGGCTGAGGTGTACGACTTTGCTCGCGTGGTCGCTTGGGCCTATCAGGCGCGGGTGTCGCTGTCGTCAACCGGCTTTTACGCCACCCCCAAGATCAACTGGGACAGGGTTAAAGGCCAAGGTCGCCCCTTTTTGTACTTCGCCTATGGGGCCTCTGTTACCGAGGTGGTGATTGATACGCTGACCGGCGAAAACCGCATTCTGCGCTGCGATATCTTGCATGACACGGGCACCTCGTTGAACCCCGCGCTGGATATCGGACAGGTTGAAGGGGCCTATGTGCAAGGCGCTGGCTGGCTGACCACCGAAGAGCTGGTCTGGAACGCCAAGGGCCATCTAACCACCCATGCCCCCAGCACCTATAAAATCCCCGCCGTCTCTGACCGCCCCGAAGTGTTCAACGTCGATCTGTGGACGGTTCCCAATGCCGAGGACACCGTTGGCAAATCCAAAGCCGTGGGTGAGCCGCCGTTTAACCTTGGGATTTCGGCCTTTATGGCCCTCTCACACGCCGTTTCGGCCTGCGGCCCCGCCTATCCGGCCCTGAACGCCCCCGCCACGGCAGAGCGGGTTCTGATGGCCCTGCAGCGGGGGCAGGATGTTTGACCTGCCCGCCCTGACAGCCGCGGTGCAGGCCCATGGCAGGGTCGCGCGGGTGGTGATCGCGGCCCATGACGGCTCGTCACCAAGAGAAACCGGCACTGCGATGTTGGTCTGGGCAGGCGGCCAATCCGGCACCATCGGCGGCGGCGCGTTAGAGCATCAAGCAACTTTAGCCGCCCGCACCCAAACCCAAACCTGTCGGATGGAGCGCATCCCTTTGGGCCCCGCCTTGGGCCAATGCTGCGGCGGGGCTGTGACCTTGGTGACCGAGGTTTTCACCGCAGCAAATCTGCCCCAAGGCCCCATCGTCGCGCGCAGTGTCGACGGATCGCCGATGCCGCTGTCGGTGCAACGCCTGCTGGCCCAAGCGCGCGGCCAAGGCGCGCAACCGCCCCCACAATTGCTGCAAGGCTGGTTGATCGAGCCGGTTTTGGCCCCCAAACGCCATCTTTGGCTGTGGGGTGCAGGCCATGTCGGACGGGCGATTGCTGCCGTGATGGCCCCCTTGCCTGACCTGTCGATCACCTGGGTTGACATAGCCCCCGAACGCTTCCCCGAGGGTATACCATCCGGCATAACCCCCTTGCCCGCCCCCGATCTGCCCCAAGCTTTCAGTCTTGCGCCGCACAATGCCGAACATCTTATCTTGACTTTTTCGCACCTTTTAGACCTAGAAATATGCCACCGCGCCCTTCTTCATGGCTTTTTGCGATGTGGCCTGATTGGCAGCGCCACCAAATGGGCGCGGTTTCAAAAGCGGCTGGCACAGCTGGGCCACAGCCCCTATGACATCGCCAAGATCACCTGCCCGATCGGCCAGCCCGCCTTGGGCAAGCATCCCCAAGCCATAGCCCTAGGGGTTGCGACCGACTTCTTGCTGCAAACGACGAAACGCGCCCAACCCAAAGAGGCCTCATGTTCGATCTGATCCTGCGCCAAGCCAACCTGCCCGATGGACGCAAGGGCCAAGACATCGCCATTCTTGATGGCAAAATCGCCGAGGTTGCCGCGACCATCGTAGCCGAGGCCCGCGAGGACATCGACGCCACAGACCGCTTGGTCACCCCGCCTTTCATCGACCCGCATTTCCATATGGACGCCACCCTGTCACTGGGCCTGCCGCGTATGAACCGGTCTGGCACCTTGCTGGAAGGCATCGCCTTGTGGGGAGAATTGCGGCCCACCCTGACCGTCGACGCGCTGGTTGACCGCGCCCTGCGCTACTGCGATCTGGCGGTGACGCAGGGGCTTTTGGCCGTGCGCACCCATGTTGACACATCGGACCCGCGCCTTGTGACGGTCGAAGCGATGCTAGAGGTCAAGCGCCGCGTGGCACCCTATCTTGATCTGCAAATCGTGGCGTTCCCCCAAGACGGCTATTACCGCGCCAAAGACGGTGTCGCCTCGTTGACGCGGGCCTTGGATATGGGGGCCGATATCGTCGGCGGCATCCCGCATTTTGAACGCACAATGGACGAGGGCCGCGCCTCGGTGGAAACGCTGTGTCGTTTGGCGGCCGACAGGGGCCTACCCGTCGATATGCACTGTGACGAAAGCGACGATCCGCTCTCGCGCCATGTGGAAACCTTGGCGGCGCAAACGGTGCGCTTTGGGTTAGAAGGGCGGGTGACGGGGTCGCATCTGACCTCGATGCATTCGATGGACAGCTACTACGTCTCAAAGCTGATCCCGCTGATGGTAGAAGCGCAGATGAACGTCATCCCCAACCCCTTGATCAACATCATGCTGCAAGGCCGTCATGACACTTACCCCAAACGCCGCGGCATGACGCGCGTGCGCGAGTTGATGGCGGCGGGGTTGAACGTGTCGTTCGGCCATGATTGCGTGATGGATCCGTGGTACGCCATGGGGTCGGGCGATATGCTAGAGGTCGGGCATATGGCGATTCACGTGGCGCAAATGGGCAGTCTTGAAGAGAAATCGGCGATCTTTCAGGCGCTGACCACCAATTCTGCCCGCACCATGGGGTTGCAAGGCTATGGCTTGGAAAAAGGCTGCAACGCCGATCTAGTCGTCCTCCAAGCCCGCGATCCGGCTGAGGCGTTGCGGCTGAAATCGGTGAAACTGGCCGTGATCCGCCGCGGGAAAGTCATCGCCCGCACCCCTGCACGGGTGGGGGAATTGCTGATTGAGGGGCGGGTGGGGACGGTTGACGCCTCAATGGGCTTTGCGCCTGATTATTAAGGCACATAGCAGGGCGCCCGACTTGCGTTTTCTAACCTTTTAAGCCAATCACGCGCTTGTCAGGGGCGGGCAGATTGGCAAGATTTAGCACTGCTAATTTGAGCGCGAGCAATGACCTGCGGGCGCGCCATTTTAGCACCACCGGATGAAGATAATTCACACCCCAATCCCTAAATGTTCAGGGTTGGGCCATCGGCTGTTGCCCCCTGTTTCCCTCGCAGGCCTTAGCCCCAAGCCCCGTCATGCACCGCGGCGGCTTCGGCCTCAAGCATCGGGCCAATCACCTCGACCTGACGCTGGCCTGCGGCAAACACGACGTGGCAGGGCAGATCGAGCGTTGGATTTTCAGGGTGATCGCCGGTGATCGCCTTTAGGTCTTTTTCGGTCAGGCCAAACACCACCCGCTTTAGCCCTGTCCAATAAATCGCACCCGCGCACATGGCACAAGGCTCGGCCGAGGTGTAGATCGTGCAGTCCTTCAACAGCTCTTTTGGCAACGTGGTAGACGCGCGGGTCATCAGCACCCGCTCGGCATGGCCGGTCATATCGTGAAGGGGCATATAGGCGTTGTGCTGGGTCATCAGCACCGTGCCATCGGGACCAACAAGGATGCAAGCGAAGGGATGATTGCCAGCCTCGCGCGCCTTGCGGGATTCGTCGATGGCGCGGCGCAGCAGGGCTTCGTGGTCTAGGGGCATGGGGTCCTCGGGCGTTGGGTTTGTTCTAGCATGGCAGGATGGTGGTGGCTGGCAAGGACCAAGCGTTTGGGAAATGCGCCCAAAAGGCAGGCAAAAGGCGCAGATTTGGGCAAAGGCGCTGCATCATGTTGCAAATCCCTTGTGATGGGGGCCAAAGTTGGACTAGAATTTCTGAAGAAATCAGCCAGAAAGACGGGTGACCTTGGGGAATGGGTTTGGCGGTTTTACAGTTTCATGTCAGAAATGCGAAGCTGCTTCAAATTGCGGCGGCATATACAAAGCAGCGCTCAATCCGCATCAATCTTCCTAATTGCCCTGAATAACGGAGCCCGAATGGCCAGCCCATCCCGCCTTGAATTGACCGGCATTACCAAGCGGTTCCCCGGGGTTTTGGCCAATGACAACGTGGGTTTTTCCGTCAAAACGGGGGAAATTCATGCGCTTTTGGGCGAAAATGGCGCGGGCAAATCAACACTGGTCAAGATGATTTATGGCATCCTGCAGCCCGATGCGGGCGAGATTCGCTGGGATGGCCAGCGCATCAGCGTGACCAATCCCAAAGCGGCGCGCAAATTGGGCATCGGGATGGTGTTTCAGCACTTTTCGCTGTTCGAGGCGATGACAGTTCTGGAAAACATCGCGCTTGGGATGGATGCGAAAATTCCTGCCCGCGATCTGGAAAGCCGGATTTTGGCGGTGATGGGCCAATATGGGCTGAAACTGGAACCGCACCGGATTGTGTCGACCCTATCAGTGGGCGAGCGCCAGCGGATCGAGATTGTGCGCGCCTTGCTTTTGACCCCCAAGCTGTTGATCATGGACGAGCCGACCTCGGTTCTGACCCCGCAAGAGGTGGAGCAGTTGTTCACAGTTTTGCGCAAATTGGCACAGGAAGGGTGTTCGATCCTGTATATAAGCCATAAACTACATGAGATTAAGGCGCTGTGCGACACCGCCACGATCCTGCGCGGCGGGAAATTGGTCGACACCTGCGATCCGGCGGTGGAAACCAGCCGATCGATGGCCGAAAAGATGATCGGCAGCAGTTTGAAAGACATCTCGCGCGTGGCGGGGCGGGCGTTTGGGCCCTCTAAACTGGTGGTGAAAGCCCTGTCACTGCCCGCCGATGGCCCCTTTGGTACGGCCTTGCGCGACATCAGCTTTACGGTTCGCGCCGGCGAGATTTTTGGTGTGGCAGGGGTTGCGGGCAACGGGCAGAACGCGCTTTTGTTGGCGCTTTCGGGCGAAGCCCCCAACCAAGACCCTGCCAGCGTGACGGTAGACGGCGTGGCCGTGGGCCATCTGCAAGCGCGGGCACGGCGCGGGCATGGCATCGGTTCGGTGCCCGAAGAACGCAATGGCCATGCGGCGGTGCCGATCTTTACCCTTGCCGACAACGCTGTGTTGACCGCGCGCGACCGTTTGGGCATGGTGCGCGCCGGCCTGATCGACGCCAAGGCCGCGCGCACCTATGCCGGCGAGGTGATTGAGGCGTTTTCGGTCAAGGCCACAGGCCCAAGCGCGCTGGCCGAAAGTCTGTCGGGCGGCAATTTGCAAAAATACATCATGGGCCGCGAAATCTTGCAAAAGCCGCAGGTTTTGGTTGTAAGCCAACCCACTTGGGGCGTGGATGCGGGGGCGGCGGGGTCGATCCATCAGGCCTTGGTCGATCTGGCGGCAACCGGGTCCGCCATTGTGGTGATAAGTCAGGATTTGGACGAGCTTTTGTCGCTTTGTGACACGATGGCCGTGATCAATGGCGGGCGCCTGTCGCCCCCGATGGTCGTGGCCGAGGCGAAGATTGACGAGATCGGCCTTTTAATGGGCGGCATTCACGGAGAAGCGTCCCATGCGCCTTAAGCTGGAAAAACGCCGCGCGCCAAGCCTTGCGATGCTGGTGGCAACGCCCATAGCCTCGGTTATCCTGACCATGTTGATTGGCATCGTGGTGTTTGATCTTTTGGGGATCAACGGCTTTGAAGCCGTGGTCGATATTTTCCTGTCGCCCCTTTTGTACAGTTACAAATGGCAGGATGTGGCGCTGAAGGCGGCCCCCTTGATCATCATCGCCTTGGGCCTGTCGATGGGCAACCGTGCGCAAGTATGGAACATCGGCGCCGAGGGGCAATATGTCATCGGCGCTTTGTGCTGCGCGGGTGTGGGCATTGCCTTTGGCCAGACCGGCGGGTTTTTGGTGGTGGTGCTGATGATTGCAGCAGGCATCGTGGGCGGCGGGCTTTGGGCGGCGGTGCCCGCTTGGCTGCGCACGAGGTTTAACGTCAATGAAATCCTCTCCAGCTTGATGCTGACCTATATCTCTTTTCAGGTGCTGGGCTATCTGGTGGGTGGGCCGTGGAAAGACCCCAATGGCCGCAACTTTCCAGCCACCGCCCCTTTGGCCGATAGCCAAACGCTGCCTGTCTGGCCAGAGTCAACCGTGCATCTGGGCGTTTTGGTGGCGTTGATTTTGCCCTTTGTCTTTTGGGTAATCATGGCGCGGTCAGAGTTTGGCTATCAGGTGCGGGTGGTGGGATCATCCGCTACTGCGGCGCGGCATGGTGGGTTTGACAGCAAGCGCACCATTTGGGCCACAATGATCATCGGTGGGGCTATGGCGGGGCTGGCAGGGGGCTTGGAATTTGCGGGCGTGCTGCACAAGATGGATCTGGGCTTCCCCTCAGGCTACGGGTTTACGGCGATCATCGTGGCCTTCTTGGGGCGGTTGAACCCCTTTGGCTGCCTGATCGCAGGGATTGTGCTGGCAGTGACCTATGTGGGCGGGCAAATGGCGCAAACCTCGGTGCATATCCCGAACTCTACCGCGGGGATTTTTCAGGCAATGATGCTGTTCTTCATTCTGGCGAGCGACATTCTGGTGCGCTACCGCATCCGCTTGATCCCTTCGACCAAAGCGGCGGGGGTGTGAGATGGGCATAGATTTTCTCATTGCAGCGATCATCACAGTCGTCGGCCTGTCCACGCCTATTCTTCTGGCGGGTCTGGGGGAGTTGGTGGTGGAAAAATCGGGTGTGCTGAACCTTGGCGTCGAAGGGATGATGCTGGTGGGGGCCATTTCCGGTTTTGCCGTCACAGTTTACACCTTTAACCCATGGTTTGGCGTTCTGGGGGCAGCGGCGGGCGGGGCCTTGGCCAGTTTGATCTTTGCCGTGCTGGTCTTGCAGCTGAATTCCAACCAAGTGGCCACGGGGCTGGCTTTGACAATCTTTGGCACGGGGATATCCTCGCTGATGGGATTATCGTTTACGGGGCGGATTGTGATGCCCTTTGCCAGCGTATTTCCGGACGCCTTGGCAAAACACGAATATCTGCGCCTGATTTTCGGCCATTCGCCTCTTGTCTACTTTGCGCTGATCATGGTGCCACTGACGACATGGTTCTTAAAATCAACCCGCGCGGGGCTGATTTTGCGCGCCGTGGGCGAAAATGATCTTTCCGCCCATTCAATCGGCTATTCGGTGATAAAAGTCCGCTATGCGGCGATTGCCTTTGGCGGGGCTATGGCGGGCATTGGCGGGTGCTATTTCAGCATGGTCATCACGCCGATGTGGGCCGAAAAAATGACCGCCGGTCGCGGCTGGATCGCCTTGGCGCTGGTGGTCTTTGCCGGTTGGCGCACGGGACGGCTTTTAACCGGTGCCTATTTTTTCGGTATTCTGATGGCTTTAGAGCTTTATGCCAAGGCCTCGGGGTTCTCGTTCTTGCCCAGTCAGTTCTGGGCCGCTATGCCGTACGCCATGACGGTGGTAGCCCTATCCTTCATATCATCCCGCGGCACGGCGGGGGCCAATGCGCCCGCCTGCCTTGGAAAACCCTTCCTACCTTCGACCTAACCAATACAAACCAACAGGAGTGTCTGATGACCATGATTTCCCGCCGCACGCTGTTTAAAGGCGCAGGCGCTGCCACGCTTGCAACCCTCGCCTCGCCCGCTTTGGCAGAAGACAAAGTCAAAGTCGGCTTTATCTTCCTTGGCCCGATCGGCGACTATGGCTGGACTTGGGCGCACAACAAAGGCCGTGAGGCGATTGACGCCGAACTGGGCGACAAGGTCGAAACGATCTATGTCGAGAACGTGGCCGAAGACGCCAGCGCCATTCCGGTTCTGCGCGATCTGGCCCAACAGGGCTGCAAGCTGATCTTCACGACATCTTACGGCTACATGGACCAGACCGTGCAAGTCGCCGGCGAATTCCCCGATGTGAAATTTGAACATTGCACCGGCTTCAAGCGGGCTGACAACGTGTCAACCTATAACTCTAAGTTCCACGAAGGCCGTGCTGTCTTGGGCACCATCGCGGGCAAGATGTCGACCTCGGGCGTGATGGGCTATCTGGGCTCGTACAAGGTGCCGGAAGTGGTGCTGGGCGTGAACGCTTTCGCGCTGGCGGCACAAAAGCAAAATCCAGCGGCCGTTGTGAAGCTGGTGCTGATCGACAGCTGGTTTGACCCGCCAAAAGAAGCAGCCGCCACCGAAACGCTGATCAACCTGGGCTGTGACATCGTCACCACCCACACCGACAGCCCCGGCCCGCTGCAGATTCTGGAACAAAAGGGCCTGCACGGCTTTGGCCAAGGCGCTGACATGTCGGCCTTTGCCCCCAACGCCCACCTGACCGCCATCGAAGACATCTGGGGCCCCTATTATGTCGAGCGGACCAAGGCGCTGCTGGATGGCACTTGGGCGTCGAGCGACACATGGGACGGCATGAAAGAGGGCACCGTGATGATCGCCCCCTATTCCAAAGACGTGCCCGCCGACGTGATCGCTTTGGCGGATGGTGTGCAGGCAGGCTACAAGGACGGCAGCTATGACATCTTCACTGGCCCGATCTATGACCAAGACGGCAATTTGAAGGTGAAAGACGGCGAAGTGATGGCTTTGGGCGATCTGGCTGTGATCGATTGGTTTGTCAAAGGCGTTGAAAGCGCCTCGTGATCTAAGCCTTAGTTTTTGGAAAAAGGCCCGCAGCGATGCGGGCCTTTTTTGTTGCAAGCCCACCCCCCGCGCACTCTGCCGACCGCACGATGGCCTTGTGCCGCAGGGCAATCCGTGGAAAACCTGTTTTAAAATGGAGGCTTTGATGGATGCGGATTTCCTGATCATTGGCGGCGGGATTGCGGGGGTTTCAGCCTCGGCCCGCTTGGCACCGCATGGCAAGGTCGTTCTGGTAGAAGCGGAAAAGGCGCTGGCGCATCACGCCTCGGGCCGATCAGCGGCGCTGTATGAACCGCGCTACGGGTTGCCGCCGGTGGTGGGGTTGTCCATGGCCTCGGGCGATTACTTTCGCGCAGCGGACGGGGTATTGAGCCCGCGCGGGCTGTTGGTGCTTGGCCGCGCCGATCAGGCCGATCAGTTTGCCCATGAGGCGGGCGATTTGGGGGTGGAGCGGATTTCCTTTGCCCAAGCGCAGACAATGGTGCCGATCCTGAACCCCGATAAGGTGGCGCTGGCCGCTTGGGCCGAACATGCGTGGGACATTGACACCGATCTTTTGCTGCAAGGCTTTGCCAAGACGGCGCGGGCGCAGGGGGCAGAGTACCGTTTGGGGGCGCAGGTCACCACTATTGCCAAAATCGCGGGCGGTTGGCGCATTTTGGCAGGCGGGCAAGAGATCACTGCACGTTTGCTGATCAATGCGGCTGGCGCTTGGGTCGACGAAGTGGCCAAACTGGCTGGCGTTGCCCCCTTGGGCTTTCAGCCCAACCGCCGTTCCATGGCGCGGATACCTGCGCCGGGGGGGTATGATGTCTCAAAATGGCCGATGATCTTTGGCTGTGGCGAGACGTGGTACGCCAAGCCCGATGCGGGGGCGTTGATTGTTTCCCCCGCCGAGGAACACCCGATGCCACCACATGATGCTTGGCCCGATGATATGGTGCTGGCCGAAGGCTTGGCGCGCTATGAAGAGATGGTCACAGAACCCGTCACCCGCCTGATCACCTCTTGGGCGGGCCTGCGGACCTTTTCGCCGGATCGGTCACTGGTGATTGGTCGGGATACGATCGAGCCGGATTTTGTCTGGCTGGCCGGGCAGGGCGGCTATGGCTTTCAAACCTCTCCAGCGGCAAGCCAGTTGGTGGCGGATTTGATCACGGGTGCCGCGCCTGCGGTGGACACTGGCTTGGTGGCGGATCTATCACCACGCAGGTTTGCTGCCTGACGCACCTTTTGCACAGCGGGGGTTTCATACCCCGCCCCCCTGCGGAGGATTTAGACCGCGGTTAAAGGGTTTTGGGGTAGGGATTTTCGCTGTTTTCCTGTCGCAATCGCTGTGAGTTAGCGCTAGCTTGATCCAGAAGCGGGCATATCGGGGGGACACGATGCATCTGTCGCAAGTGAGCGGGCCAAAAGGCGTGCAGGTCGTGGCACGAGAGGGCGCTGTGGCGCGGTTGGTGACGGGGGTGGCCTCGGTCTACGATCTGGCGGTTGCGGCGGTGGCAGCCGGGCGCAGTTTGGCGCAGGAACTGGCGCTGCGGGGTTTGGGGGCCGAGGTGGATTTGGCCTTGGCCGCCGCTGAGGGCCGTTTGCTCTTGCCCGTGTCGCATCCCGATCCGGCGCATTTGCACATGACAGGCACGGGGCTGACGCATCTGGGATCAGCCTCGGCCCGCGATGCGATGCATGCCAAGTTGGGGCAGGCAGAGGTGCTGACCGACAGTATGAAGATGTTTCGCATGGGGCTAGAGGGCGGGCGGCCTGCGGCGGGCGAGGTTGGTGCGCAGCCAGAGTGGTTCTACAAGGGCAATGGCCACGCCGCTGTAGCGCCCGGCGCGGCCCTGACTGCCCCCGGCTTTGCCGAGGATGGCGGCGAAGAGCCTGAAGTTGTGGGCGTTTACATCGCAGGACCAGACGGCGCGGTGCACCGGATCGGCTGGGCCTTGGGCAACGAGTTTTCCGACCACGTGACCGAGCGGGTCAATTACCTGTGGCTGGCCCATTCCAAACTCCGCGTGGCCTCTTATGGGCCCGAGATTCTGGTGGGCGATTTGCCTGCCGACATCAGCGGCACCAGTCGCATCCGCCGTGATGGTGCGGTGATCTGGGAAAAGCCATTCCTGTCGGGTGAGGCGAATATGTCGCACACCATCGCCAATCTGGAACACCACCACTTCAAATACGACATCTTCCGTCAACCCGGCGATGTGCACGTACATTTCTTTGGCACAGCCACCCTGTCGGTGGCAGACGACATCAAAACGCAGGCCGGCGATGTGTTTGAAATTGACTCGGCCCCCTTCGGCCTTCCCCTGATCAACCCTTTGGCCTTTGCCCCTGCCCAAGTCGGGGCCCAAACCGTGAAAGCATTGTGAGGATAGCATGACCTTCAAACCCGCCGCATGGCCCCGCAAACTGCGCTCGCAAACCTGGTTTGGCGGGACGTCGAAAGACAATATCTACCACCGTGGCTGGATGAAGAACCAAGGCTTTCCGCCGGACCTGTTCGATGGCCGTCCGGTGATTGGCATTTTGAACACATGGTCGGAACTGACCCCCTGCAACGCGCATCTCAACGATCTGGCGCAACGCGTGAAGCATGGCATCTACGAGGCGGGCGGCTTTCCCGTCGAAGTGCCGGTCTTTTCCACCAGCGAAAGTGCCTTTCGCCCCACGGCCATGATGTTTCGCAACTTGGCGTCTATGGCGGTGGAAGAGCAGATGCGCGGCCAGCCGATGGATGGTTGCGTGCTGTTGGTGGGTTGCGACAAGACCACGCCCTCGCTGCTGATGGCCGCCGCCTCAACCGATCTGCCCTCGATCATCGTCACAGGCGGGCCGATGTTGAATGGGTACTATAAGAATGAACGCGTGGGCTCTGGCACGCATTTGTGGAAATTCTCCGAAGCGGTCAAGGCGGGGACCATGACCAAGGAAGAGTTTGTCGAGGCCGAAGCCTCGATGAGCCGCTCACCCGGGTCGTGTAACACGATGGGCACAGCATCTACCATGGCGTCGATGGCGGAAGCTTTGGGCATGGCGCTGTCAGGCAATGCCGCGATCCCCGCCGTAGACAGCCGCCGCCGCGTGATGGCGCAACTGACGGGGCGGCGCATTGTGCAGATGGTCAAGGATGACCTGAAGCCCTCGGATATCTTGAAGAAAGAGGCGTTTGAAAACGCGATCCGCACCAATGCCGCCATCGGCGGGTCGACCAATGCCGTGATCCACCTGTTGGCCATCGCAGGGCGCGCCGGCATAGACCTGACGCTGGAAGACTGGGACCGCTGTGGCCGCGATGTGCCCACGATTGTGAACCTGATGCCTTCGGGCAAATATCTGATGGAAGAGTTCTTCTATGCCGGCGGCCTGCCGGTCGTGATCCAGCGCTTGGGCGAGGCGGGGATGTTGCACAAAGACGCGCTGACCGTGTCGGGCGAAACGATGTGGGATCAGGTCAAGGATGTGGTCAACCACAACCCCGATGTGATTTTGCCCGCTGACAAGGCGCTGACGCAATCGGGCGGCGTGGTGGTGGTCAAGGGCAATCTGGCCCCCAAGGGCGCGGTGCTTAAACCGTCAGCTGCTACCCCGGCGCTGATGACGCACCGTGGCCGTGCCGTGGTGTTCGAAGACATCGACGATTACAAAGCCAAGATCAACGACGAGGCGCTGGATATCGACGAAACCTGCGTGATGGTGCTGAAAAACTGCGGCCCCAAGGGCTATCCTGGCATGGCCGAGGTTGGCAATATGGGCCTGCCGCCCAAGGTGCTGCGCAAGGGGATCACCGATATGGTGCGCATTTCAGATGCGCGTATGTCGGGCACGGCCTTTGGCACGGTGGTCTTGCACACCTCGCCCGAGGCGGCCGCAGGCGGGCCTTTGGCTGTGGTGCAAAACGGCGATATGATTACGCTGGATGTGCCCAACCGCCGTTTGCATCTGGAAGTGTCAGATACCGAATTGGCCGATCGTCTGGCCAAATGGCAAAGCCGCATTGTGCCGCCGCCTTCGGGCTATGCGCTGTTGCACCATCTGCATGTGCAAGGGGCTGATACGGGCGCCGACCTTGACTTCCTCAACGGCGGTCGGGGCAATCCGGTCGGCAAAGATTCGCATTAAGGGGACAGCGTCCATGAAAATCGCCTTGGTGGGCATCGGTAAGATTGCGCTGGATCAGCACGTGCCCGCCATCGCGGCCTCGCCCGATTGGGAGTTGGCCGCGACGGTCAGCCGCAGCGGGCGGGTGGCGGATGTGCCCGCCTTTAATGACTTTGACACCTTTCTGGCCGAGCGCCCCGATGTGCCGGTTGTCTCGCTTTGCATGCCGCCGGTGCCGCGCTACGCCTATGCAGCGGCAGCTTTGCGGGCGGGGCGGCATGTCATGCTGGAAAAACCGCCCGGCGCGACCTTGGCCGAGGTGTATGATCTGCAAGCCATGGCCGCCGCGCGTGGGCTGACGCTGTACACCACATGGCACAGCCGCATGGCCCATGCGGTGGCGGCGGCCAAGGCATGGCTGGCCTATACCACCGTCACCAAAGCCCATATCACTTGGTGCGAGGATGTGCGCAAATGGCACCCGGGGCAAGACTGGGTCTTTGAACCGGGCGGCATGGGCGTCTTTGATCCGGGCAGCAACGCCCTGTCGATCCTGACCCATGTGCTGCCCCGCCCCGTCCATCTGACGGCGGCTACCTTGGACTTCCCATCCAACCGCCAAACCCCCATCGCCGCCCAGATGACCTTCACCGGCGGCGTCACCGCTGATTTTGACTGGCGTCAAACCGGGCCACAGACTTGGGATATCACGTTTGGCACCCCCAAGGGCGCGCTGGCGCTGCGCATGGGGGGCAATGTGATTGAAGTGAACGGTAAGCCTGCGGGGGGTGAAAACACCATCATGGGCGAATATCCCGCCCTTTACGCCGCCATGACCGAACTCATCCGCCAAGGCCAGTCCGATGTTGACCTTGCCCCCATGATCCACGTCGCCGATGCCCTGACCATGGGCACGCGGCGCGTGGTCGAGCCTTTCCACTTCTAACCCCTTTCATATGTGCCCAAATATCCCACGGGGGTGCGGGGGTGTGAAACCCCCGCTACAACGCAAGCCCCAAGGCCCAACGCTCACAGGAGAAGACAGATGCTGACCGGACATCACCTCATCGCAGGCCAATGGGTGGCGGGAGCGACCACCTTCCTGTCCTCCCCAGCCACAGGCGAAGCCTTGGCCTACAGTGTGGGCACTCCGGCCCATATAAACACCGCCGTCCAAGCCGCCGAGGCCGCCTATCCCAGCTACGCCGCCCTACCACGCGCCACCCGCGCCGCCTTTTTAGACCGCATCGCCGACGAGATCGAGGCGCGCGGGGCCGAGATCACCGCGATCGGCACTGCCGAAACTGGCCTGCCCACAGCCCGCCTTGAAGGCGAGCGCGGGCGCACCACGGGCCAGTTGCGCCTGTTTGCCAGCCATATCCGCGCGGGCGACTATCTTGACCGGCGCCATGACGCGGCCCAGCCTGATCGCAAACCCGCCCCGCGCCCCGATATCAAGATGGTCCAGCGCCCGATTGGCCCTGTGGCGGTCTTTGGCGCGTCAAACTTCCCGCTGGCCTTTTCCACGGCGGGGGGTGATACGGCTTCGGCCCTGGCGGCAGGCTGCCCCGTAGTGGTCAAGGGGCACTCCGCTCATCCCGGCACAGCCGAGATTGTGGCGCAGGCGATTGATGCCGCCATTACGGCGCTGGGGTTGCATCCGGGGGTGTTCTCGCTGGTGCAGGGTGGTAAGCGTGATGTGGGCGAAAGCCTTGTGCAGCACCCGCTGATCAAGGCGGTGGGGTTCACCGGTTCTTTGGGTGGCGGACGGGCCCTGTTTGATCTATGCGTGCGCCGGCCCGAACCCATCCCCTTCTTTGGCGAGTTGGGCTCGGTCAACCCGATGTTCCTTTTGCCCGCAGCCCTAGGCGCGCGCGGCGATGCCATCGCCAAAGGCTGGGCCGGATCGCTGACCATGGGGGCTGGCCAGTTCTGCACCAACCCGGGCATCTGCGTAGTGATCGACGGGCCAGAGGCACAGGTTTTCATCACCGCCGCCCACGAGGCCTTGGCACAAACCGCCAGCCAAACCATGCTGACCGATGGCATTGCAGCCGCTTACCGCGCAGGACGCGACCGTGTGGCGGCGCAAACCGGCGTGAGCGCGGTTCTTACATCCGTGTGCGATCTGCGGCAGGCCACCCCCTATCTGTTCCAAGTCTCGGGCGACGATTGGCTGGGCAACCATGCCCTGTCGGAAGAGGTGTTTGGCCCGCTTGGCCTGATCGTGCGGGTGCGCGATGCGGCCCAGATGATTGCCGTGGCCCAAAGCCTTGAGGGGCAGTTGACCTGCACCTTGCATCTGGATGAGGCCGATATGGGGCTTGGTCAAACCTTGCTGCCGATCCTAGACCGCAAAGCAGGCCGTGTTCTGGCCAATGGCTTTCCCACCGGTGTCGAGGTCGTTGATGCGCAGGTCCATGGCGGGCCCTATCCGGCGAGCACGAATTTCGGCGCGACCTCGGTTGGCACACTGTCCATCCGGCGCTGGCTGCGCCCCGTGGCCTATCAGAACCTGCCGGATGCTCTTCTGCCCGCCGATCTGCGGGTGTAGACCTGCGCCGAGGCATGTGAAGACGGCTGAAATGGCGTGTCATCCACATCATGGCCACAATAGCGCGGCCCCACCAAGGCGATGCCTTTGGGGCCGCACCAAGCCGGAAAGGCATTGAACGCCAAGGCCACAAGCCGCAGTACAGGCGGTGGCGGTGACAGGGTTGGCGAACCCT
Source organism: Paracoccaceae bacterium (assembly GCA_947468085.1). Taxonomy (GTDB): domain Bacteria; phylum Pseudomonadota; class Alphaproteobacteria; order Rhodobacterales; family Rhodobacteraceae; genus Stagnihabitans. The sequence goes on along the minus strand of CANIKY010000053.1, from coordinate 2,873 downwards.
GCTTTAGGCTGTGGATATAGACTTAGATTTTGCTTTATGGCGCAAGCGACACGGCGGAAGGTCGGCAAAGACCATGGTGCGCTATTTTGGCCCAAGAATTTGACAACCACACGGAACGCCAATCCTGCGTGACGGGCCCCGGTCAAGGAACTAACAAGTGATGCACGATGATCGTGCATCACTTTGCCCAGTTTTCTGCCCCACTAGATGATGAAGAAATCTGCGTAGGTTACAGCCGGGTTGGCCGTCAGTTGAGCAATCTGGATTGCTGCTGTTGCACCACTTCCATCTGCATCATAATACAAGGCGCCAGTGGTGGAGTTGTAAACGATGCGATCATCAGCATCATGGCCGGATGTTACGCCAGCTGCTGAGTAGAATTTAGCACTGCTGAGGGCCCCAGTATTTGAACCAAGCCCCGCCATTACTGATTTGGCTAACCAGATATCATCGTTTGCGCTGACAAAATCCGATATCGTGTCTTTGTTTGTTGACGCATTGGCTGTGGTGTCGAACACGAATACATCCGCCCCCGCGCCGCCAACCAGCAAGTCATTTCCATTACCGCCATACAGCGTGTCATTTCCATTACCGCCATACAGCGTGTCATTTCCATCACCGCCATACAGCGTGTCATTTCCATTACCGCCGTACAGCGTGTCATTGCCACCAAGGCCAGACAAACTATTGGCACCACTGCTGCCCGTCATCACGTTATTTGAAGCGTTGCCCGTCCCGTCAATCGCGCCACCTGTCAGGGTTAGGTTCTCAATGGCTGACCCCAAGGTATAGGTAACTGAGCTTTGGACCAGATCAGTGCCGCTTGAATCTGAAACAGAATCATTAATGTCATCAACGACAAAGGTGTCATCACCACTACCACCGTACTGCGTGTCATTGCCGTTACCGCCATCTAGGCTGTCATTGCCGTCACCACCAAACAAACTGTCGTTGCCCGCACCACCATCTAAGGTGTCATGGCCAAGCCCGCCATAAATTGTGTCGTTCCCATCCAAGCCATAAAGTTTATTCTTGTTCACATTCCCGGTCATCACGTTCGCGCCCGAAGTCCCCCAACCATCGGTTGCACCGATTCCCGTCAAGGTCAGGTTCTCGACATTGGCAGAAAGTCTGTAGCCAGATGAACTTTCGACGGTATCGGTGCCACCGGCAAGGCTGTCTTCCACGACAACGTCAAGGTAGCTATCCGTGATAAAGGTGTCATTACCAAGCCCGCCGTACAAAAGGTCCTGAGAGTCGCCTCCCTTCAGCGTATCATTGCCATCACCGCCATACAGCGTGTCACGGCCAGTCCCACCGTAAAGTTCGTTGTTGCCGGCATTCCCAGTGATAACGTTATCAAGCGTGTTGCCTGTGCCGTTGATAGCGCTGCTACCCGTGAGGGTCAGGTTTTCTAGATCAGTCAACAATGTAAAGGTCACGGAAGCTTGCACCAGATCGGTGCCCTCACGACTATTTTCCCTCACAACATCGCCGGTGCTATCCACCATGTAGGTGTCATTACCAGTCCCGCCCACCATGGTGTCATTGCCTGCACCACCGTCCAGCGTGTCATTGCCAACACCAGAGGTAAGCGTGTCATTGCCGGCCCCACCAGTCAGGCTGTCATTTCCATCACCACCCTCTAGCGTGTTAGCACCGGCATCTCCAATCAGCGTATCATCACCGGCCCCACCAGTCAGGTTTTCGATCCCCAAAAGCGTATCAGTGCCAGCGCCGCCTGTGTTCTGGGCAACTATCGACAAAAGGCTGACCGTCACCGCATTTGTAGCCGATGCGTAAGACGCCGTGTCAATGTCGCCCCCACCATACAGGATGTCATCGCCAGCACCGCCGTCCAGCGTGTCATTGCCGGCGTCTCCGTACAGCGTGTCATTGCCACCAAGGCCAGACAAACTATTGGCGCCAACGCTGCCCGTCATCACGTTATTAGAAGCGTTGCCCGTCCCGTCAATCGCGCCACCTGACAGGGTTAGGTTCTCAATGTCTGACCCCAAAGTATAGGTAACTGAGCTTTGGACCTCATCAGTACCGCTGGAATCTGAGACCAAATCATTAACACTATCAACAAAAAAAGTGTCGTCATCATTACCGCCGTATAGGGAGTCATTGCCGTCGCCACCATAAAGGATGTCATTGCCGTTGCCACCATACAGGATGTCATTGCCAGCGTCGCCATTCAGGGTGTCATTGCCATCTAAGCCTGACAGCGTGTCATCGTTTACGCCTCCGCCGATAAAATTATTTCCAGAGGTACCTGATGAATTTAGGCCAGTCGCCATTTTTGAGTCTCCAATTTAAGCACCGCGGCGCGATAAACTTTGAAACGACAATAACGATCTTTTTATTCAAAACCAGTCAGATTTTTCATAACCATGAGATAATGTCAGCATCACATCTATCTTATAGTTGATTACAGCCCCCAGACGACACCTTTGGTGTATTCTTTGGTGTCGCCTTCCCCTCTTGCCTTCGTAATAACAAGCCAATTGGCACCAAAAGGAAAAGATCATCCGCCCCCGATTGATCGCGCCTGAATGGCCGTCAAAATAGTGGATCCACAATCGGGCGTAGGGGTGCTGACACGGCGCCGTGTGTAGTAAAAAAAGCCTCCACGACTATAAGTAAATGGGACTCTTTTGGTCTGCAATTTTGTCGACACTCCTGAAGGGAGGCGGTGAAGCCTCAGTAAGTTTCAGAGTGTTTTCAAACGGTTAATCGAAGTTTATGCTTGTCAACGGCAAAGCAAAAGTGGGCCAAAGGGCGGCGCAAAATGTTGCCACTTTGGGGTTGGCGAGATTGCGGCATGAGCGTGCGCCGGCATCCGGGCGACCGCGCTTGTCACAGAGCTG
>CANIKY010000052.1 GCA_947468085.1 Paracoccaceae bacterium | reverse complement strand
GCGCCCCCCAAACCCGTGATGTCGCGGCCGCGCCATGTGATGCGCCCCGCCTTGGGCGACACCAAGCCGCAGATGGATTTGAGCAGCGTCGATTTGCCCGCACCATTGGCCCCGATCAGCGCCAGCACCGATCCGGGTTGCAAGTTAAGCGACACACCATGCAACGCCTTGAAATCGCCGTAAAAGCTTTCGATATTCTCAACCACCAAGCCGTCAGACATGCTCTTCGGCCCCCATATAAACCGATTGCACGTCTTTTGAGGCGAGAACCTCTGCCGGCAGGCCATCGGCGATCTTGACGCCAAAATCCACCACAACCAAACGCTGCGCGACCGACAGCAAGGCGTGGACGACATGTTCGATCCACACAATCGTCACCCCGGTGGCATGCACGGCGCGCACGGCGTCCAAAAGGGCTTGGCATTCGCGCTCGGTCAAGCCTCCTGCAATTTCATCGAGCAACAGCAGGGCGGGGTCGGTGGCCAAAGCGCGGGCCATTTCCAACCGTTTGCGTTCCAGAAGGGTCAGCGATCCGGCCCTGTCATTGGCGCGCCGCGCAAGGCCCGTCAGGCGCAAGACTTCGGCGGCGCGGGCATGGGGGGCTGTGGCGTTCGGGCGACCAAAGGTGGCCCCGACGAGGATGTTTTCATACACCGTCATGCCGTTGAACGGGTGCGGGATCTGGAAACTGCGCGAAATGCCCATCCGGCAGCGGGCCGAGGCATCCAAGCCCGTCACATCCTGCCCCTCAAACACCACCCGCCCCGCATTGGGCTGCACAGTGCCTGCCACCAGATTGAACAACGTTGTCTTGCCCGCGCCATTGGGCCCCAAAATCCCCACGATCTCACCCTGCGTCACGCGCAGCGAGATATCGTCGGTGACTTTCAAAGCCCCGTAGCTTTTGCACAGGTTTTCCAGCGATAGCAGCGTCATGGGCACCCTATTGGTGGGCTGGGGGCCGGTTGGGCCCCCAGCGTTTTGTTTAAGCCAGCAGTTTCAATTCCCCCGTGACGGGCAATTGCGGGTTTTGCTTGTTGTTGACGATCTTCAGTTCCAGCTTGCCATCGACGCGCTGCCATTGGCCACCGGCCAGCGGTGTTTTGGTCACGTTCTTGACCGGCCCGTTGGCCCAGTTGATCGGCCCGACCAAGGTGTTAAGGTTGGTGGCCGTGATCGCCGCCATGATTGCGGCCTTGTCGGTCAAGTCAGCGGCGCGCTTGATCACATCCAGACCCACTTCAAAGATCGCATGGCTAAAGCCAAGCGTCGATGTCCAAGGCTTGCCCGACTCGGCCACATAGGCCGCGCCAAAGTCTTTCGCCGAAACGCCCGTCAATGACGAGGAATAGGGGTAATCTGGCGTCCACCAGACTTCGGTCGTCAGCCCATCGCCCCGATCGCCCAGCGCATCGACCGAGGATGGGAACAGCAGCGCCTTGCCGATGGTGACAACCTTGGGCGCAAAGCCCTGTTGGGCCGCTTGGGCCCAGAAAGTGGCAAAGTCCGGCGGGATCATCACGCCTGTCACAATCTCGCAGCCCGCCGCCTTAAAGGCCGCAATCTGGCTGGTGAAATCGTTGTTCATCGGCTGGTAGCGGCCCGGATCGGTCAGCTCATAGCCCGCAGCCGCCAAGGGGCCGGGCAGGCCCAGAGTGGCATCGCCCCACGCATTGCCGTCTGCATCATTGGGAAATAGCCCGCCAACCTTTTTGGCAACGCCCGAAGCATCCCAAATCGCGGTGAAGTTCGCAATGATATCTTCAAGCCCCCAGAAGAAGTGGTAGGTGTAATTAAAGCCCACATCCGGCGCACCGCCACGGCCAAAGAAATAGGGCTGCCACGGCGCGTTGGTGGAAATGCAGGGGATCTCGTTCAACTCGCACTGGTCGGCCACGGGGTTGGTGGTGTCGGGCGTGGCATGGGTCAGCATCAGGTTGATGCCTTCGTTCAAAATCAAATCCTGCGCCACTTCCGCCGCGCGGTTTGGGTTGGACTGGCTGTCCTTGGTGATGATTTCGATCTGCACCGGTTTGCCATTGTTGGTCATACCGGCGAGGGTATCTTTCAGGCCTGCAATGATCCAATCTTGCGCCTCGCCAAAACCTGCCAAGGGGCCGGTGGTGGGGGCCACAAAGCCAATCTTGAACACGCCGTCCTGTGCTAAGGCGCGGTTTGCTCGCAAGATCGCCGGGGCCGCGATAAGCCCTGTGGTGGCGGTGATGAATTTACGCCGTGTGTAAGTGAAGTGAGCCATTCTTTCCTCCCAGAGTGATGGTTGCCCGCGCCAGTTATGTCTTGCCGGTGGGGCTCTTGGTTAAACGATCGTCTTTTGCGCCCATTGCGGGCCTTTTTGCGCGGTTGCGGGGCTGCGCCTGCAGCGCGTGGTCTTGGCGGTTAGGGGGTTCAGGTGCATCTACCCCTCCAACAGCTTTTCAAGGGCAAGAAGGTGCGACACCACCTTGGCGCGCACCTCTTGGGCTTGATCAGGTGTCCAATTGTAAAACCCCTGCCCAGATTTCATGCCTAAACGCCCCTGTGCCACCATCTGCGCCAGCAAGGGGGACGGGCCGGGGCGGCTTTCCAGATCAGCCAGCACGGTCGCGTGAATATCCAACGTCAGGTCGGTTCCCACAAGGTCAGCATTTTCCAGCGGCCCCAACACCGCCAGCCTGCGGCCAAAACTGGCCTTGATGACGTCATCCACCGCCTTGGCATCGCAAATGCCGCGCTCTACCAAAGACACCGCCTCGCGCCAAAGCGCGTGCTGCAAGCGGTTGCCGATAAAGCCCGGCACATCCTTTTCCACCCGCACGGGGGTTTTGCCCGCATCCGCCAGCAGTTCCATCGTGGCGCTTATCGCGGCCTGCGAAGTGTCTGCCGTGCGGATCACCTCAACCAAGGGAATCAGATGCGGCGGGTTCCAGAAATGCGTGCCCAAAGCGCGGGACTTATCGCCCAAGCCCGCCATGATCTGGGTGATGGGCATCACCGATGTGTTGGAGCATAAGATCGCCGAGGCCGGTGCAGCTGCCTCAATCTCGGCAAATATCGCCTGTTTTAGCGCCATTTTTTCGGGTGCTGCCTCAAACACAAAAGCGGCGTCGTGAACGGCTGAGGCGATCCGTTCTGCCACTGTCATGCGCGTTAATATCTGGTCAATCTCGGCCTTGGGAACCCCCATCAGCCGCAGGCTGTCGGTGACGCGGGCGGGCAAGGCGGCGCGCGCCTCGGCCACGGGGTCGGTCACGCGCACCAAATGGCCGGCGCGCGCAAAAGTCAGGGCGATGCCATGCCCCATCAACCCCGCCCCGATCACCGCGATATGCGCTTTTGTCATGTCATCCCGCCGTATAGCCGCCATCGGCATAAAGAATGTGGCCCGTGTAAAAATCTGACGCGCGCGAGGACAAAAACAACAGCGGCCCCGCCAGATCCTCGGGCTCGCCCAAGCGGCCCTTGGGCACGCGGGCCAAAAAGCCGGCGCGGACGGTTTTGGCAGTATCGGTGTCGTCAAACATCCAAGCGGTCAGGGGCGAGCGAAAAACCGTGGGCGCAATGGCGTTTACCGTGATGCCTGTTGGCCCCAATTCGCAGCCCAAAGCCTTAGTCATGCCATCCACCGCCGCCTTGCTGGCGCAATAGGCGGTGTAGCCCGCCGGATGCCCCAAAAGCCCACGCGCCGACGACACCAGTACAATCTTGCCACCGCGCCCCTGCGCTTTCATCTGCACGGTGGCGGCACGGGCCAAAAGCCACGATTGCGTCACATTGGCATCCATCACGGCCAGAAAGGTTTCCGGCGCCATATCGTCAATCTTGGCAACCTTGTTCATCCCCGAGGCTACGACCAAAATGTCCAATCCCCCAAAAGCGCTAACCGCCGCGCCCACCAAAGTGCTGCAAGCAGCTTCGGTGTCGGGCCTTGTGTTCACCTCGACCACCTCTGCCCCGCCATCGCGGCATTCGGCGGCGATGCTGGCAAGCTCACTCGCCTTGCCGGCCGCCAAAACCAAGCGGCACCCCGCCCCCGCCAAAACCCGCGCCGCAACCGCACCAAAAGCCCCCGACGCGCCAGTGACCAGCGCGACCTTGCCCTTGATATCAAACATTTCCAACGGGTTGGGCAGGCTCATGCGGGCACCTTTGGCGGATAGGGGATCACAACCAGCATCTTGCACACATGGTGCGAGCGGTTGACAATCTCGCGCACCTCGTTGGGGGCGATGGTGACGGAATCCATCGGCCCCAGAACACTTTCTTGGCCCGCCACACTCACCGTCATCGCCCCTTCCAGCACCACATAAACCTTCTCAAACGGGGTCGAATCCGGCCCCGCCCCGCCGCCGGGCAGGAATTGCGAAAACCCAATCCACTGGTTGGTAGGCCCGCCCGCCTCAAAGCCTTGCAAACGCAGACCCACCACACCGTGATGGTTGGGGGCCTCGTAGGGGGTCGCCTCTTCAAAGCGTTTCACCAGCATTGGTCTTGGCCTTTCAGGTTCATCTTGGTCCAAATACTCTGGGGGTACGGGGGGCTGGCCCCCCGCTTCCGAGAAGGGTTAAAACGCCTCTCCCGCCTCGATCCGATAGCCTTGGCTCTTGTCGATCATGGCGACCAGACGGATGATGCAGCCATCGCCGCGATCCCAGTTCCACGGGAAAAAGGCAAAGGTGCAGCGCTTGCCGGTGACAGCATCCAGATCGCCGCCGACGTTTTCGATGCCCAAGATACCTGCCTTGAACAGGATCTGGTGGACAGGTTCCCATTCGGGGAAGTCATCCGCCCAATCGCGCCCGCCCGACCATTCGAAATATTCCTTTTTCAAATGGGGCAGCAAAGGCCCGTTGCGCTGCGGGCCGATGGCTGTGGCCAAGGGGTGATCGTTGGCTTGGGTATCGTGGCCCACGACCTTGACGCCCTTTTTAACCATCCATTCGCCCGCCGAGGGCACAAATCCCGGGCAATAGGCGAAATAATCGCCGTCTTCGTACTGCTTGTGCCAACCGGTGTTAAGGATCAGCACATCGCCGGGGCGAATCGCGTGGCCGCAGGCCTTTTCCAGATCCTCGCCGGTGATAGGCTCCCATTTCTTCTTTGGCAGGCTAACCACGATGCCCGTGCCAAAAAAATGCGGCAGCGGCACTTCGTTGATAAAGGGCGTGCCTTGCACCACATGGGCAGGGGCGTCGATATGGGTGGTGGCGTGCATCGTGGTGGTGATGCGCTGGCTGAGAACGCCGGATTTGGCCATGTAATGGATACGTTCAATCTGCACATCCTGAAAATAGGGCCAGTTGGGGTGTTGAAAGCCAAAGCGGTGGGAGAGGTTGTAAAACTCTAACCCCATCGTGTTGTCCAGATTGCCTTGGAATTCGATACCGCGCACAGTGACCATTCTTAAACCTTCCCCGATCCTTGGCTGGCCTTGGCCAACCCAATACATTGCGCCCTGCCTCCCGCAGGGTGCTGACTTGTATGACGATACATATGCACCGTATTGCGGTCAAATGATTCCCACCCTATGAAGGGGCTGTATCGCATCGTGGGCTGGCGCTGGCTCGCAGGCACTGGCATAGGGCGGCCATGAAGGACGACGCAAAATCCAAAGACGGCATTCAGGTGATCGCGCGCGCCGCCGCCGTGCTGCGCGCGTTGAAAGAGGGGCAGACGGGCCTTAGCCTTGGTCAGATCGCCGACAAGGTGGGCCTGCCCCGCTCGACCGTGCAGCGCATTGTGGCGGCTTTGATTGACGAACGCCTGTTGATCGCCACCCGGGCTGCCGGCGTGCGTCTGGGGCCTGAACTGCAAGCCTTGGCCGAGGCCGCGCGCACCAACACGGTTGACCTGTGCCGCCCGCATCTGAATGCCCTGATGTCCGCCACGGGCGAAACGGTGGATCTGTCGGTGTTGCGGGGCGGGAAGATGGTGTTTTTGGATCAGGTGCAGGGCAGCCACCGATTGCGGGCTGTCTCTTCGGTGGGCGAGCATTTCGCGCTGACCACCACCGCCAATGGCCGCGCCGCCCTGTCGATCTTGCCCGAAGATCACGCCACCGCCTTGGCCGTGGCCGAGTGGGGACCAGCGGGGGGCAAATTGTCCGACTTGCAGGCCCGCTTGGCCTTGGCGCGCGAATTGGGCTTTGCCGAGGATAACGACGACCACACCGAGGGCATATCGGCCATCGGCATCGCCTTTCGCGACTTTGGGGGCGAGGTGTTTGCCATATCCCTGCCCATCCCGACCTCGCGCTTTGCCGAAAGGCGTGCGCAGGTCACCGCCGCCCTTTTGGCGGTTCAGGCCGATCTGGACGGGGTTTTGGCAGGCTAAGGTCATGCCAGCCCTAACATTGCGCGGGCCTGTGCCCAAGTGGCCACGGGGCGTTGGTATTTATCGCACAAGTCCACCGCGCGGCGTACAAGGGCGGCGTTGGACGGGGCCAAGGTGTCGCGGTCAAGGCGGACGTTATCCTCCATCCCGGTGCGGGTATGGCCGCCCTTGGCGATGGCCCATTCGTTGATCGTCAGTTGCGCAGGGCCGATGCCTGCTGCGCACCACAAAGCTGTGGGGGCAACGCGGTTGAGGGTTTCGATGTAAAAATCAAAAATCCGCTCATCTGCTGGCATGGCGTTTTTGACACCCATGACAAATTGCACATAAAGCGGCGCACTCAAACGCCCATCCCGCGCCATGGATGCCGCTTGCACGATATGCGACAGATCAAAACATTCGATTTCCGGCTTCACAGCGTAGGTGCGCATTTCTGCGGCCAGCCAATCGACCAAATCAGGCGGGTTTTCGTAAACGCGGGTGGGGAAGTTGTTTGACCCCACCGACAGGCTGGCCATATCGGGGCGCAGGGGCAGCATGCCGCCGCGCGCCGTGCCTGCGCCTGACCTGCCGCCTGTCGACAGCTGAATGATCATGCCGGGGCAATGGGTTTTTAACCCCTCGACCAGTCGGGCAAAGCGGTCGGGGTCGGAGGTGGGTTTGCCCTCGTCATCGCGCACGTGGCAATGGGCGATACTGGCCCCCGCCTCAAAGGCCGCTTGGGTGCTTTCGATCTGCTCGGCAATCGTGATCGGCACGGCCGGATTGTTGGCTTTGGTCGGCAAAGACCCCGTGATGGCCACGCAGATGATGCAGGGATTAGCGGCACTCATGCTGTGGCCGCCAGTACGAAATCATGTTCGACAAGGTGGAAGGTTCCGTCCATCCCTTCGGCGGCGATGCGGGCGGGGTCGGTGATCAGGTCAAACTTGGCCAAAAGACTATGCTTGACGCCAAAGACCGCATCGGAATGGATATAAGGATCATCGGGGTCGAAAATATGGGTGACAAGCGTGTCAAACCCTTGGGCTTCCAAGATATAATGCAAATGCGCCGGGCGGAACGGATGCCGCCCCAAGGCCCCCAGCAACTTGCCCACGGGGCCGTCATCGGGGATGGGATAAAACTTGGGCTTCACGCCTTTGAACCAATAGCGCCCGTCTGAACCGGTGCGAAACACCCCGCGCAGGTTGAAATCGGGCTGGATGCCCTTTTGCTGCACATCGTAAAAGCCTTCGTCATTGGCCTGCCAGACATCGATCTTGGCATGGGCAATGGGCTTGCCCGCGGTATCCAGAATGCGCCCGCGCACCAGCATCGGCTCGCCCTTGGCATCCAGACAGATATTGGCGCCCATGGGCAATTCCGGCGCATCAGCCAGATGGAAGGGCCCTAGAACTGTCGATTCAGACGCGCCTGAGGGTTTGCGGTTGTTGATCGCATCAACCAGCATCGACACGCCCATGATATCGGAAAACAGGATATATTCCTGCCGCCAATCGCTGCACATCTGGCCCGTGGCGGTTAGAAACTGCAGGGCTGTCATCCATTCGTCGGTGGTGGGTTCAATCTCTTTGACAGCGGCGTGGATGTGGCGAGTTAACACCGCCATCACCTGTTGAAGCCGCTGCGATTTGGCATCGGCGTTGCGGGCGATGACGACCTCGGCGCTGTCGCTTTCGGTGAAATATCCCGGTTCCATCTTAACGCCCCAGAATAGATTTCAGAACGCGGCGCAGGTCGGCGGCGGGGCTGTCGGTCAGGCTGTCAGCGCGCCAAGCGACATGGTGGTCAGGGCGCACCAGAACGCAGCCCGCATCCGACACTTCGCGCGCACGCGCCCAATCGCCGGTATGATCCAGCAAGGCGCGGCGCGGGCCGATCAGGCGGGTGTCGATGGTCAGGCCCAGTTCGGCCCCGATGGTGCGGGCCGCATCTACCCAAGCCTCGCCCCCTATGCCGGTGAACAGCGCAAAGCGGCCATGACCACACAGATCCAGGGTGGAATGCTTTTTGCCCGCTGCATCAAAAATCCACACATGCGGCAGGCGTGCGCCGGGCCATGTGGTGGGTTGGTAGTGCAGCACCGCGTCCAACTCAAACGCCGGTTCCATCTGGCCATCGGTGACCACGGCAGCGCTGTCGTAGCGCTGGTTCATTTCGATGCCATGGGCGTCGAATTCGTATTTCTTAAAGGCAATCGCCTCGCGCAGGGCGGCGCGCTGCGCCGCGCCCGCCGGTGTTGCATCGGCGCGGGCTTCCATATTGGCGCGGATCTTGTCGTGGTCGGTGCCGCCTGTCATGCCAAGGGCCTGAAAGATCGGGCCAAACTCACCGATGGATTGGTTGGCGCGGGTGACAATCTGGCGCGCAATCGGCGCACGTTCGGTGGAATAGCTGTCAAGCAGCGCGGGGGCCGCCTGCCCCTTAACCACCATCGCCAGTTTCCACGCAAGGTTGAACCCGTCTTGGATCGAGGTGTTCGACCCCAGCCCGTTTGAGGGCGGATGGCGATGCGCCGCATCGCCCATGATAAACACCCGCCCCTTTTGCATATGGGTGGCAAACATGTTGTTCACGGTCCATGTGTTGGCAGAGATCAGATCAATTTCCAGATCAGGGTCGCCCACCAGTTGGCGGGCCACTTGCGTTGCCAAGGCCGCATCGATCACGGGGGCGGGTTGGGTGATGTCATAGCCCCAAACGATCAGCCATTCGTTCCACGGCCGCACCATCCGCACCAGCCCCATGCCGATGCCCCCCACATCCGCACCGGGTTGCATCACCCAGTACAAAACCGAAGGCCGATGCGCGACATATTTCGACAGATCGGCGCGAAACAGAATGTTCATCGACCCGCCGACACCCATCTTACCCTCGAACGGCAATCCGGCATGTTCGGCAACCAAGGAATTGCCGCCATCCGCGCCGACAAGGTATTTCGAGTGCACGGTGAAATCCTTGCCCGTCAGCTTGTCGCGGCAGGTGGTGGTCACACCGGTGTCGTCTTGCACATGGTGCAGGTATTCCACGCTCATCCGGCTTTGGGACCCGCGCTGGCAGGCGGTTTTGAACAGAAGCGGTTCCATAAAGGTTTGCGGCAAGTCGTTCATTTCGCAAGGCGAAGACAGCAAGTGTTCGGCCTTGGACATGGGATGGGTGCCCCAGGAATTCATCCGGCCAATCTCTTCGCCCGCAAGGCTGACGCAGAAGATATTCTCGCCCATCTGGGCTTGGGGGGTGGCAAAAAGATAGGCTTCGTCCTCCACCTCGCGGCCCAGATCACGCAGCACCTCCATGCAGCGCTGGTTGGTGATATGGGCGCGCGGCGTGTTGGCCAGCCAGCGGTAGCGGTTGATGACAAGGTTTTCCACGCCGTAACTGGCCAAAAGGGCCGCTGTGGCCGACCCTGCGGGGCCGGTGCCGATGATCAGAACCTCGGTGGTGATGTCAGCCATGATATCCTCTGGTGTGCGGGGGGTGCCCGGCCCAAGCGGCCTGCAACAGGGCGCGAAGTGCGGGCTTTTCTAGGGGGCGGGGGTTGGGATAGGGGGATTGTGTGGCAAGGTCGGCGGCGCGGTCAAGATCGGCCTCGCGCAACCCTAAGGCGCGCAACGATTGGGGGGCGTTGAGGGTTTGGGCAAAAGCATATAGGCCCTGCCCCGCCGTTTTGGCCCGCAAAAGCGCTGCCAAAGGCGCCAAAAGGTCCGGCACGGCGACCTCGTTATAGGCCAAGGTATGGGCCAGAAGGACGGCATGGGTTTGGGAATGGGGCAGCCCAAAACTACCACCCAAGGTGTGGCACAGCTTGTGATGCAAGCCCATACCCACTTGGCCCAGAACGAGGCCGCACAGAAAGCCGCCATATTGGCAATCAGCGCGGGCTTCCAGATTATGCAGGTTTTCCAAAACCTTGGGCAAAGCAGCGATCAGCATCTGCGCGCCTTGCAGGGCCAGCGTGCTGGTCAAAGGGTTGCGGTCAGGGGCGTAAAGCGCCTCGGCGGCATGGGCTAGGGCATTGAGCGCCGAGGTAACGGTGAGCGCGGCGGGCAGGCTGGTGATCAGGCGCGGATCATAGATCACCGCCTGTGGTTGCAGGCGCGGATCGGTCTGGGTGGTTTTGCGCCCCGCCTCGGTTTGGCCCAAGATGCCCGTCACTTCGGATCCGGCATGGGTGGTGGGCACAGCGATATGGGGCAAGCCGGTGCGCAAGGCCAGCGCCTTTCCCAAACCTGTGACCGACCCGCCGCCAAAGGAAATCAGCGCATCGGCCTGTGCGACTAGAACGTGGGGCAAGGCTTGCAACGTCACCTCAACCGGCGTGTGCATCTGCGCCATGGGCAAAACGGCCACAACGCTGGGGCCGATCTCTGACGCCAAAGCCCGCGCTTGCGCGGCGTGGCCGGGCGTGGCCAAAACCACCGCGCGCGAGAGCGACATGCGCTGCAAAGCAGCGGCCACCGCAGGGGCGGCCGCTTCGCCAAATTGGGCGTGGATGGTCGATAAGCGCAGCGCAAAGGTGGGTATTTGGGTCAAGGCAACCTCCAACCTTAGGCTAACCTGAAGAAATTTGAAACTTGATCGGTTTATCAGGGTCCTTTATACCATTTTGGTATGAAGATAGATCCGCGACAGCTTGAGATCTTGGCCGCCATCGTGCAAGCGGGCGGCTTGACCGAGGGTGCAGCCCTGTTGGGCAAGTCCCAACCGGCCCTGTCACGATCGGTGGCAGCCCTTGAGGCGCGCTTGGGCAGTGCCTTGTTCGTGCCCGGTCGTCGCCCTTTGCAGCCGACAGAACTTGGCGCGCGCTTGGCCGAAGAGGGCGCGCGCATCCTTCAGGCAGCGCAGGCCGCAGGCCAAGCGGTGCAAAGTTATCGGCTGGGAAAGGCGGGGGCGGTGCGCATGGCCGGCACGCCGGTGTTTATGGACGGCGTGATCGTGGCGATGATCGCAGGGTTTCAGGCGCAAAATCCCGATGTGCGGCTAGAGCAAAGCTATGGCTATGCGCCCGATCTGGCGGCATCGGTGCAAAGTGGCGCGCTGGATCTGGCGATTTGCCCGTTGCGGCCCGAAGATCTGCCCGAAGGGCTGGCCTTTGACACCCTGCTGCCCGGCCGCAACGTGATTGCGGCGCGCGAAGGCCACCCTTTGCTGCATGGCCATGCGGTGACGGCATCAGATTTGCTGCGGTTTCCTTGGATCGCCCCGCCCACCAACAGCCCGCTTTACGCCGATTTGCAGCGGGTTTTATCAACGATCAGCACCAAACAGATCCGCATCAGCTATTCAGGCGGCAGCCTTTCGGCGGTCATGGGAATGCTGGCAGGATCCGACAGTTTGACGGTTTTGCCCTATTCGGTGCTTTTCGCGCTGCGGCGGCAATATCGGGTGGCAGCACTTTCGATCCGCATTGAACATCCTGACCGCAAGCTGGGATTGATGTATCGCACCACCTTGGGCCTTAGCCCTGCCGCGCGGCGATTGCGCGCCTATCTGACGGGCCAGTTTGAAACCTTGGCCGCCACGATCCAACACCACGAGCGGCAGTCTTTGTGGCGCAGGTAACGGCGCGCTAAGCCGCACGCACCGAAAACAGCCCTTGTTTTGAGAAGATGCGCGGGGATAGCTTTTTATCAAAGGAATTGCCCAAAGCCAAAGCCCCATCAGCCCAAGAATGGCTGGCCAGCAGCGGCGTTTTTATATGGCGTTGTGCAGTAACGGACAGGTCTGCCGCAAAGGCCGCGGTTTGGTGTGCCTGATCGGTCAAATCAGTCAAATCAAAGCGCATTTGGTGAAAAACATTGGCCCGATAATCCCCCTGCGACGCAAGGTGGATCGCTTTCAAGCGGGCCGACAGATCGTGCAAACAGCCTGCCAACTGAACTGTGGCGGCGGCAAGGTCAATCTGGGCAAAGCCTGCAATCCCTGCCTGATCGGTCAAGTCACCGCCCTGCTTCAGCTTTAAAGACAGCAAATCGACGGCGCGTTCCACCTCGGCATAGGCAAAGGGAAACGCGTTTGAAGCAGGGATTGGATTGGTGGGGTTTTGCGCCAAGGCAGTTATTCGGTCGAACAAGGCCGTGATGAACGCGGCCTGTTCTATCTGTGCGTTGGTGCGGTTTTGCCAAAGCCCCTCCGCCTCGTGCCGCGCAGCGCAGGTGCTGGCTTGGGCCTTATGCAAAACGCCCGCCAAAGCTTGTGCAAAAACTGCCAAAAGACCCGCTTCGCCTGCCAAAACCCCAGCCCGCACCAGCGCATTCGCATCAGGTGGCAGCGCCCCCACCAGCCCTTCCAGGGCAAGGTCAGGCAACAGGGCCACGCCAGCAAATGCCAAAACCGCAGGGCCGCTTATCAGCGAAAGCGTGAAGGCCATAGCGGCGGCGGTGTATACAAGGCCCACGCCCTGCCAAGGGCTTACCTGCAACAGGTCCCCCAGAACCGAAGCGATGCCGCCGAAGGCCAAGGCCACCAGCACAGCGCCCAAAGGCGCAAGACTGCGGCGCAGCACAAACGCGCTGGCAAAAGACGCCAAGATAAGCGCCGTGACCGCAGGGGGCAAAGGATCGCTTTGGTTGAAGTAAGCCGCGCCCATGATCAGCGGCACGTGCAGCCACAAGGCACAGACCAAATAGCGCGCAGATTTCAGGCGCAGATGATCTGCCCCTAAATCCATGACGATCCCCTTGGTAAAGCGACGTGAACGCGCCCTTGGGCGAAGGGCGAAAGACCAAGGACTATGAGGCGTGCTTTTATTTTCATACGCCCAACTTGGACGAACTTCTTTAACCCAACACTAAGAATACTCGAAAAATCTGCCTTTTACGCAAAATTTTACACAAAACCCCGCCCTAGCCCTTGCGGCGCAACCGGCGCACGAGGGCCGCATCCACGGCAGGGGTTACGAATTTCGACACATCCCCGCCCAAGCGACAAATCTCTTTCACCAGTTTTGACGCAATCGCCTGACGGCGGGCATCAGCCATCAAGAACACCGTCTCGATGGAGGCATCTAGGGCGCGGTTCATGCCAACCATCTGGAATTCATACTCAAAATCCGCCACAGCCCGCAGGCCGCGAATGATGATCCCCGCCCCCACATCCCTAGCGCAATCGATCAGCAGGTTCTCGAACGGATGCACGACAATTTCGCCGCCCACCCGTGCGGCGATTTCGCGGCATTCCTCTTCGACCATAAACACCCGCTCTTCCAGGCCAAAAAGCGGCGCTTTGTCGCGGTTGATGGCCACGCCAATCACCAAACGGTCGACCATCGCCATTGCGCGCTGGATGATGTCGATATGGCCCAAGGTGATCGGGTCAAAGGTGCCAGGGTAAAGGCCGATGCGCATGGGGTGCTCCGCGATTTGATAGGCTTAAGCAACATGACAGCGCACGCGGGCGCAAGGGGCAAAAATGGCGGTTAAGCGGCCTCAAGGCGCAGCATTTCGGCGCGCACCTCTGCCGTCAGCAAGGCCGCAAAACGGTTCAGCCGATCCACGCGCCCATCATCGGCATAGCGGATCAGCCAAAAGCTGCGTTGCAGGCTGATTTGGTCGGGAATGACGCGCACCAGTTCGGGGGCGGCGGGCAAGGCAAAATCATGCACCACCCCCAAACCCGCCCCTTGGCGCAGAAAGTTCAGCTGCACCGAGACAGAATTCGACGCCAAAGGTGGCGCTTTCACCCCGATTTCGGCCAGATAATCCAGCTCTTTGTCAAAGATCATATCGGGAATGTAGCCCACAAAGCGATGCGCGGGCAGGTCTTGCGGGCCCATGATCGGTGGATGGGCGGCAAGGTAGGCTTGTGAGGCTGCCAGATGCAGGCGGTAATCTGTCAGCTTTTGTACGGTCAACCGCCCCGCCGTGGGGCGCGACACGGCGATGGCCATATCCGCCTCGCGTTTGGACAGGTTAAAGACGCGCGGCAGGGCCACGATTTGCACCTCTAGGCCGGGATTGGCATCGCAGATGCGCGCAAGCACTTGGGGCAACAGGTAGTTAGCACAGCCATCGGGCGCCCCGATGCGGATTTGACCTGTCAGGCCCTCAGGGCCGCTAAGCGCTTCGGCAGCGCCGTCCATCGCAGCTTCGGCGCGTTCAGCGTGGGAAAGAAGGCGCGCGCCTTGATCTGTTAGGGCATAGCCTTGCGGGCCTTTGGCAAACAGGCGGGCCCCGATGGCATCTTCCAACCGCGCAATCCGGCGGCCCACGGTGGCTGGATCAATCTTTAACGCACGCCCTGCGGCAGAGAGGCTTTCGTGGCGTGCCACGGCCAGAAAGATGCGCAAATCGTCCCAATCCACGGTGGCCTCCTTTGCAATCTTGCAAAGCCCTTTTGAAATCTTGCCTCTTTCTTGCGCATTTGTGCAAGGCTATTATGCGCCAACCATTGGAGGTCGCCATGAAACATATCGGACACTGGATCAACGGCAAACATGTTGCCGGAACCTCGGGGCGCACGGCCCCCGTTTACAACCCCGCCACGGGCGAAGTGCAGGCCCATGTCGCCTTGGCCAGCAAGGCAGAGCTTGACGCCGCCACCGCCGATGCCGCCGCAGCGCAGGTGAAATGGGGTGCCACCAACCCGCAGCGCCGCGCGCGGGTGATGATGGAATTCGTGCGCTTGCTGAACCGCGATATGGACAAGCTGGCCGTTGCCCTTTCGTCCGAGCATGGCAAGACCGTGCCCGATGCCAAGGGCGATATCCAGCGCGGGTTGGAAGTGATCGAATTCTGCATCGGTGCCCCGCATCTGCTGAAGGGTGAATTCACCGACTCCGCAGGCCCCGGCATTGATATGTATTCCATGCGCCAGCCCATCGGGGTGGCTGCGGGGATCACACCGTTCAACTTTCCGGCCATGATCCCGATGTGGAAAATGGGGCCGGCTTTGGCTTGCGGCAACGCGTTTATTCTTAAGCCGTCCGAACGTGACCCGTCGGTGCCGATGATGCTGGCAGAACTGATGCAAGAAGCTGGCCTACCCGACGGCGTGCTGCAAGTGGTGAATGGCGATAAAGAATCGGTCGACGCGATTTTGGACAATCCGCAGATTGCAGGTGTGGGTTTTGTCGGATCGACCCCGATTGCCGAATATATCTATTCGCGTGGCACGGCCAACGGCAAGCGCGTGCAGTGCTTTGGCGGGGCCAAGAACCATATGATCATCATGCCCGATGCCGATATGGATCTGGCCGCCGATGCTTTGGTGGGGGCGGGCTACGGCGCTGCGGGCGAGCGGTGCATGGCGATTTCGGTGGCTGTTCCCGTGGGCGATGAAACCGCAGACCGCCTGATTGCCAAGCTGATCCCGCGGATCGAAAAGCTGAAAGTCGGGCCCTATACGGCGGGCAATGATGTGGATTACGGCCCCGTTGTGACGGCTGCGGCAAAGGCCAATATTCTGCGGCTGGTGGACTCTGGCGTTGCAGCAGGGGCCAAGCTGGTGGTCGACGGGCGCGGGTTTAAGATGCAAGGCTATGAGGACGGCTTCTTTGTCGGCCCGCATCTGTTTGACCTTGTGACCTCGGATATGGAGATTTACCGCAAGGAAATCTTCGGGCCTGTCTTGTCGACTGTGCGCGCCCAAACCTATGAAGAGGCGCTGAAACTGGCGATGGACCATGAATATGGCAATGGAACTGCCATTTTCACCCGCGACGGCGACACAGCGCGCGATTTTGCCAACCGCATCAACGTGGGCATGATCGGCATCAACGTGCCAATTCCCGTACCACTGGCTTACCACACCTTTGGCGGCTGGAAAAAATCGGCCTTTGGCGATTTGAACCAGCATGGGCCGGACAGCTTTAGGTTTTACACCCGCACCAAGACCATCACCTCACGCTGGCCCTCGGGGATCAAAGAAGGCGCAAGCTTGAACTTCAAGCAGATGGACTAAGCGCTGCGACAAGTGCGCCAGAGCAAGGCCCTCGCAAGAGGGCCTTTTTCTTTGGCGTGATGCAGATCAAGGCGTCACATTCAAGAGCGGTTATATTTTGGCGACGTTGAAGCATATAAAGGAGACTTCCCATGTTCACCGCCAATGTCGGCACTGCCGACCGCATTTTGCGCATCCTGATCGGGGCGGGGCTGCTGCTTTGGTTCTTTATGGATCAGGGCTTTGGCCCGTGGCATTGGGCCAAAGCGGTGTTTGGCGTTATTGCCCTTGGCACAGCGGCGCTGAACTTTTGCCCGCTTTACAGGCTTTTTGGCACCAAAACCACCTAAGCCACCCTGCCCCGCTTGGCCGTCGCCAGCATGGGTTTGAGATAGCGGCCGGTGTGGCTGGCCGCTATTTCGGCCACCTGTTCGGGCGTGCCGATGGCCACAATCTCGCCACCGCCATCGCCACCTTCGGGGCCAATGTCAATCAGCCAATCGGCGGTTTTGATCACATCAAGATTGTGTTCGATCACCACGACCGAATTGCCCTGATCGACCAAGGCATGCAGCACTTCCAGCAGCTTGCGCACATCGTCGAAATGCAGGCCGGTTGTGGGTTCATCCAAGATGTACAGCGTCTTGCCCGTGGCGCGGCGTGACAGTTCTTTGGACAGTTTCACCCGCTGCGCCTCGCCGCCTGACAAAGTGGTCGCCTGTTGGCCGACTTTGATATAGCCAAGCCCCACTTCGCGCAAAGCCTCCATCTTGTCGCGGATGGCGGGGACGGCTTGAAAGAATTGGGCGGCGTCTTCGCAGGTCATATCAAGAACGTCGGCGATGCTTTTGTTTTTGAACTTAATTTCCAAAGTTTCGCGGTTGTAGCGCTGGCCTTTGCAGGTTTCGCAGGTCACATAGACATCGGGCAGGAAGTGCATTTCAATCTTGATAACGCCGTCGCCCTGACACGCCTCGCACCGCCCGCCTTTGACGTTAAACGAAAACCGCCCCGACTGGTAGCCGCGCGCTTTGGCTTCGGGCAGGCCAGCGAACCAGTCGCGGATCGGGGTGAAGGCGCCGGTATAGGTGGCGGGGTTGGAACGCGGTGTGCGGCCGATGGCGCGTTGGTCGATGTCGATGACCTTATCAAGGTGTTCAAAGCCCTTGATCGTCTCGCAGGGGGCTGGCGTTTCATGCGCGCCGTTCAGGCGGGTCGCGGCGGTTTTGAACAGGGTTTCAATCGTCAGCGTCGATTTGCCGCCGCCAGACACGCCCGTGACACAGACAAACATCCCCAAGGGAAACTCTGCCGTCATGCCCTTTAAGTTGTTGCCCGTGGCATTGACCACCGTCAGCTTCTTGCCATTACCTTTGCGCCGCACCTTGGCCACGGGGATCGCGCGCGCGCCTGACAGATACTGCCCCGTCATGCTGGCAGGGTCGGCCGCAATCTGGGCCGGTGTTCCGCGCGACACCACCATCCCGCCATGCACCCCCGCCCCCGGCCCCATGTCGAAGACATAATCCGCCTCACGGATGGCGTCTTCGTCGTGTTCCACCACCAAAACCGTATTGCCCGCATCGCGCAGGTTTTTCAGCGTGGTCAAAAGACGGTCATTGTCGCGCTGGTGCAAACCGATGGAGGGTTCGTCCAGCACATACAGCACCCCCGTCAAGCCAGAGCCGATCTGCGAGGCCAAACGGATCCGCTGGCTTTCTCCGCCCGACAAAGTGCCAGCATTGCGGCTCATCGTCAGGTAGTTCAGGCCGACATTGACCAAAAACCCCAGCCTTTCGCGGATTTCCTTTAAGATCGCCTTGGCAATCTCATTCTGCTGGCCCGTCAGCTTTTCTGGCACGGCCCCGACCCACGCAAAGGCCTCGGCAATCGACATTTGCACCACTTGGCCCGCATGCAGGTCCGCGATTTTCACGGCCAAGGCTTCGGGGCGCAGGCGGTAGCCGTGGCAGGTGCCGCAGGGGCGGTTGTTTTGGTACCGCTCCATCTCTTCACGGCTCCACGCCGAGTCGGTTTCTTTGTAGCGGCGTTCCATATTGGGCAGAACGCCTTCAAAGATGCGCTTGACGGTGTAAATGCGCCCACCTTCGTCATACCGAAATTCGATCTCTTCCCCACCCGATCCGCGCAGGAAGACTTCTTTCACGGCCTCTGGCAGATCTTTCCATTTCTTTTTCTTGTCAAAGCCGTAATGGGTGGCCATGGCGTCGACAGTTTGGGTAAAATAGGGCGATTTGGATTTGGCCCAAGGTGCTATGGCCCCCTGCGCCAGCGTCAGGCTTTGGTCGGGGACCACAAGGCGTTCGTCAAAGAACAACTCCATCCCCAAGCCGTCACAGACCGGGCAAGCGCCAAAGGGCGCGTTGAACGAAAACAGGCGCGGTTCGATTTCGGCGATGGTAAAGCCGCTGACGGGGCAGGCGAATTTTTCCGAATAGGTGATGCGGACAGGATCGCCTTCTGCCGGAGCGGTTTCGATCACGGCGATACCATCGGCCAAGTTCAGCGCCGTGCGGAAACTGTCGGCGAGCCTTATTTGCAAGCCATCGCGCACCACGATGCGGTCGACCACCACGTCAATGTCATGGCGCAGCTTTTTGTCTAACGTCGGCGGCTCGTCCAAGTCGTAAAAGGCCCCGTCGACCTTGACGCGCTGAAAGCCCTGTTTGCGCAGATCAAGGAATTCCTTGCGATATTCGCCCTTGCGGTCGCGGATCAGGGGGGCCAGCAGATACGCACGCGCCCCTTCTTCCATCGCCATGACGGCATCGACCATGTCTTGCACCTGCATGGCCGTGATGGGCAGGCCTGTTGCGGGCGAATAGGGAATGCCCACACGGGCAAACAGCAAGCGCAGATAGTCGTAAATCTCGGTCACGGTGCCCACGGTCGAGCGCGGGTTTTTCGAAGTGGTCTTTTGTTCAATCGAAATGGCGGGCGACAACCCGCTGATATGGTCAACGTCGGGCTTGCCCGCCATATCCAGAAACTGGCGGGCATAGGCCGACAGGCTTTCGACATAGCGGCGCTGGCCTTCGGCATAGATCGTATCGAAAGCCAGCGAGGATTTGCCCGACCCCGACAGCCCCGTGATCACCACAAACTGGTCGCGTGGAATATCTACATCCACGTTTTTCAGATTGTGCTCGCGCGCGCCGCGCACTTCGATGAACTTCTGCTCTGCCATGATCTACCCCATAGGTCGCCGGAAGATAGGCTGCCGCGCGGCGGTTTCCAACCCGAAACTGTGAACGAAAGATGAACTGTGGCAGAGATACCGAAACTTCCTGCACAGGCTTTACAAATTCAATTTATTGAATATATATAAGCCAACCCAAGAAAGGCAAACCGATGTTCAATTTCCTGCACCCTGCCCCCGCCCACCCCAAACTGACCATGGCCGAAGTCGCAGCCCAAGTCGCGGCTGGCCAGATGCTGCTGGTCGATGTGCGCGAAAAGGCCGAACTGCACGCCTCTGGCACGGCCAAGGGGGCCATTCATATTCCGGTGGCGCTGATCGCGATGAAGGCTGATCCCAAGGGCCCCGATTTTGATGCGCGCTTTGCGGGCAAGACGATTGCGGTCTTTTGCGCTTCGGGCGGTCGGTCGGGGATGGCGGCGCAGGCTTTGGAAAAGCTGGGCTATAGCGCGCTGAACTTGGGCGGCTTTGCCAATTGGGTGCAGGGCGGCGGCGCTGTGGTACGCGTTTAGGGCTGAAGGGCGCAACGGGGGGCTAATGCCCCCCCGCTGATCAACCCAAGTCCTAAAAATGCAGCGCGCGGCCGTAAGCGTCTAACACCGATTCGTGCATCATCTCGGAGAGGGTCGGGTGCGGGAAGACGGTGTTCATCAGGTCCTCTTCGGTCGTCTCTAGCTGGCGGCCGATGACATAGCCTTGGATCAGTTCGGTCACTTCCGCGCCGATCATATGGGCACCCAAAAGCTCTCCGGTTTTGGCATCGAACACGGTTTTGACCATGCCTTCCGCCTCGCCCAAGGCAATCGCTTTGCCGTTGCCGATAAAGGGGAAGCGGCCCACCTTAACCGTATAGCCAGCATCCTTTGCCTTTTGCTCGGTCATCCCCACAGATGCCACCTGCGGGCTGCAATAGGTGCACCCTGCGATGGAACCGGGCTTGATCGGATGCGGATGGCCGCCTGCGATCAGTTCGGCCACCATAACGCCCTCGTGGCTGGCCTTGTGCGCCAACCATGGCGCACCGGCGATGTCGCCGATGGCGTAAAGGCCGGCCACGCCCGTGCGGCAGTAGTCATCTGTCACCACATGGGTGCGGTCAATCTTGACGCCCAAAGCCTCTAGCCCCAGCCCTTCGACATTGCCCACGATCCCCACGGCAGAGATCACAGTGT
>CANIKY010000051.1 GCA_947468085.1 Paracoccaceae bacterium | reverse complement strand
TTGCACAAGATTGAAGCGTGTTTGCGCTTCCGATGCTTGGGAAATAGTCTTGCTGCAGGTGCAAAGCAACCCAAGCCACTGCAAGGCCGCGTTGCACGGGGCGCATGGCTGGGCGTCATCTCTTTGTATTGTTTTTGTTAAGTAATTTTGGAAATTCGCCTCCGTATGTCGCTTCTCCTTCCCGACCTGCCGCTTTCTGCACCTGCACAGTCGCCCATGAGTGTGGCGAAAGCGCTTGGCGGATGTTCTCTTTTCGTGCTAGGGCTAACTCCACCAAGAACAAGGGGATAAAGATGCGGGTGCTGGGGATTGATCCGGGCTTGCGCAACCTCGGCTGGGGGGTGATTGACGTGGTAGGCGCGAAAATCACCCATGTCGCCAATGGCATCTGCCATTCTGACGCCGATGACGGCGCGCTGGCCCAGCGCTTGGTGTCGCTGCACACCCAGCTGACCGAAGTGCTGCGCACCTATGCCCCCGATGCGGCGGCGGTGGAGCATACCTTTGTCAACAAAGACGCCGTGGCCACCCTGAAGCTGGGCCAAGCGCGCGGCATTGCTTTGCTGGTGCCCGCCCAAGCCGGGCTGACGATTGGCGAATATGCGCCCAATGCGGTGAAAAAGGCTGTGGTGGGCGTAGGCCATGCCGCCAAAGCGCAGGTTGATCATATGGTGCGCCTGCAACTTCCCGGTGTGGTGATTGCAGGCCCCGATGCGGCCGATGCGCTCGCCATTGCCATTTGCCATGCGCATCATCTGCAAAGTGCGGGCCGCTTGGAAGCGGCTGTCAGAAGGGCCGCGGAATGATTGGCAAACTGTCGGGCGTGGTGGATTGGAAGGGCAGCGATCAGGTGCTGCTGGATGTGCGCGGCGTGGGCTATATCGTCCATGTCAACGACCGCACCTTGGCCAGCCTGCCGCCGGTGGGAGAGGCGGCGTCGCTTTACACCGATCTTTTGGTGCGTGAAGACCTGTTGCAGTTGTTCGGCTTTCTGACCCTGTTTGAGCGGGAATGGCACCGGCTGTTGATGACGGTGCAAGGGGTGGGGGCCAAGGCCTCGATGGCGATGCTGGGGGCTTTGGGGTCTGAAGGTGTGGCGCGTTCGATTGCCTTGGGCGATGCGCGGTCTATCCAGTCGGCACCAGGGATCGGCCCCAAACTGGCGCAGCGCGTGATTTTAGAGCTGAAATCCAAAGCGCCCGCGATGATGGCCTTGGGCGGCACCCTGCCCGCCGCCAACGTGATTGAACCGCTAGAGACGTCAGAACCCGCACCGCCCAAGCGCCGCACGCCCACCGCACCGCCCCCCGTTTCAAACCGCGCGGCCTTTGCGGCGGATGCGCTGTCGGCCTTGGTCAATCTGGGCTATGCGCAGGGCGATGCGGCGCAAGCTGTCATGACTATTTCTGCCGAAAACCCCGAGGGTGACACCGCCACCCTGATCCGTGCCGCCCTGAAACTCTTGGCCCCGAAGTAAATGGACCCGCACCGCCCCATAAGCCCGCAAGAGCAACCCCAAGACCTTGACCGCGCCCTGCGGCCCCAAACACTGGACGATTTTGTCGGCCAAGCCGAGGCCCGCGCCAATCTGCGCGTCTTTATCCAATCGGCCAAGACGCGGGGGGAGGCGATGGATCACACCTTGTTTCATGGCCCGCCCGGCTTGGGCAAAACCACGCTTGCCCAGATCATGGCGCGCGAATTGGGGGTTGGGTTTCGCATGACCTCAGGGCCGGTACTGGCCAAGCCGGGCGATCTGGCGGCGATTTTGACCAATCTGGAACCCAAGGATGTGCTGTTCATCGACGAAATTCACCGCCTTTCGCCCGTGGTGGAAGAGGTGCTTTACCCCGCCCTTGAGGATTTCGCCCTTGATCTGGTGATCGGCGAAGGCCCTGCCGCGCGCACCGTGCGCATCGAATTGCAGCCCTTTACGCTGGTGGGGGCCACAACGCGGTTGGGCCTGCTGACCACGCCGCTGCGCGACCGCTTCGGCATTCCAACGCGGCTGGAGTTTTACACCGAAGACGAGCTTGACCTGATCGTCACCCGCGGCGCCCGCCTGCTGGGCATAGCGTCAGACCCCGCAGGGACACGCGAAATTGCCCGCCGTGCGCGCGGCACCCCGCGCATCGCGGGCCGATTGCTGCGCCGTGTGGTGGATTTTGTCACCGTCGAAGGCGATGGCCGCCTGACCCAAGCGATTGCCGATCACGCCCTGACCCGTCTTGGCGTGGATCATCTGGGCCTAGACGGCAACGACCGCCGCTATCTGACCCTTCTGGCAGAGCATTACGGCGGCGGTCCGGTCGGCGTGGAAACCATCGCCGCCGCATTGTCAGAGGCGCGCGATGCGATTGAAGAGGTGATTGAGCCCTTCTTGCTGCAACAGGGCCTAATCCTGCGCACCCCGCGCGGGCGGATGCTGGGGCAAAAGGCGTGGCGGCATATGGGGTTGGATGCCCCGCGCTTGCCCGGCCAATCCGACCTGTTCGACGGCTAGGCCTTCACCCCATCCGCTGCCGCCGCTTTGCTGGCGAGCGACGCCACAACCAGTAACAGCAGCGCCACCGCCCAATAGGTAAAGCGAAAGCCGACGTGCTGGGCCACATAGCCAATCACCGAAGGAGCCAAAAGATAGCCGGTATAGCCAAGCGTGGTGGTCGTGGCGATGCCTGACCCCGGCGGCAATCCCGGATAATTGCCCGCAGCCGAGAACATGATGGGCACCATATTGGCCACCCCGATCCCAGCCAGCGCAAAGCCCGCAATCGCGACCTCGCCAGAGGGTGCTAGCGCGGCCACAATCAGCCCGACCGCACCCATAATCCCCGAAGCCCGCAGCGTTTGCACGGCACCAAAGCGGTCGCGCACCGCATCGCCCACAAAGCGTACAATCGCCATTGCGCCGGAAAAAAGGCCAAAGGCCAGCCCCTGCTGTGTTAGATCAGCGCCCAGTTCGGCTTTGACATAAACCGCCGCCCAATCCAGCACCGCGCCCTCTGGCACCATGGAAAACAGCGCCATGGCGCCCAACACATACAAAATCGCCACGCGGGGAAACATGCGGGGCTTGGGCGTCACGGCTGCAACCTCTTGCGGTGGGTCGTTCACGATATATCGGCTGGCCACGGCCAGCATCACCGCACAAATCAGCGCCACGCCCAGCGCTTGATTGTCATAGCCAAAACTGGCAATCGCTTGGCCCCCTAAAGCGCCACCAATAAAACCACCCAAGCTCCAAAACCCGTGCGAGGACGACATGATGGCGCGGCCCATTTGCCGTTCCACCGACACCGCATTTGCATTCATCCCCACATCCATGCAGCCGCCAAAGGCCCCAAACAGGAACAGGAACGGAATTGCCACCCAAGGCGAGGGCGACAGGATCATCAAGGGAAACATCGGAATAAAGCAAGCGGCAAAGAAAATCACCATCCGGCGCGAGCCGTGACGTGCGATCAGCTTGCCCGCAAAAATCATGGCCGACACAGCGCCAAGCCCGATCATCACGATCAACACCCCCATGACGCCCGACCTTAAGCCGTGGCGTTCCATCATCTGGGGGATCTGCGGGGCCCAAGCGCCCATATTGAACCCGTTGATAAAGAACAAGGACGCAACGGCCCAGCGGCCCAAGTTCGCTTGTTTGGTCATCTTTCGCTCCGCTTGGGACAAAAAGGGGTGGGCTATGCGCCCACCTTAGCCTAGCGCGTCATTGCAGCGTTTGCAGGTGCCGGGGTGTTTGTGGCTGCCTACATCGGGCAGCACTTTCCAGCAGCGTTCGCATTTATGGCCAAGGGCCAGATCGACCTCCACAAAGGGCTGGCCGGGTGACAATGTGCGGGCTGCCGTTGACATAAGCTCTAACTTAACCGGCGCGGTGATACATACTTCACCGAAGTCGATCGACTGGAGGTCGTGAAATGTCTCCTCATCGGCACATCCGAACCTTGGAGCCGCCTCAAGACTAGAGCCAATTTCCTTAGCTGTCCTGCGGACTTCTATCCTCGCGGTGACAGACTTGCGCGCACGCATGATCCTGACCCACTTTTCACCGAGCGAAGGGTTCAGCCAAGCCTTAGGCGTTTCGGGGAAGTCTTGCAGATGCAAGCTGCTGTCATCACCGGGGTAACGACACAGCCAAACCTCTTCCATGGTAAACACCAAGATCGGGGCCAGCCATGTCGTCAGACGGTGGAACAGAATATCCAGCACGGTGCGCGCAGAACGGCGGGTTAGGCTGGCAGGTGCATCACAATATAGTGCATCTTTGCGGATGTCGAAATAGATGGCCGACAGATCGGTCGTGGCAAAGGTGAATAGCTTTTGGAACACGCCTTGGAAGTCGTATTTGCCAAAGCCTTCGCGCACCTCGGCGTCAAGCTCTGCCAAGCGGTGCAGCACCCATTGCTCCAGCTCTGGCATATCGGCGGCATCCACCCGCTCGGCTTGCGAGAAGTCTTTCAGGTTCCCCAGCAAGAACCGCATCGTGTTGCGCAGGCGGCGGTAGCTGTCGGCGACCCCTTTCAGGATCTCTTTGCCAATGCGCAGATCTAGGGTGTAATCGGCCTGCGCCACCCACAGGCGCAGGATATCGGCACCGTATTCATCGATCACGGCTTGGGGGGCCACGGTATTGCCCAAGGACTTGGACATTTTCATGCCCTTTTCGTCCAGCGTGAAGCCGTGGGTCAAAACCCCGCGATAGGGCGCGCGGCCCTTGGTGCCGCAGGCTTGCAACAGCGAAGAGTGGAACCACCCACGATGCTGATCCGTACCCTCTAGGTACAGGTCCGCAATGCCATCGGAACTGCCATCGGGGCGGTCGCGCAGCACAAAGGCATGGGTTGAGCCTGAATCGAACCACACATCCAGCACGTCAAAGATTTGGGTATAGGTCGCAGGGTCGACGATGCCGTGCAGCATCTGGTCTTTGAAACCGTCCTTATACCAGACATCGGCCCCCTCGGCTTCAAACGCGGCGCGGATGCGGGCGTTGACCTCGGCATTGCGCAGCAAAAAGTCGTCGTCGGTGGGTTTGACGCCGACTTTGGTGAAGCAGGTCAAAGGCACACCCCAAGCGCGTTGGCGCGACAGCACCCAATCGGGGCGCGCCTCGATCATCGCATGCAGGCGGTTGCGGCCAGAAGGCGGGGTCCATGTCACCAGTTGGTTTATGGAATTGAGCGCGCGGGCGCGGATTGTATCGCCCTGCGCACCCATGCCGTCGTCCAAGGGCTTGTCGATCGCCACAAACCATTGCGGCGTGTTGCGGTAGATCAGCGGCGCTTTAGACCGCCACGAATGGGGGTAGGAATGTTTCAGCTTGCCCTTGGCAAACAACCCGCCCACCGATGCCAAAGCCTTGATATTGCTGACGTTGGCAGGGCCTTCTTTGCCGTCCGCCGTCAAGATAGCTTGGCCACCGAAGAGGGGCAGATTGGCGCGGTAAGAGCCATCGGCCTCGACGTTATAGGTCATGGGCAGGCCAAACTTGACGCCCATCTGATAGTCGTCATCGCCGTGGCTGGGGGCAGTATGCACAAAGCCCGTGCCTGCATCGTCGGTCACATGATCGCCGGGCAGAAGGGGAACATCAAAGTCCCACTCGCCTTGCCCGCCTTCGATGCCACGGTAGGGGTGGGCGAGCAAAACGCCCATCATCTCGTCTGCCGTCACATCGCGCAGGCGGGTAAACGCCTCTACCTTTGCGGATTTCATCACGGCTGCGGCCAATGCGTCGCCCAGAACCAGGAGTTCACCCACCTTGGCGGTAGAGTTTTCGC
Source organism: Paracoccaceae bacterium (assembly GCA_947468085.1). GTDB lineage: Bacteria > Pseudomonadota > Alphaproteobacteria > Rhodobacterales > Rhodobacteraceae > Stagnihabitans. Next base: position 14,926 of record CANIKY010000051.1, on the reverse strand, counting down.
CCAAGGCATCCACACGGTACAGGCCGTAAGCGATCGCCGGCCCAAAGGATACCGCGCGGTTTTGCGGTATGGTCCATGGGGTTGTGGTCCAGATCACCACCGAAGCGCCCTCAAGCGCACCACCCAAGGGGACGAACCTAACCCAGATCGTATGGCTGGTCAGGTCGTGATATTCCACCTCGGCCTCGGCCAGCGCGGTCTTCTCCACCGGCGACCACATCACGGGCTTTGACCCTTGATACAGGCTACCGTTCATCAAAAACGTCATGAACTCGTCGGCGATCACCGCCTCGGCGTGGTAATTCATCGTCAGATAGGGATCGTCCCAGTTGCCCGTGATGCCCAGCCGCTTGAATTCGGCGCGTTGTACGTCGATCCAGCCTTCGGCAAACCGGCGGCATTCTTGGCGGAAGTCGACGATGTTCACATCGTCTTTGTTCAACCCTTTGGCGCGGTATTGCTCTTCGATCTTCCATTCGATGGGCAGGCCATGGCAATCCCAGCCCGGCACATAGCGCGCATCTTTGCCCATCATCTGCTGACTGCGCACCACCATGTCTTTGAGCACCTTGTTCAGCGCATGGCCGATGTGCAAATGGCCGTTGGCATAGGGCGGGCCATCGTGCAGCGTGAAATCGGCCCGCCCCGGCTTGCCACGCAGGCGGTTGTAAACACCGATCCGCTCCCACCTTGCCAGCCAATCAGGCTCGCGCTGGGGCAGGCCCGCGCGCATGGGAAAGTCAGTTTCGGGCAGAAAAACACTGTCGCGGTAGTCGGGGGTCGGCGTGTCAGCGCACATCGGGGCAGTCCTTGCAGGAGAATTGGGCAAAAGATCGTATGGGGGCGGCCAAGCGCCGATGTCCCGGCGTCTGAGATCAGAACGCCGGGCCAATAATTCGGAAGGGGATCACGCCTATCAACCTCATGCGCGCCTTATAGAAAGGGGCGAGGCTTGGGTAAAGGGGAAGTGATGTTAAGCCGGCGGCAAAAGACCAAGCTGATCCAGCACCCAAACGCCCAAGGCCTGCACCATATCATCACGCCCCGACAGCGGCCCCGGGCGATACAGCGCCGAGGCCAACGCCTTTTGCTGCTTTTCCAAAATACCCACATCCTCGCGCCCCACCCGTTCCCAGCGGTCGTAATAGGGCGCGGCGCGGGTGGCAAAATCGGGCTGCTTTAGGCGCGCGGCGGGGAAACATCCGCCGATTTCCAGCCGCGATTTGCCAGCGGCGATGGGGGTGACGTTCAGCCACCACAGGCAATCTTGCGCCACGGCGAATTGCATCGTGGGTAGAGCCACGGTGAAATAGGTGCCCATTCGCGCATCGGCGTCTAGCCCGTCTATCTTATCAAAGGGCGGGATCGTGTCTGACAATGTGGCAACCGATCGGCCCGAGATCACCTGAATGCAAATCCAATTGCCCTTGGTCACCAAGGTGCGCGAGGTTTGCGCCCCCACCGTATCGCGGTGCACGATGCCGGTGTGATAGGTCTCCATCGCGTTTTCTAAGATCAGTTTCCAGTTACACTCAGGCTCTAGCGTCACTGTCCACGTGCAGCGCATCTCTTCAGGCTTGTGCGAGGCAAGACGGTCGGGCAGGTCGCCCAAGTGTTCGGCCAAGCTGGGGCCATCGGATGCAAAGCGGGCAAAGACAAAGCCCGCCCAAGTTTCGCAGGCCAAGGCCACCATGCCGTTTTCACGCCGATCAAAGCCTTCGGCGTCTTTCATATCGGGGCAGCCGTACAGGCGGCCATCGTTCAGATAGCTCCACCCGTGATAGGGGCACATGACTTTGCCACCCGTATTGCCCTGCCCCTCTAGCAAGATCGATCCACGATGGCGGCAGTAATTGGCAAAGACCCGCAAGGTGCCATCCGCCCCGCGCAGGGCGACAATCGGGCCGCCGGGACTGTCAAGGGCGCGGTAATCGCCGGGGTTGGGCAGCATCTCTTCGCGGCACACAAAGAACCAATGGCGCAGAAACAAGCCCTCGCGTTCCAGCGCGAAATGGGCGGGGTCGGTGTAAAAGCCCGCAGGCATCGACCGCGCTTGATGTATCGGGCGCACGGCCTGCGACACGTCGTTGCTTTTCAGGACCATGGCATTCCCCTGTTGTGTCAGCCAAGCATCCGCAGGACGCAGCGATAGGTCAAGCACCCTATGCCACCGGTTGACCTTTGCCCCAAGAAAAGTGCAAACTGGCTTCCACAAAACCTACAAAATCCGGAGCGCGCCCGATGCCAGACCCTTCTTTGAACGTGCTAGGGGGCGCGTTGCAGCCCTGCTCGACCAAGCCCATGACCGGATTTTACCGCAACGGGTGCTGCGACACGGGGCCAGAAGATCGCGGCCAACACACCGTCTGCGCCGTCATGACGGCCGAGTTTCTGGCCCTGTCGAAATACCTTGGCAATGATTTGTCCACCTCGCGCCCAGAGTACGGCTTTGTCGGGCTGAAACCCGGTGACCGCTGGTGCCTATGCGCCAGTCGGTTCCTGCAAGCGCATGAAGAGGGGGCGGCACCACAGGTCAACTTGTCTGGCACCCACCGCCGCGCTTTGGATATCGTACCGCTAGAGGTGTTGCAGGCCAACAGCGCCGATTAGCCGCTACCACGGCACGCTTTTGCCCTGCCAATCATAAAAACCGCCCGTTTGAGCAGGTGTCAAACCCTCCAACACGGCCAGCAAATGCACTGCTGCCTCAGCGGGAGGCATGGCAGGATGGGTGCCGCGATGGGCGCGCGTCAGATCGGTGTCAACCGTGCCGGGGTGCAGGCCGACTACAACAGATTGCGGATGACTGCGCGCCACCTCGATAGCGGCAGTGTGAATCAACTGGTTAAGCGCCGCTTTGGCCGCGCGGTAGCCATACCAGCCGCCCAAATGGTTGTCGCTGATAGACCCAACCCGCGCTGATAGGGCCGCAAAACGCACAGGCACATCGCGGGGCATAAGGCGGAGGGCGTGTTTGAGCACCAAAAGCGGCCCAGTGGCATTCAGCGCAAACTGGGCCGCAAAAGCCGCAGGGTCCACCGCGCGCAGTGATTTTTCGGGGCGGTAGGGCCCTAGTTCCAGCGCGCCGGTCGCGACAAAGACGGTGGTGAAGTGGCCGTCCAGCCTTTCAAGGCGGCTTTGCACACTGGCCTCATCGGTCAGATCCAGCCCGTCCGCGCTGCGCGACAGGCGAGTGACGCCGTAGCCCTGCCCTTCCAAGGCCAAAGCCACCGCCGCCCCGATGCCACCTGATGCGCCGATTACCAATGCCTGTTGCATCATTCCTCCGCTTTTACCAAAATTAGCGCTCTGCCCGCCTCTGCCAAGCCCCGCAAATTCCCTGCGTGACCCCTTTTCTTTCGCGCAATCCTGCTTATAGTCCACTTTCATGACCAAAGTTCGGATCACCGCTGGCATTTTACACGGGGCCCACCCGCTGATGATGCCTGCCCTGCCCTTGGGTCTGCTACGTCTTAGCCGCCTCTGAGCGTGCCCGAAGGGTGCGACCGCTCAGAGGTGAACAGCGCCCAACACCCTCGGCAAAGCCGCTAAGAACCACGTCCAAGGATAGTATCAGATGACCCAAAAGACCGCCCAACCCCGCGTCTTGATTTTTGACACCACTCTGCGCGACGGGGAACAATCCCCCGGTGCGACCATGACCCATGATGAAAAGCTGGAAATCGCGGGCCTTTTGGACGAGATGGGCGTGGATATCATCGAGGCGGGCTTTCCAATCGCCTCGGAAGGCGATTTTGCTGCTGTCAGCGCCATCGCCAAACGGGCCAAGAATTCCACCGTCTGCGGCCTTGCGCGCGCCAATTTCAAAGACATTGACCGCTGCTGGGAGGCGGTGAAACACGCCCGCTCGCCGCGCATTCACACCTTTATCGGCACCTCGCCCTTGCACCGCGCCATTCCCAATTTGGATATGGACCAGATGGCCGAACGCATCCACGACACCGTCACCCATGCCCGCAACCTGTGCGACAACGTGCAATGGTCGCCGATGGATGCCACGCGCACCGAGCATGATTACCTGTGCCGCACGGTCGAAATCGCCATCAAGGCCGGTGCCACCACGATCAACATTCCCGACACGGTGGGCTACACCTACCCCTTCGAATCCGCCAAACTGATCGCCATGCTCTTGGAACGCGTCCCCAATGCCGACAAGGTCACCTTTGCCACCCATTGCCACAACGACCTTGGTATGGCCACGGCCAATGCCCTCGCAGCGGTGGAGGCAGGGGCACGGCAAATTGAATGTACGATCAATGGCTTGGGCGAACGCGCTGGCAACACCGCCCTTGAAGAGGTCGTCATGGCGATGCGCGTGCGCAATGACATTCTGCCCTATCAAACCGGCATCGACACATCCAAGATCATGAACCTGTCGCGGCGGGTGTCTGCGGTGTCGGGCTTTGCAGTACAGTTCAACAAGGCGATTGTCGGCAAGAATGCCTTCTTGCACGAAAGCGGTATTCACCAAGACGGGGTGCTGAAAAATGTGCAAACCTTTGAAATCATGCGCCCCGAGGATATCGGCCTGACGGCGACCAATATCGCCATGGGCAAGCATTCGGGCCGCGCCGCCTTGCGTTCGAAGCTGAAGGAACTGGGGTTTGAACTGGCCGATAACCAGCTTAACGATGTCTTTGTGCGCTTTAAGGCCTTAGCTGACCGCAAGAAAGAGGTCTACGACGAAGACCTGATCGCCCTTGTCGCCGACGAAGCTACCAGCGATGACAACAATCACCTGCAGGTCAAACGCCTGCGCGTGGTCTGCGGCACCGAGGGCCCGCGCGAAGCCGAGTTGACCTTGATGATCGATGGCGTCGAAGCTTTCACCGATGCAACGGGCGATGGGCCAGTGGACGCGGCGTTCAACGCGGTCAATATGCTGTACCCCCACCATGCCAAGTTGCAATTGTATCAGGTTCATGCGGTGACCGAAGGCACCGATGCGCAGGCAACCGTATCGGTGCGGCTAGAGGAAGACGGGCGGATTGCTACGGGCACTTCGGCCGATACCGATACCGTGGTGGCCAGCGTGAAAGCCTATGTCCATGCGCTGAACCGCCTGATCCAACGCCGCAAGAAATCGGCACCGGATTCGGATGTAAAGATGGTCAGCTATAAGCAGTAAGTTCGTGCGAAGGGTGAAAGTTCAGAAAGACCAAAGCCCCACTTTGGCTTTTCGAATTTTGTGCCGGAAAGGGTGGCGTTAGAACCCGCCTGCCCCTTTCATCTCGACCAGCGTGTTGCCCCCATCCACAACCAACATCGCGCCGTTGACATAGCTCGCCCCTTGCGAGGCTAAAATACAGCACAGGCCGCCACCTCCTCGGGCGTGCCGGGACGGCCCACGGGGGTGGCACGGCCGGCGCGGATCTCTTTAGCGCTGGAGGAGCCTGTCTGGATCCAGCCCGGCAAAACGGCGTTGCAAGTGATGCCCTCGCGGCCATATTCCAAGGCCACCGACCGCGTCATCCCGCCAATAGCCGCCTTTGCCGTGGCATAGCCTGACGAACCCTCGATCGTGACCATAGGCCCTGTGACCGAACCGATGTTGACAATCCGCCCAAAGCCCGCCGCCTGCATGGCGGGCAAAGCGGCGCGGATGCAGTGAAACGTCACCCCGATGTTCAACGCCATATGATGGGCCCAATCGGCATCTGACAGGCCGCCCAGCTTGGCGCGTTTGACCGATTTGCCGCTTTGCACCATGCCCGCATTGTTGACCAACACCGCGACGGGGCCCAGTTGGGCGGCGATCAAGGCAAAAAGCCCCTGCACTTGTGCGGGATCGGTCAGGTCGGCTTTCAAGCCCAAACACCCCAGTTCCGCAGCGCGGTCAAAAATTCGATCTGTGGTGGCCGTGATGCACACCTTGGACCCCGCTTTTTGCAAAGCCCGCCCTATGGCAAAACCAATTCCCTCCAAGCTGCCTGCGCCTGTGACCAAAGCCACACGATCGGTAATGTCGGCCATAATTTCCCCAGTTCTGCTTAGGTTCTCTGGCCAGCACCATAGCCGCAGGCGCGTAATTGGCGAAACGAGAAGGTGAGGTTTTCACAATTTGTGTTAAAATGAAAATTATTTGGCAAAATTTTACCGATTTAGGTTATATAAAATTGCTATTTGTTAATTATTTATTCGACCGGCGTAAACCCGCACGCTCGGCACCATTGCCCTTTCGCCCGCCTTTCTGGCAGCCTATACAAATGGATCCGCCTCTTGACTGAGTCGCGGGGGAAATTCCCTTTCCGAACCACAGTGGGGCGTTTAGCATGTCGATCTTCTCCAACATCTTTTCAGGTCTATTTTCGTCAGACATGGCGATCGACCTTGGAACAGCCAACACGCTGGTCTACGTCAAAGGGCGTGGGATCATCCTGAATGAACCCTCGGTGGTGGCCTATCATGTCAAGGACGGCAAAAAGCAGGTTCTGGCTGTGGGTGAAGACGCAAAGCTGATGCTAGGCCGTACCCCGGGCAGCATTGAAGCGATCCGCCCGATGCGCGACGGCGTCATCGCGGATTTTGACACGGCAGAGGAAATGATCAAGCATTTCATCCGAAAAGTGCACAAACGTTCAACCTTTTCTAAGCCCAAGATCATCGTGTGTGTGCCTTATGGGGCGACGCCCGTGGAAAAACGCGCCATTCGTCAGTCGGTTCTGTCCGCAGGGGCACGCCGCGCGGGTCTGATTGCTGAACCCATTGCCGCGGCTATTGGTGCGGGCATGCCCATCACTGACCCCACCGGCAGCATGGTGGTCGACATCGGCGGTGGCACGACCGAAGTGGCAGTGCTGTCCTTAGGCGATATTGTCTATGCCCGTTCGGTGCGCGTGGGCGGAGACCGTATGGACGAGGCGATTATCAGCTATCTACGCCGCCACCAAAACCTGCTGATCGGCGAGGCCACGGCGGAACGCATAAAAACCACCATCGGCACGGCGCGGATGCCTGACGATGGGCGCGGGGCCTCTATCTTGATCAGGGGCCGCGATTTGCTTAACGGCGTCCCCAAAGAGACCGAAATCAACCAAGCCCAAGTGGCAGAGGCTTTGTCAGAACCCGTACAAACCATCTGCGATGCGGTGATGCAGGCTTTGGAAACCACGCCACCCGATCTGGCGGCCGATATCGTTGACCGCGGCGTGATGCTAACGGGTGGCGGCGCGCTTTTGGGGGATCTGGATCTGTCGTTGCGCGAACAGACGGGCCTGCCTATCTCGGTGGCCAACGAACCGCTCAACTGCGTGGCTTTGGGCACAGGCAAGGCGCTAGAATATGAAAAGCAACTGCGTCATGTGATCGATTACGACAGCTAATCCCTTTCGCCTAGGGGGGGACCGATGGCCAAGCCTAGAACATATGACAGCGAAGACTTCTCCCGCCCCCTTCGACGGGTTTTGGTGGGTCTTATTGTTGTTTTGTTTCTGGCTATCTTTGTGCTGTGGCGGATTGACAGCCCAAGGGTGGAACGGTTCCGTATGGCTTTGATTGACAAAGTCGTCCCCTCTTTTTCATGGGCCATGGCGCCCGTGACCAAAGTGTCGACTATTATCGACGATTTTCAGTCTTATGGCCGCCTTTACGAGCAAAACCAGCAACTTCGCGAAGAATTGCAACAAATGAAAGCGTGGAAAGAGGCCGCTCTTCAACTGGAACAAAAGAATGCCCGCCTGTTGGATTTGAACAACGTTCGACTGGATCCGCTGCTGACCCATGTCACGGGCGTGGTGTTGGCCGACAGTGGCAGCCCATTTCGGCAATCAGTTTTGTTGAATGTGGGCACGCGCGATGGAATCCAAGACGGCTGGGCCACGATGGACGGGATCGGGCTTGTTGGCCGGATCTCCGGGGTCGGCAGCCGCACAAGCCGGGTGATCCTTTTGACCGACAGTTCCAGCAGCATCCCCGTGATCGTGCAACCCTCGGGCCAAAATGCGGTGGTGTCGGGCGACAATTCGATGCTGCCAATGCTGGATTTTTTGGAACACCCCGACCAGATCCAACCCGGCGACCGCGTGATCAGCACGGGCGATGGCAATGTCTTTCCAGCAGGCTTGCTGGTGGGACAGGTGGCCATGGGGGCGGACAAACGTTTGCGAGTGGTCTTGGCTGCCGACTATGAACGGCTAGAGTTTCTGCGGGTATTACGCAGTTATGCCAGCACGCCCATCACCGACACCGGCGCGCTTTTAGTACCTTTGCCGCCGCGCGCATTGCCAACGGGTGTGCAAGGGCCCTTGATGCCTGCCGCCGGTTTGCCGCCGGTCAGTGGGCCTGATGGCACAAACAATGGGGCCGAGGGTGCAGTCTCTTTGACGATTTCTGACGGAACCACGGGGGCCCGCAGTGATTAGTGCGATGATCGGACCTCTTTGGTTGCACCGCCTGATCTTTTTGGCGGTGGCGCTTTTGTTAACCTTTGTCCGGCTTTTGCCGCTGCAAACGACCGCAGGGCATTTGCCCGGCCCAGATATTTTGCTGTGCCTGATCTTTGCATGGATGGTTCGGCGGCCAGAGTATTTGTCGGCCTTGATGATTGGGGTGGTGGTCTTGACCGAAGATATGCTGCTCATGCGCCCGCCCGGGCTTTGGGCGGCTTTGGTTTTGATTGGGGCAGAGTTCATTCGCGCCCGCAGTGCCTTGACGCGCGAGTTGACCTTTGGTGTGGAATGGATGTTGGTGGCTGGCGTGATTTTCGGCGTATTTTTCGCCAATAGGCTGCTGTTGGATCTGGCCTTTGTTGATCAACCCTCGTTTGGCTTTTCGCTGCTGCAGATCATCTGGTCGGTCGTGGCCTATCCCGCCGTCGTTGCGGCATCGCGCTATGGGCTGGATTTGTACAAGCCTGCCATGGGCCAAGTTGACGCCTTTGGGAGACGGATGTGAGACGCCCGGTTCGCGACACCGAGGACAGTGCTCGCCGGATAAACCGCCGCGCTTTGTTCATGGGCGGCTGCATGACAGCCACAATAGCCGTTCTGGCCGGGCGGATGCGGTATCTTGGGATTGAACAGTCTGACACTTTCGCGCTTTTGGCCGAACAAAACCGCGTCAACATCCAGTTGCTGCCGCCTGCCCGTGGCCTGATCTTGGACCGCAACGGCAAGTTGATCGCGGGCAACGAGCAGAACTACCGCGTGGTGATCACGCGCGAAGGCGCGGGTGATGTGGACTTGGTTCTCAACCGCCTTAGCCATCTCATCCCGCTCACCCAAGCCGACCTGACGCGGGTTCTAAAGGATGTTTCCCGCAACGCCCCTTTCGTGCCCATTCCAGTTGCAGACAGGCTAAGTTGGGAAGAGTTCAGCCGCATCTCTGTCAACGCGCCCGCTTTGCCGGGGGTAACGCCCGATGTTGGCCTGTCGCGGCTTTATCCGCGCGACACCGATTTCGCCCATGTGGTGGGTTATGTGGGCCCCGTATCTGAAAAAGATCTTGAGGCGATCGAAACACCCGATCCTTTGCTGCATATCCCCAAGTTCCAGATCGGCAAGATCGGCGTAGAAAAGTGGCAAGAAGATGTGCTGCGCGGATCAGCGGGCAACCGCAAGATCGAGGTCAACCACGTTGGCCGCATCATGCGCGAGCTAGAGCGGACCGAGGGCAATTCAGGCGCAGACCTGACACTGACGCTGGACGCCGATGTACAAAATTTTCTGCAAGTGCGTCTGGGCGACGAAGCGGCCGCCTGCATCGTCATGGATGCACAAAACGGCGATATCATCGCGGCGGTGTCAGCCCCCAGCTTCAACCCTAACCTTTTTGTGCGCGGCATTTCCAACACCAATTACAGTGCCTTGATGGAAAACGATCACCGCCCCTTGGCCAATAAGGTGGTACAAGGGGCCTATCCTCCGGGGTCAACCTTCAAGGTCGTCACGGCCTTGGCCGCCTTGGCCGATGCCCAGATTGACGCCGATACCAAGGTCTATTGCCCGGGCTACCTAGATTTTGGCGGGCGCAAGTTCCATTGCTGGAAAGCGGGGGGCCACGGTAAAGTCAATTTGGCCCGCGCCTTGGCCGAAAGCTGCGATGTGTTCTTTTATGATGTGGCCCAAAAGGTTGGCATCGACAAGATTGCCGAAATGGGCAAGACCATGGGTCTTGGGCAACGCCATGATCTTCCCATGTCAGCCATCACCGAGGGCATCATGCCCGACAAAGCGTGGAAGCAGCAGCGCTACCAGCAAGATTGGCGGATTGGCGATACGATCAATGCCTCGATCGGGCAGGGCTATGTCTTGGCCTCGCCCTTGCAACTCGCGGTTATGACGGCACGGGTGGCCACGGGCCGTCGCGTGGTGCCGCGCTTGGTAAAGGCTGTGAACGGCGCAGAAGTTCCAGTGGACGAGGCTTTGCCGCTCGGGCTGGAAAGCGCGCATCTTGGATCGGTCCGCGCTGGCATGATGGGCGTGGTCAATGATCAGCACGGCACCTCTTTTGCCGCGCGCATCACCAACGACGCTATGCGCATGGCGGGCAAGTCGGGCACATCGCAGGTGCGCAACATCTCGGCCGCAGAGCGCGAGACAGGCGTGGTCAACAACGTTGATCTGCCGTGGAAAGACCGTGACCACGCCCTGTTTGTGGCTTATGCCCCCGCCGATGCGCCGCGCTATGCGGTGGCTGTGGTGGTCGAGCATGGCGGTGGTGGGTCGTCTGTCGCCGCCCCGATCGCACGCGACGCCCTATTACGCGTGATGACGGGGGCCTTGCCTGACCCTGCGGATTATCCCGAGAACCAACGCGCGCGCATCAGCACGATGCTCAAAGAGTTGCGCCTGCGCCGTCCCGATGGCAGCCAACCCCCAGAGATAAAGGCATAAAGCCCATGAGTTTTCTGGAATACCGCCTTAAATTTGCACCCACAGGCTTTGCCAAGGTGCTTTATGTCAATTGGAGCCTGTATCTTTTGATCTTCGCCTGCGCCACGATCGGGTGGCTCATGCTCTATTCAATATCGGGCGGGAATATGCAGCAATGGGCAGAACCGCAGATGAAACGCTTTGGCGTGGGAATGGTCTTGTCGCTGGCCGTCTGCTTCACGCCGATCTGGTTTTGGCGCAGTATGTCCGCGGCAGCTTACATTCTAACCTTCGCCTTGCTGGTGGTGGTTCATTTCTTTGGCGATGTTGGCATGGGCGCACAGCGCTGGATTGATCTGGGATTTATCCGCCTGCAACCCTCAGAATTCATGAAAGTAAGTCTGATCATGATGCTGGCCACCTACTACGACTGGCTAGAAGATCGCAAAGTCTCGCGGTTGGGATGGGTGCTGGTGCCGGTGATGTTGATCATGGCCCCCGCCATATTGGTCTTGATGGAGCCCAACTTGGGCACGACCTTGATGTTGGTTGTGGCGGGGGCGTCCGTCATGTTCGCGGCGGGCGTGTCGCTGTGGTATTTTGGCGCGGTGCTTGGCCTGATTGGTGCAGGGATTACAGGGGTTTTCTTGCTGCGCGGCACCTCGTGGCAGTTGCTGCATGATTATCAGTATAAACGGATCGATACATTCCTTGACCCTTCCGTTGATCCTTTGGGGGCCGGCTATAACATATTGCAGGCCAAGATCGCCTTGGGATCGGGGGGGATGGGCGGCAAGGGCTTTATGCAAGGCACGCAAAGCCGGTTGAACTTTTTGCCCGAAAAGCACACCGATTTCATCTTTACCACGCTTGGCGAAGAGTTCGGCTTTGTTGGCGAGATTTCGTTGCTCATGGTTTACAGCGCCATTTTGATCTTTCTGTTCTGGGCTGCGATGCAAAACAAAGACCGCTTTTCCTCGCTTCTGCTGATCGGGATTGCGGTGAATTTCTTTTTGTATCTGGCGGTGAACCTGTCCATGGTTATGGGTATGGCCCCCGTTGTGGGGGTGCCCTTGCCCTTCGTAAGTTATGGCGGTTCGGCCACGCTGGTTTTGCTTTTGGCCTTTGGTCTGGTGCAAAGCGCCATTGTGCATAGGCTGCGCTGATGTTGGGACAAGCCTACCAGCGTCACAAGCGGTTTTTGGCAGCTTTGGTGTTTGGCGGCCTGTTCTGGGCAGGCAGCCACCTGCTGCCCATCGATGCGGTGATGGGCGGGTTGATCAGCGTCAATGTCTTTTTCCTGGGCTACTTGGCCCTGATGCTTGCGATGATCCTGCGCACCCCGCCGCAAGACCTGCGCCGCCATGCCCAAGCGGACGACGAAGGGGCCGTGGTGATCTTAGGGATTGCCCTTATGGCAATCGTGATCAGCCTGTCGTCGATCTTTCTGGTGCTGAACCGCTCCAGTTCCAGCCTCATGGAAGCCTTTTTTGCCCTGACATCTGCCCCTTTAGGATGGGCCACGTTGCAGGTGCTGGCGGCCTTTCGCTATGCCCATCTTTATCATGCCGCCCAACCGGATGGCGGGCTTAGATTTCCCGGTGCCGATAAGCCGGAGATTTGGGAATTCTTGTATTTTTCCTTTGTCATTGGCATGACAGCCCAAACAGCCGATGTCTCGATCACCTCAACGAAGATGCGCCGGGTTGTTTTGGTGCATTCCGTTGGTGCATTTTTCTTTAACACGGTGATCCTTGCCATGGCCGTGAACGCCGCAATTGCTCTGTCAAAATGACCAAAGGGACCCCTATGTTGATCTTGTTCGCAGCCCCTGCCGTTTGGGCAGACTATACCACGATTTTGCCACAGGCTTTGGCCGAGGCCGGGCTTTCGGCCCAGATTGTGACCGAGGCGACTGATCCGGCCATGGTCGATTACATCATCTATGCTCCTTCGGCCCCCTTGCAAGATTTCACCCCCTTCTCCCGCTGCAAAGCTGTTCTCAGCCTTTGGGCGGGGGTAGAGCGGATTGTGGGCAATGCCACGCTGACCCAGCCTTTGGCACGGATGGTCGACCCAAGCCTGACCGAGGGAATGGTAGAATGGGTGGTGGGCCATGTGCTGCGCCATCATCTGGGCATGGACCGCCACATAGTGAACCCCGCCCGTATCTGGGACCCGACCTGCCCGCCCCGTGCCCGCGAACGGCCCGTGGCGATGCTAGGCTTGGGCGCGCTGGGTCTTGCTTGTGCACGGGCCTTGCAGGCGCTGAACTTTCCCGTCACGGGGTGGAGCCGTGCGCCCAAATCGATCCCCGGCCTGACCTGCTTGTCAGGGGCTGCGGGCTTGGCCCAAACCCTGTCAAGCGCAGAAATCGTGGTCACTCTGCTGCCACGCACGCCGCAGACGGAAAACCTGCTCAACGCGCAGACGCTGTCCTACCTGCCGAAGGGGGCCTTTATTCTGAACCCCGGCCGTGGACCATTGATCGAGGATGAGGCCCTGCTGGCAGCACTCAACAGCGGCCAGATCGCCCATGCCACGCTGGACGTGTTTCGCACCGAACCCCTGCCACCAGATCATCCATTCTGGAGCCACCCCCAGATCACCGTCACCCCCCATATCGCCGCCGATACAAGGCCCCACAGCGCGGCACGCGTCCTTGTGGAAAACATCCGCCGTTCTGAGGCGGGGGAACCCTTGCTGCATCTGGTTGACCGCGTGCTTGGCTACTAAGGTTGGATGGATATTTGGGCACATATGAAAGGGGCAAGCGCGTTCCCTTTACCCGACCTTATCTGTCGGTTCTAGAACACAAAGCCTATCTGCAAGCCCCTAGCCTGCGCCGTGCAGCTAGAACCAAGGGGCAGTGATAGCCATGCGATATCTGACAGGCGCGGGGCTGATCCTGTTGGCGGGGGCAGTTTGGTCGATACAGGGCGTCTTGATCCGCCAGCTGGATGAGGCGGGCAGTTGGGCTGTGCTGTTCTGGCGGTCTCTCGGAACGGTGCCGGTATTGGTCTTGTGGATCGGACCCAACCGCGTGCTGCCCGCGCTGCGGAGCGTGGGGATGGCGGGGGTCGTGGGCGGGCTTGGGCTGGTGCTGGCCTTTGGCGGGGCCATCGTGGCGCTGCAATCGACCACAGTCGCCAATGCGATGCTGCTTTTTTCCGCCTCACCCTTCTTTGCCGCGGTGTTTGGGCGGGTTTTGCTGGGCGAACCGGTCTCTGTGCCGACGTGGGGGGCCATTGTTCTGGCCTTAGCGGGTATTTTGGTGATGGTGGGCGGCATTGGCCAGATCGGCGGCGGGCAGGTTTTGGGCACGGTGGCGGCACTGATCTCGGCGGCGGGGTTTGCGGGGTTCACCGTCACCATCCGCTGGGGCCATGTGGCCGATAGCCTGCCCGTCGTGCTGCTGGGCGGGATATTTTCGACAATGGCGGGGGCGGTGGCGGCACTTTTGTCGGGGCAAACCTTAGGCGTTCCACCCTTCGAGGCGGGCTTGGCCTTTGGCATGGGCGTGGTGACGCTGACGGGGGGCATGTATCTGTACACCAAGGGCAGCCAAGGGGTGCCCGCCGCCCAAGCCACATTGCTGTCTTTGGTCGAGGTGCTGCTGGCGCCCATGTGGGCTTGGGTGTTTTTGCGCGAAACCCTGTCGTCCAACACCGCCCTTGGCGGCGCGATTTTGCTGGCGGCAGTGATGCTGAACGCAGCCCTTGGCCTGCGCGCAGCAAATCCCCGCCCAAAACGACCTTGACTTACGCCCGCCCAAACGCCAGCATTTGATCAAACAAGGATCCCCGCCCATGGCGCGCCGTTTGCCAGTGCTTCGTTGCAACCCCTGCCCCCTTGGCCTTTTGGCAGGGGGCGCGGAAGTGGTGTTGAACATGGGTATGGTGGAAATCCAGCGTCAGGCCAAGGCGGGCTAGTGCCGCCTTTATAGGCCCCAAGGGCTACAGCCTGCGCCAATCCCCCATGAAAAGGAGACCGGATATGCCCGGCAATATGACATTTGACGAACTGAAAAACGCTGTTGACAGCGGCACCATCGACACTGTTCTGGTGGCCGCCGTCGATATGTGGGGCCGCCT
>CANIKY010000050.1 GCA_947468085.1 Paracoccaceae bacterium | reverse complement strand
GATGCTGATGGGCCACGGCGATGATCTGGTGATCTGCGATGTAAACCATCCCGCCGTCACCATTGCCAAAGACACCACCTATGGCAAATTGGTTGATATGGCAGGCTGCAACTTGCTATCGGCGGCCGAGGCGATTTTGAGCTTGATGCCTTTGGACACCTTTGTGCCCGCCCCCGTAGCGCGGATGCAGGTAGTAGGGCACCCAGATAAGGTGCTGCCGCTGTTTACCCAGATGCAAGCCACCTGTTCGCGCGTCGATGGGCGAGACATTGCGCTGAACCCTTTGGAGCGATTTGCTTTTTACGAAACAGCCAAGCGGGCTTTTGCCATCATCCGCACCTCGGACAGTGGGCCATATGGCTGCTTTATCCTGAAAAAGGGTGTGATTGATCTTCCGCCGCTGTGATCCGGCCAGCCCTGCGCCTGTGACCCCAAAGAGTTTCACACCCTGCAAGCCGCCCGTGGCGGATATGCGCACAGGGCAAGCGGTTAAAGATTAAGCAAAGCTTTGAGATGAGTCATAATCACCTCGACCCCGGCTTCGCCTTGGGCTTTGGTCGCCTGCGGGGCGGTTTTGGTGAACCAAGTGGTGTTTTCAGCCATGCGCGCGGCCTCAACCGTTTCGGGGGCGAGCGCCAGCATCAGGGCGGTTTCGCCTTCACCGGCGTGGTCGAAGGGGAAGTGTTGCGCCACTTGCAGCGGCATCAGGGGATGGATACGGATCCAATTGAAGGGGTTATCGCCTGCGGCATGGCCTTCGTAATAGCTTTCCATTGTGGGCGCGCCCCACCAGCCTTCGCCTTGGGTCGTTTCCAGATGGGCAAAGACGGCTTGGCGGGCGGCCAAGCGAAAGGCCAGATCGGTGGGCATGCCTTGGGCGAAGTTTTCGGTTTGGTGGTGGATGATGCCGTGAATATTGCGAAAGCCCACTTTGAGCAGGGCTGCAAAAAGCGCTTGCGCCATGGGCAGAAAAGTTTGCGCGTCGACGTGCAACGAGCCGCTTTTTGGCCCCGCCACGGCATGGCTGGCCGCGCCATAGGCGAAGGCGGGCAAGATGATGAGGCGGTCGGGGGCCTGCGCTTCCAGTCGGTCAAGGCAGCGGGTGACGGCCAAAAGGTCAACGCCCAAGGGCAGATGTTCGCCGTGATATTCTTGCACGCCAATCGCCATGACCAGCGGGGTATTGGCTGCAATCGCTTGGCGCAGGTGGTGCGGGGTGAGAAGTTCATATCTCATAGGGCTGCCATCAAATCCTTGGTTTGCGCGTAAAGGGCGCGGAAGATCGGGTATTGGCGGGCATAGGCGGCATGGCTTTGGGTGGGGACGGTATACGCGACGGGGTTCCAACGGGCGATGTCGCCGGGATGCGCCAAGCCCACGGCAAGCGCTGCCAGATAGGCATCGCCATAGCTTGCGCCAGTGGTGATGGCACAAACGCTTTGATCCAAGCCCGTCAGGTCCGAGGTGGCCTGCATCCATGGCTTGTTTTTGGTGCCACCCCCCACCGCCAGCACGCGGCGGGGGGGGCTGCCCGCCTCGACATAGGTGTCTGTGATGTGGCGCGTAGCAGAGGCTATGCCTTCAAGCGCTGCGCGGTACATGGCCCCCCTGTCATGGGTCAGGTTCAGTCCGAAGAAGGCGCCCTTGGCGCGGGAATCGTGGAGGGGCGTGCGTTCGCCAGAAAAGTACGGCAGGCAGATCAGGCCGTTGGCGCCGGGCGGGGTGGATTCGGCCTCAGCCGTCAGGGTGGCAAATGCAGTTTCTTTGGGCAGGTCGCGCGCGAACTGGTCGCGGAACCAATGGGTCAGCGTGCCCGATGTCGCAAGCCCCGCCATGGCCGCATGTTGCCCCGCCACCAGCCAAGGCGCGTGCCACAGGCGCGGGTCGGTCAGGCGCTTTTGGGCGATCTGGATGATGAAGATGGTTGATCCATACATCATCATCATATCGCCGGGTTCGGCCACGCCAACCGACACGGCCTCAGCCGCCGCGTCAATTGTGCCGCAAGTCACCGGGGTTCCCGCCGCAAGGCCAGTTTCGCGCGCGGCATCCTCGGTCACATGACCCGCAATCTCGCCCGACCACATCAGGTTGGGCAGCATCGCAACAGGGCAAATGTCGGCCAGATCAAAACACCAGTCTTGGCGGGCGATATCATAAAGCGGGGCGAAGTTGGCGGCGGTGTAATGGTCGATCACAAAGCGGTCGGTCAGCTTCCATGTCAGATAAGTGGTGGCCGTGACAATCTTTGCGGTTTTAGCCCAAAGCTCAGGTCTTTGGCGGCGCAGCCAAAGGATCTTGGGGCCTACAGCCTGCGAGGTCAGCGCATTACCGCAGCGCTGCAAGATCGTCTCAGCCCCGATTTGGGCGTTGAGAAGATCAATTTCTTCCGCAGCGCGGGTATCAACGCCGTACAGCACGCCGTTCATCAAGGGCTGCCCACCTGTGTCCAGCGGCAGCATACAGGGCCCGATGGCCGAGGCTGCTACGCATTTTATATCTGCCGGATCTACCCCTGATTGGGCCAGCAAAGCGCGGGTGATAAAGACGAAGTCGCCCCACCAATCCTCGTCTGCGCGGTGTTCGGCCCAGCCGGCACGGGGCACGATCATCTCGTGCGCGCGCGCTGCTTGGGCTAGGACGTGGCCCGCCGCGCCGACCAAGACACCCTTGGATTCAAACGTTCCGATGTCGATGCCAAGGGTCAGGGACATGTCAGTCACGCTCCAGTTTCATGGCCACAGGGATGCGGTCTAGCGCGCCGTCTAACAGCCGTACCAAGCCCGCGACGTCGCGCAGATCACAACATTCAATGGTGGAATGCGAATGGCGCATGGGATAGCCCACGTCGATTGAGGCCACCCCATCCCCCAAAAGCTGCACATAGCTGAGATCGGTCAACACCCCCACTTGGGCGGATCGTTGCAGGGGCAGCGACAGGGCAAGGGCTGTCTCTTCCATCAAGGACACAAGTGCGGGATGCGGGATCACGCCGTTCAAGGTGCCGCGCCCGTGAAAGGAATACAGGCTGATCCCCGGCCCGCCGCCCATCACCATCTCGCCCCTGTCGGCCATGTCGGGCGTATCGGTGGCAAGCATCAGGTCAATCTGGATGGCAATGTCAGGGTGCAGGTTTTGCGCCGCAACCACCGCACCGCGCAGGTTGAATTCCTCTTGCACCGACCAGACCAGATGCAGGGTGGGCCCCGTGCGGCCCTTACGAGCGCGCGCAAGGTCCAGCAGCGCCGCACAGCCCGCACGGTCATCGACCGAGGTGCCTGCGATGCGCTCTCCCGCCAGTTCGATCACACGGGCGGCGTAAACCACGGGGGTGCCGATGCGAATGCCCGCAGCCTCGACCGCGGCTTTGCTGCCATGGCCCGTGTCGATGCGAATTTCGGGCGCGGTCAGAACTTTGTACTTTTCGTCTGGCGTGGTGGCATGGTGGGCCTTGTTCATGATGATGCCCGCGATGTCGCCCTTAGCGCCGCAAAGGGTCACCTCCTGCGCGGCCATCGCGCGTTCGCTGACGCCGCCCATGCGTTCGACCCTGATCAAGCCATCCGCTTCGATCTTGCGGACAAAAAAGCCCAACTGATCCATATGGGTGAAGATCATCACCGAGGGCTTGGCCGGATCACCCGCAATCGTGGCGATCAGATTGCCCAAACGGTCGGTGCGGTTGGGCAGGCCCAAGGCGTTCAGCTGGCCGCGCAGCCAAGCCGCCACACGTTCTTCATGGCCAGACAGGCCCGGAATGGCCATCAGGGTCTTTAAATCGGCGCGCAAACCAGCAGTCATTTGCCACCTCGTGCGGCACGGGCCTTGGCCATAAAGTCCAAGGCACGGTCAGGGTCGATGGCGTTCCATGTATGGCCGTCGTATTTCAGCGCCGATCCGACCACGCAGCCATCAGCAGCGCGCAAGACATCGGCGATGGTGGAATGTTTGACACCGGTGTTGGCCAGAACGGGCGTGTCGGGTAGCACGCGCTTGACGGCCTCCAGATCGCTCATCGCCGCCGCCTCGCCGGTGATGGCACCTGACACCAGTACCGCATCGGGGATCGAGGAGAAGACAGCCGAGCGTGCCCTGTCGGCCAAGGACCTGCGGTCCAGACTGTCTGCAAACTCGGCGCTGACATTGTACAGCATTGCCAGATCGGCACGGCCCAGACGGTTGCGGTAGCGCATGGCAGCCCCCGCATTGGGCGTCCAAGGGCCCATGTCACTGGCATAGGTGCCGGTGAAAATCTCGCGCACGAAATGCGCACCAGTGGCGGCGGCAAGGGCCACGGTGGCCATCGGGTCCCACAGCACGTTCACGCCAAAGGGCACGGTGATTTCCGAGCGCAGCGCACCGATCACCGCCGCCATCGTTGCGGTTGAGGCTGTATCGACCGCAAATTCATAAGGCCGGTCGTTTTCATTGCCAAACATCACGGCATCAAACCCCGCCGCTTGCAGCGCGCGCAGTTCAGTCCGCGCACCGCTTAACAACCCCGCAATCCCCGCCTTTTCGTCATACAATGGGCTACCCGGCAAGGCCCCCAGATGGACCATGCCAATCACCGGCTTGGTCTGGCCAAACACTGTCGCAAAATTTCGCATCTTTCCCCCCGATGTGCCGCAAAAGACTGCACAAGCGTGCAGATACGTACTAGCATGTTAGCCACGCTGCAGGGGGAGTTGCAATTGAAGACACGGGTTTGGGATCGTTTGGGCAAGGGCGCCTTGCAGTTTACCGAGCTGGGCTTTGGCACTGCGCCTGTCGGGGGGCTATACCGCCCTGTTTCGGGTGACGAGGCACATGGCATCATGACCCGCGCTTGGGACGGCGGGGTGCGGCATTTTGACACAGCGCCCCTGTATGGGCTGGGGCAGTCCGAAACGCGCTTAAACCGCGCCTTGGCGGGAAAGTCGGGATTTATCGTCTCGTCCAAGGTCGGGCGGTTGTTGCGCCCCACGCGCGCAGGCGAGGTGCGCGATGGGATCGGCAAATGGTTCGATGTGCCCAACCGCAAAGAGATTTTTGATTATTCGTATGACGGAGTCATGCGCTCGGTCGAATTTACGCTGGAACGCACGGGGCTGGACCGAATCGATCTGATCTACGCCCATGATCTGGATATCTTCACCCATGGGTCGGCCGAGGCGATGCAGACCCGTTTGGATGAGTTCATGGCCAGCGGCTATAAGGCCCTAGTGGCGCTGCGCGACCAAGGTGTGATCCGCGGCTTTGGTGCGGGGATCAACGAATGGCAACCGGCCCAATGGCTGGTCGAGCGGGGCGATTTTGACATATTCCTTCTGGCGGGCCGCTATACCTTGCTAGAGCAAGAGGCGTTAGACAGTTTCCTGCCGCTTTGCCTTGCACGCGGCGTGGGGATTGTGATCGGCGGGCCCTATAATTCCGGTGTTTTGGCCACAGGCGCACGGCCCGGGGCGTTTTACGACTACAACCCCGCCCCCGAATGGGTCTTGGCCAAGGTGGCCAAGATTGAAGCGGTCTGCGCGGCGCATAAGGTGCGTCTGGTCGACGCGGCCTTTCAGTTCCCGCTTCAGCATCCGGCGGTTGTCTCGATCATCCCCGGTGGGCAGGGCGTGGCCGAGGTCGACGCCAATCTGCGCGCCGCAAGTGCCGTTATACCGCCCGCGCTGTGGGACGATCTGAAAACCCAAGGCCTGATGCGCCCCGATGCCCCGACCGGAGCCCTGTGATGAAAATCGACAGCCACCAACATTTCTGGAACCCCGCACGGGGCGATTATGACTGGATGCCCAAAGGCGACGCCGTGCTGGATCTGGTCTATCGCCCGTCAGACCTGACCGCCACCTTGGCGCGTCACCAGATTGATGGGACGGTTCTGGTGCAAGCGGCCGCCACTGTGGCTGAGACGGAATATATGCTAGGTTTGGCCGATGCGACCGACTTTATCAAAGGGGTGGTGGGCTGGGTGGATTTTGAAAAGCCCAGTGATGTAGGGGTGCTGGAACGGCTCAAATCTCATCCGAAGTTCAAGGGCGTGCGCCCGATGATCCAAGACATCCCCGACGACACTTGGATGCTGCGCGCCGATGTGCAATGGGGCTATGCGGCCTTGGCCGATCTGGACCTGACCTTCGACGCCTTGGGGTTTCCGCGCCATTTGGCCAATTTCCTGATGATCTTGAAACGCTATCCAAAACTGCGTGTGGTGATCGATCACTGCATGAAGCCGCAAATCCGCGATCATAGCGCGGCAAACTTCAGCTTTTGGGCCGAAGGCATGGAACGTTTGGCGGGCGAGACGGGGGCCTTTGTCAAATTCTCGGCCCTGATTACCGAGGCCAACACCGATTGGTCCGTGGCAGCCCTGCGCCCCTATGTGGAGCATATTCTGCGGGTCTTTGGGCCAGAGCGGATCATGTGGGGATCTGATTGGCCAGTCTGCCGTTTGCGAGCGGAATATGACGGCTGGTTGTCAGCGGCGCAAAGCCTGACCGAACATCTGGCACCAACCGAGCAAGCGCGCATTTACGGCGGCACCGCAGCGCAGTTTTACAGACTGTAGCGCCAAGATTTTTCGCAGAAAAATCGTTTCTAAAGAAAGGCTTGGGGCCACGATTTTTCTGCGAAAAATCGGCACGCCTAGCGGTACAGCTGCGCCGCCACAGCCTGCATGGCTGCTGCGGCATCTTGTGCCGCTGTCGCACGGCCAAGCGCTGTATCCGCGGACAACCGCTTGGCCGTGGCGCGCAAACGGTCGGTCATTACCACGTTGGCTGCCGCCTCTGCCACGGGGTTTAGGCCGGAATGATCGGGGAAAGTGTCAAAATAGATCACCCCGTCATAGGCTTGGCGGTCAAGCTCAACAAACAGTTCCAGCGTTTGCATCGGATGAACCGAGCCCACCATCAACCCATCGTCGCGCTTGCCGTACCCATCGTTCAAATGCACCCCCAAAATGCGCGAAAAGCGCCCGGCCAATTGCGCCGATTGGGCGGGGATTTCGCCCGCAAAAAGCACATGGCAAAAATCAAGCGTGATGCCGGTATTGGCGCGGCCTAGGTCTTTGATCGCCAGAAGGTTGGTGGCAATATCAGGCATCAGCGAAAAGGCGCGGGGCTCGTTGGGCTTATACTCCAGCGAGATATCAACCGCAGGGTTATGATCGCAGACTTGGGCCAAACACTTTAAACTGTCCTCCCACATCCGCGCATAGTTGCCCTGAAACGCATAATCGACCCCGTCTTGGCCCATCCACAGCGTCATAACCTTGCCGCCCATCTCGGCCATGGCGTCCAAGCCACGCTTGGTGATATCGACCGCCGCTTGGCGTACTTTGGCGTCAGGATTGCTGAAAGCGCCCAAGCGAAAACCGGGGTCGGTATAGTAGCGCATGGCCACCCCGTTCAGCGCAATGCCGTGATCGGCCATGATGCGCGACAAGGTGGCGGGGGGGATGCCCTCAAAATGGTCCGGAAAGTTCAGATCGGCAGCGTCTATTCCTTGCACCTCGGCGATCCTTGCCAAAAGGTCTGGGACAGTGGGGTTCTTAAGCCCCAACTTAAAGGCGTTCAATCGGGCGGCATAGCGGGGGCGGTTGGGAATCATGATGTCCTAGTCGGGTTCAAACAGATCGGGGCGCGCCAGCGCCAAGGGTTCTAGAAAGCCCACAAGTTGCCCCAAATGCAAGCGGGTTGCGGCACGCGCCGCAACAGGATTGCGGGCCCCGATGGCGGCAAAGATAGCTTGGTGCTCGACAATGGATCCAAGAGGTATCGGCCAAGGCCGCGGCCCTAGTATGGCCGCCAAAAGACAGAATTGGCGCATGCATGGCGGCGTGGGTTTGGTAAAAGCTATCAAAATCGTAGACTTCCAGCGGGTTTTTTTGCAAGCTGAGGTTGCGGCGCAGCTGACCAACCCCGTCATCGGTGACGGTTTGGGCGACCTTTTCCACAGTCACCAGTTCCAACACCTTGGGCAGAAAGGCGCCTTCGCGGATCTCGGCCAGCGAAAAGCGCGCCACTTAGGTGCCCGATGTGGGACGGTACGCACCAGATGTTCCACGGCCAAGCGCGTCACAGCTTCGAAGACCGGAGTGCGCGAGACGCCCGATTGCGTACAAATCTTGGGCTTGCGCAGGATATCGCCGGGGCGAAAGAACATCGAAAGGCTCGCCTCGCGCATGCTGGCATACACGCTCTGCGCCAGCGATCCGCTAAAGTCCTCCAGCGGGCGCAAGGTTTTTCTGGGGCAATTGCATCTCTCGCACGGGCACTACGGGGGGTTGGCGCGGGGCGTCTGGCATACTAACATGTTAGCTGGGGCGCATCACCTGTCAACCACCCCATCCTGTCCGGCCCCTTTGCCGTGGCATTGCAGAAAGGTCTTGTGCCCATGAGCATTCCCAACACCCATTCGATCATCCGCCTGCATCCGTCCGATAATGTTATCATAGCACTCAAGGATTTGAGCGCGGGGGCCGTTGTGCCAGAGCTATCTGCCCCCCTCGCCCAAGCCGTGCCGCGCGGGCATAAAATTGCAACGGGCCCCATCAAAGCGGGCGCGCAGGTGATCCGCTATGGCCAGATTATCGGCGATGCCACCCAAGACATCGCGGCGGGCGCGCATATTCACACCCACAACCTTGGCATGGGCGCGCACAGCACCGACTATGCCTTCGCCAGCGAAAGCAACCCGCAGCCGGTGGTGACGCAAAAGCGCACCTTTATGGGCTATCCACGGGCAGACGGCAAATATGGCACGCGCAATTATCTGGGGATTTTAACGTCGGTCAACTGTTCGGGGTCGGTTGCCAAATTCATCGCCGAAGCGGTGGAGCGTGAGGGCTGGCTGAAAGATTTCCCCAATATTGACGGGGTGGTGCCCATCATGCATGGCACGGGCTGCGGGATGAGTGGCAAAGACGAAGGCTACGCCACCTTGTTTCGCACCCTGCAAGGCTATGCCCGCAACCCCAATTTCGGGGCCATTCTGCTGGTGGGCCTTGGCTGCGAAGTGTTGCAGGTCGGCAATCTGATCGGACTTGACCGCCTGCGCAGCGATGGCAACTTCCGACATATGACGATCCAAGACGTGGGCGGCACGCGCCGCTCGATCGAACGCGGGGTGGCGGTGCTAAAAGAAATGGCCGTGATGGCCAACCAGCACAAGCGCGAGCCTGCGGGGTTGGAACATCTGATGGTGGGCATGCAATGCGGCGGGTCTGACGGCTATTCCGGCATCACCGCCAACCCCGCCTTGGGCGCGGCATCTGACCTGCTCGTGGCGCATGGCGGCACGACGATCCTGTCAGAAACGCCCGAGATTTACGGCGCAGAGCACCTTTTGACGCGCCGCGCTGTCAGCCAAGAGGTCGGCGAAAAAATCGTCGAGCGGATCAAGTGGTGGGAAGATTACACTGCGCGTTTGGGCGGCGAGATGGACAACAACCCCTCGCCCGGCAACAAAAAGGGTGGCTTGACCACGATCTTGGAAAAGTCACTCGGCGCTGTGGCCAAGGGCGGCACGGCCCCCCTGACGCAGGTCTATAAATACGCCGAACCCGTCACCGAGCGCGGCTTTGTCTATATGGACAGCCCGGGCTACGATCCAGCCTCGGTGACGGGGCAAATCGCCTCGGGGTCGAACCTGATCGTCTTTACCACGGGGCGCGGGTCGGTGTCGGGCTATAAGCCCACGCCCTGCATCAAGCTTGCGACCAATTCGGAAATGTACGACCGCATGGCCGAGGATATGGATATCAATTGCGGCGATATCATCACCGACGGGGTCAGCCTTGAAGACAAGGGCCGCGAGATTTTCGAGATGTTCCTCACAGTGGCCTCGGGTGGTCAGACCAAGTCGGAAGAGCTGGGCTTTGGTGGGGCAGAGTTTGTGCCTTGGGCCATGGGGGCGGTGATGTAACGGGGGGCGCCAGCGCCCCCTATTGCTTTGCATTTTAATTGATCAAAACCTTCTTATCTAAGAGTTGAATTTAGGCGAGATCGCGGCCTAGGGTTTGCGGGGGTTTCTGCCCGACGAAGGCACAGTTCAAAGGACATGGTGGAAAGAAAATGGAAAATTTCAACATTCCGATGATGACCTTTGTCGCCGTGATCTTTGTAGCGATCGTGGCGAGCATGGCGTTGATCCGTCGCCCCCGCATTGATGACCGGGCATTGAAAGAAGACTACGACCTGCTGCAGACGCGCTTGGGCACAATGGAAGGCGACCTTCGGGCCGCCCTTTCGCGGGCTGACAGGTCAGAGGGTTTGGCAGAAGAGCGCAAATCGGAAATTGACCGGCTGAATGGCGATTTATCAAAGTTGCGACTGCGTATCGAGGAAGGCCAGCGCGAACAAAAGGTGTTAATCGCGGCCCATTCCGGCCTAGAGGCGAAAGAAAAAAGCAGTCTGGACTTGGTCGCAACCAAGATCGCTGATCATCAAATCGCGGTAGAAGAAATCAAAAACCTTCGTGGACGGTTGGAAGAAGAACAAAAATCCCACCAAGCTTTAAAGGCCACGATCGCAAGTCTGCAAACCCAGATAGACGCCGACCGCACGGCCGCCGATGAAAAAATCGCTTTATTAAGTTCGGTACGCGAAGACATGCAGACGAAATTCAAGCAAATGGCGGATGAAGCCCTGAAAACCCAAGGCGACGCTTTCAGCAAGGTCAACATCGAAAAACTGGAAGCTACCCTGACACCGCTGAAAGAACATGTCGGGCACTTTGAAAAAGAACTGCGCGAGGTTCATCAAGAAACGGTGAAAGACCGCGAACGCCTGAAGGCCGAGATCTTGCAATTGAGCAAACGGTCAGAGGAAATCTCGACCGAGGCGGTGAATTTGACACGCGCCCTAAAGGGTGATCATCAGCAACAAGGTGCTTGGGGCGAAATGATCCTTGAGACGATCTTAGAACGTTCTGGGTTGAGAGAGGGCGAAGAATACGAAACTCAGGCCCACCGCATTGATGCTGATGGCGGGCGACTGAAACCTGACGTGGTGGTGCGCATTCCGGGAAACAAGACCTTGGTGGTCGATTCCAAAGTGTCACTGGTTGCCTATGCCGAGGCGGTGAATTCGCAAGACCCCATATTTATCTCTGCCGCACGCAAGCGCCATGTGGCGTCAATCCGCACTCATATCAACGGGTTGTCCGCAAAAGGCTATCAGCGCGCCGAAGGGTCGACGGTGGATTATGTCATCATGTTCATCCCGATCGAGGGCGCTTTGTCAGAAGCCCTGCGCGAGGATGGATCGCTGACCGAATATGCCCTTGATCGCCACATCACGATTGCAACGCCCACGACTTTGATGATGGCATTGCGGACCGTTGCGCATGTTTGGTCGGTGGAGCGGCGCAATTCCAATGCCGAGATGATCGCAAAGCGGGCGGGGCTGCTGTATGATAAAATGGCTGGCTTTGTGCTAAATATGGAGAAGGTCGGCAAGGGTCTTGGCAGTGCCCAGACAGCTTACGAAGGTGCAATAGGCCAACTGTCGCGCGGCCCGGGGAATGTTCTGTCGCAAATTAACACGCTGAAAAGCCTTGGGGCAAAAACGTCCAAAGAGATTGCTTTAGATTACGATGCCGAAACGATTTTAGCCATCGAGCAACACGATCTTCCCCCTGAGGCTGCAGATCCGCCTCAGGGGGAAGAGTGATCGTCAGATATCCAGCGTGTTTTCGTTTTCCCATGCCGAGAAATGCGAGGCGTAGCTGTTCCACTCACGCGTTTTCAGCTTGATGAACGCGGTCGAGAATTCTTCGCCCATCATGGCTTTGAGCGTCTTATCCTTGTCATATTCGCGCAAGGCATCCAGCAGGTTCAGCGGCAGTTTCGGGGCGCCCTTCACAAGGTGGCCTTGCTGGTACATGTCGATGTCATAGCGTTTGCCCGGATCGGCATTGGTGCGCACGCCGTCAAGGCCTGCGGCGATGATGACGGCTTGCAACAGATAGGGGTTGGCCGCGCCGTCGGGCAGGCGCAGTTCAAAGCGGCCCGGGCCGGGCACGCGCACCATATGGGTGCGGTTGTTGCCCGTCCACGTCACCGTGTTGGGCGCCCAAGTCGCCCCGGATGAGGTGCGCGGCGCGTTGATGCGTTTGTAGCTGTTCACGGTGGGGTTGCAGATCGCAGCCAGTGCCGAGGCGTGCTTCATAATCCCGCCCAGGAAGGTGCGGCCACGATCCGACAGTGACAATTCTTTGGACGGGTCAGAAAAGACGTTGGTCTTGCCATCCAAGCTCCACACCGAGATATGGGCATGGCAGCCTGACCCTGTCAGCCCTTTGAAAGGCTTTGGCATAAATGTCGCGCGATAACCGTGCTTTTCGGCAACCGATTTCATCATGAATTTGAAGAAGCTGTGTTTGTCGGCGGTTTGCATCGCGTCGTCGTATTTCCAGTTCATCTCGAACTGGCCAATCGCGTCTTCATGATCGTTTTGATAGGCTTCCCAGCCCAGTTCCAGCATGTAATCGCAGACCTCGGCGATCACATCATAGCGGCGCATCACGGCTTGCTGGTCGTAGCAGGGCTTTTCGGCCGTATCATAGGGATCGGAAATCTGCGTGCCTTCGGGGTTGAGCAAAAAGAACTCAGGCTCCACACCAGTTTTGATACGCAAGCCCTCTTTGGCG
Source organism: Paracoccaceae bacterium (assembly GCA_947468085.1). Taxonomy (GTDB): domain Bacteria; phylum Pseudomonadota; class Alphaproteobacteria; order Rhodobacterales; family Rhodobacteraceae; genus Stagnihabitans. Next base: position 8,141 of record CANIKY010000050.1, on the reverse strand, counting down.
GCTTCGCCGACCAGACGCTCCAGCACGTTGCGCGGCGCTTGGTCGACCAGTTTGCCTTCCATCGTCGCACGGGCCGCGACCCATGCCACATCCTTTTTCCACGGCAGTTGGATGGCTGACGACGGATCAGGCACAGCCATCAGGTCGGGATGGGCGGGGGTCAGGTCAAGCCAAGTGGCAAAGCCTGCAAAGCCTGCGCCGTCGTCCACCATGTCGTTGATCGCCTGTGTCGGCACCAGTTTGGCGCGCTGACCACCGAACAAATCGGTGTAGGAGATCATGAAGTACTTAACACCGCGTTCTTTGGCCCAAGCGGCCAGATCCTTGGTCGGAGCGTGTGACATTATAGTCTCCCTGTTCGTTTCTTCTTAGAAGCCGCCGTTGCGGCCCGGAATCCAGTTGGTGCCTGCAAGGGGAACCCCGGCCATGGCAGCGCCTTCGATCGTTAGCGCGCACAGGTCTTCGGGTTCAAGGTTGTGCAGGTGGTTTTTACCACAGGCGCGCGCAATCGTCTGCGCCTCTAGCGTCATGACTTTAAGGTAGTTTTTCAGGCGACGACCGCCCAGAACCGGGTCAAAGCGGCCAGACAGTTCCGGGTCTTGTGTGGTGATGCCGGCGGGATCTTTGCCTTCGTGCCAGTCATCATAGGCCCCTGCGGTGGTGCCAAGTTTGTTATACTCAGCCTCCAACGCTGGATCATTGTCGCCCAAGGCGATCAGGGCGGCCGTGCCGATGGCCACGGCATCCGCGCCCAAGGCCATGGCCTTTGCCACATCGGCACCGGTGCGGATACCACCCGAGACGATCAGTTGCACTTTGCGGTGCATCCCCAGATCTTGCAGCGCCTTCACGGCCAAGGGGATACAGGCCAAAATCGGCATGCCGACGTTTTCGATGAACACATCCTGCGTGGCCGCCGTGCCGCCCTGCATACCGTCCAGCACCACAACATCAGCGCCGGCCTTCACGGCCAAGGCTGTGTCGTAGTAGGGGCGCGCGCCGCCGATTTTGATGTAGATGGGCTTTTCCCAATTGGTGATCTCGCGAATTTCCAGAATTTTAATTTCCAGATCGTCCGGCCCTGTCCAGTCGGGGTGACGGCAGGCCGAGCGTTGGTCGATGCCCTTTGGCAGGTTGCGCATCGTGGCCACGCGATCAGAGATTTTTTGCCCCAAAGGCATACCGCCGCCGCCGGGCTTGGCCCCTTGGCCCACCACAACCTCAATCGCGTCTGCGCGGCGCAGGTCGTCGGGGTTCATGCCGTAGCGCGAGGGCAAGTATTGATAGACCAGCGACTTGGAATGGCCGCGCTCTTCCTCGGTCATCCCGCCGTCGCCTGTCGTGGTCGAGGTGCCCGCCGCCGAAGCGCCACGGCCCAAGGCCTCTTTTGCGGGGCCAGACAGTGCGCCAAAGGACATGCCCGCGATGGTGATCGGAATGTCCAGATGGATCGGATTTTTAGCAAAGCGGGTGCCCAACCACACATCGGTGGCGCATTTTTCGCGGTAGCCTTCCAAGGGATAACGCGAGATCGACGCGCCCAAGAACAGCAGGTCGTCGAAATGTGGCAAGCGGCGCTTGGACCCACCGCCGCGGATGTCATAGATCCCGGTTGCGGCCGCACGGCGGATTTCTGCGTTCACGTCGTTGGAAAAGGTCCACGACATTTTGGGCGGGGTGTGGGGAAAATCGCTCATCTCTGCCTCAGTACGCCGCGGCGTTGTCAATGTTAAAGGTATAAAGCTTTCGGGCCGAGCCGTAGCGGCGGAATTGTTCCGGCTTGGCCTTATGGTCCGCTTCGCCCCGGCGCAGCAGGTCTTCGACCATGGCGAAATGCTCCGGGCGCATTTCCTTTTCGATGCAATCAGCACCCAGCGACTTGACCTTGCCGCGCACGAACAGGCGGGCTTCGTACAACGAATCGCCCAAAGCCTCGCCCGCGTCGCCCAAAACAACGACCGCGCCTGACTGCGCCATAAAGCACGACATATGGCCGATGTTGCCATGTACCACGATCTCGATGCCCTTCATCGAAATCCCGCACCGCGACGAGGCGTTGCCCTTGATCACCAGTAACCCGCCGCGCCCTGTGGCGCCTGCATATTGGCTGGCATCGCCGTCGATCACGACTTTGCCCGACATCATGTTTTCAGCAACTCCGGGGCCAGCCGATCCCTTGATGAAGATCGACGCCTGCTTGTTCATACCCGCGCAGTAATAGCCGGTCGATCCGCGCACGGTGATTTCCACCGGTGCGTCAACACCTGCCGCGATGGCATGCGCCCCCTTGGGGTTGATCACTTCCCACGCCGTCATGTTGGTCTGGCCCTTCAGCGCGTGCAGCGAAGAGTTCAAGGCACGCAGGCCGTCTTTGGACAGATCGAAAGTCTGCATTCCTTAACGCTCCCAGAAGTAAACAGTGGCGGGTTCCGGCTCCCAGATGCGGGCGGTGTCTATGCCGGGCAGGTTCACCAAGGCGCGGTATTCGCTGCCAAAGGCGACGTATTGATCGGTTTCAGCCATCACCGCAGGCTTGCACGCGATCGGGTCGCGCACCACGCCAAAGCCGTTCTTGGTGCCAACGACAAAGGTAAAGAAGCCGTCCAGATCAGTCAGGGTTGCTTCCAAAGCATGGCCCAAAGTGTCGCCACTTTGCAGCTTGTGGCTGATAAATGCCGCGCCCACTTCGGTGTCGTTCTCGGTTTCAAACGTCATGCCAAGGCGCTTAAGCTCGCGCCGCACGCCGTTGTGGTTCGAAAGCGAGCCGTTGTGCACCAAGCACTGGTCATTGCCGGTTGAAAACGGATGCGCGCCCATTGTGGTCACGGCTGATTCGGTGGCCATGCGGGTGTGGCCGATGCCGTGCGTACCGCCCATCTTCGAAATGCCAAAGCGTGCCGCCACGTCCTTGGGCAGGCCCACTTCCTTGAAAATCTCGATGCCTTCGCCAGCACTCATCACTTTGACCTCGGGGCGAAGGTGCGTCAGGGCAGAGCGCGCCGCTTCCAACTGACCCATGGGCACTTCCAGCACGGCATGGGTGTCTTTGATCAGCATCAGCACCGGGGTGCCAATTGCGTCTTTCAGATCCGCATCCAGATTTGGAAAGTCTCGGCCAGGATGGGCCGATTGCACCGTCAGTTTGGCGCGGCCTTGACCTGCCCCTGAGTAAATCGCAATTCCCGCCGAATCCGGCCCACGATCGGTCATCGTGATCAGCATATCGGCCAGCATTGCGCCCAACTTCGGCTCAAGGCTTGCGTCCTTTAAAAACAGCCCAACGATGCCACACATGGTGAGTCTCCTTGCAAGTTTGGGGCACGCTAGCATTGAAGTTTGGCCATATCAACTGTCAGGAAACTTTTTTGACCAAGGTGCAAGGCGGGCCGAACCAATGCCACTTCTGCCATAATTTTGTGCAAACGAGAGTTTTCTTGACAGATGCCCGCCAGAAGAGTTTCCTGAAAGAAAAAAATACATCGGCAAAGGAAACGGGCACCAAGGCCGGCCCGCCGGACCAAAGGCTGTAGGGAGGGAAAAATGTCAGATATGAATGCTAGGATTGAGGCCATGCACAAAGGCGACATCCGTGTCGCTTGGGCTTTTGTGGTTGGCCTATGGTTAGCCATTATCTTTGTGGCCATAGCCACTTGGAACCTTGCGCCCAACGGCACAGCACGGGTGCTGCTGCTGAGTGCGGGGGCGGTGATCTTGCTGTTCAACACGGCTGCTATCTTGGCCATGTTGCGCCATTACCGCGAAGATCGCGATTTCATGTATGGGCTGGACATCAAGTTTCTTGATGAAGCCCGCGCAGCGCGGAGGTAGTCATGGCCCATTATGTACCGCCCAAACAGGGCAAACTCAGCCAGTTGTTCGACGTCATTGTACTGATGGCGCTGACTTTCGGCGCGCTTTACATGCCCATGTTTTTGGGCCTCGCAGGGGGCGTGAAATCCGTTCCCGAAGGTGCGGGCCAAACATGGGAAGCTATGGGTCAGAACGCGACACAAATCGCGCAGTATAACGCCCTTGGCTTTACTGACCCTGCCGCCATTTCTGGCATCATCAACGCCCGCTACGACTACAGCTTTTCCATCACCGCTTTGCTGGTGATGGTGGTGATCATCGTGGCCTATTACGTGCTGATGTTGAAATTCTCTGAAACCGAATACCGCGAAGTGATCGCGGAAAAATTCGACAAGTGAGGGCGCGATGAGCATCTGGAATTATGCGGAATATGCCGCTTGGGCGCTGTCGGCGGCCTTTGCGGCCTACATGGTGATCGACTGGCTGAAAACGGATTCGACCTATTCGGAAGAGGTTCTTACCTCATCGCGCGAAGGCGAATTGGAAGCTATGACCGAAGCACAAGGGGGTCATCATGGCTGAGTTTGACATCACCTCGAAAGAGCGTGACGGCATGGGGCCGCAGGGCACCAATGTCGGCCTGTTGCGCGTTCTGGGGCCGGCTCATGTTTGGGCTTTGGGCGTCGGCATCGTGCTTGTGGGCGAATATATGGGCTGGAACTTTGCCGTGGGCAAAGGCGGGGCCTATGCAGCGCTTCTGGCCTGCTGGTTTGCGGGCATTTTGTACACTTGCGTGGCCATGATCGATTCCGAAGTCACTTCGACTGTGGCTGCGGCGGGTGGGCAATATACCCAAGCCAAGCACATCGTTGGGCCCCTGATGGCCTTTAACGTGGGCCTGTATCTGGTCTTTGCCTATACAATGCTAGAGGCTGCCAATGCCATTACGGCGGGGTATCTTATCTCGGAAGTGGCGCGGTTGTCAGGATATGCTGGCACGCTGGACCAGCGGCCATTTATCATCTTGTCGATCATGTTCTTGGCTTGGCTGAACTACCGCGGGGTTCTGGCGACGCTGACCTTTAACTTGGTTATCACCGCCATCGCATTTACAGCCATCATCATCTTGTTCTTGTCCACCACGGGCATCGTTGGCCCTTCGATGATGAAGCACGCTGACCTTTTGTCTGGCTCTGCCGCCCTGCCCTATGGCTGGATCGGCGTTTTGGCGGCCATGCACTTTGGTCTGTGGTATTACTTGGGCATCGAAGGCACGACCCAAGCGGCAGAAGAGGTCCGCTCTCCGGCCCGCGCGCTGCCATTTGGTACGCTGGCAGGCATCATGACCCTGCTGATCGCAGCCACCCTGACATGGTATGTCTGCACCGGCCTGATCCCGTGGGAATATCTGGGCGATGGCTTGAACGGGTCGGTGGCCCCGCTGTTCACGGCCGCTTTGCTGACCAACTCGCAGCCCTTGGTCTGGCTGTTGGGTGTCGGCACACTTTTTGCCACGCTGGCCTCGGCCAACGGCTGTATCAATGACGCGTCGCGGGCCTGGTTCTCCTTGGGCCGCGATAAGTATCTGCCGGGTTGGTTTGGGGCGGTGCATCCCAAGTTCCGCACGCCGTACCGTTCCATCGTGTTCTTGGTGCCGATTGCGCTGGCCTTCGCGCTAAAAGCTCCGCTGGATCAAGTGGTGACCTTCTCGATCCTGTCGGGTCTGTTGAACTACACATTCATGCCGCTCAACATGATCATGTTCCGCAATAAATGGCCGATGGGGTCGATCACACGCGGGTATGAACATCCGTTCCATCCACTGCCTTCGATCGTGCTCCTCGCCCTGTGCGCCATCACCTTTTTTGCGGTGTTCTTGGGCTACGGCACGCAGCTTGTGGCGATGATCGCCTTTTACATCGTGGCGTCACTGTGGTTCCACTTCTGGCGCTATCGCTTCGTCAGCCGGGCAGCGCAGTTCACCATGCCGTGGCCCCGGCCCAAAGGCTACTAACCCAATCCCCGGCCCGCTTGCAAAAGCGGGCCGGTTCTTCTTGAAAGGCCCAGAATGTCCAAGCTGATCACCCTGCTTATCGCGCTTGGACTGGGGCTTTGGCTGGTGCAAACCTTGGTGCAGATCTTGCGCGCCGCACGCGGACGCGCCGCTGCCCGCGCCGATTACTTTGCAGCCGCCACACCGCTTTTGTCTGACACGCGGCGCCAAATTCAAGCCACCGGCTTTGTGCGCATGGCGGGCAGCCATAAGGGGCTGCGTTTTGATCTGCAGGCCTTGCCCGACACCTTAAGCTTTCGCAAACTCCCCGCCCTTTGGGTGATGGTGACCCTCACCGAGCCCCAACCTTTGGCGGGAGAGACCCGTATCATGGCCCGCGCCAATGGGCAGGAAACCTTTTCCACCCATGCGCAATTGCCCTATGCGGTGACCCTGCCCCTTGGCTTTGCGCCCTATTGCACCTTGCGCTGCTCTGACCCGAACGCTTTGCCCAAGGCCCAAGTGATGGCCCAGTTAGCCCCGATCTTCAGCGACCCGTTGGTCAAAGAGGCCGTCCTGTCGCCCAAAGGCATCCGCCTTGTCGTGCTGGCAGAAGAGGGCGACCGCGCCAATTACCTGATCTTCCGCGATGCCGAACTGGGCCGCCACCCCCTGCCCGCGCCCCGATTGCAAAGCCTGCTGGAGGCGATCGCCGATCTTCACACAGCCCTTAAGGCCCATCCATGAAAAAACCGCCCCATCCCTATCTGGTTCTGGCTGTATCTGTGCTGCTGCCCGGCTGCGGCCAAGTGCTGAACCGCCAACCGATGCGCGGGTTGATATTTTTGTTCTTCACGGCCCTTTTGGGCACGCTGACCGCGATAACTGCGCCGCCCACGGCCTCGCTCATCGGGCATTTGGCGGGGGGGGTGTTTGTTTATGCGCTGTCGATCCCCGATGCCTACCGCACCGCCCGCCTGCGCTGGACGATCTGGGCCAAGACCTAAATCGCCCTTACCCCTGCGGATAGGCGATGACTGACAGGTACTTTGCGGGCAATTTGTTCAACACTTCTGGCCCATGGCGTGAGTCGGCGTCAAAGAACAGGCTGTCACCGGGTTTAAGGTAGAAGAGCTTGTCGCCGTGGCGATAGGTCACTTCACCCTCTAGCATATAAAGCATTTCCAGCCCTTCGTGCTGAAAGGTCGGGAAAACATCGGCTTCGGTCGATAGGGTGATGAGATAGGGTTCCACCACCACGCCGGAATTGTTCGACCCGATGTGGCCCAGCAAATTGTATTGGTGACCCGACCGCGTGCCGCGACGTTCCACCTCGATATGATCGCCCGCTTGCACATGCTGCACCTCGCGGCGCTCTTCGTAAGATTTGAAAAAGGCGGTGACGGGCACTGAAAAGGCATGGCTAAGCACTTGCAACGTCGTCAGCGACGGCGAAGTGATGCCGTTTTCAATCTTGGACAGCATCCCGATTGACAGCCCCGTCACCTGCGCCAGATCGGCCACCGTCAGCCCCTGTTGGCGGCGAAAGGCGCGCACCTCGCGGCCTATCGCGGCTTCAAGGTTACGCTCGGAAATGTCGCGCACCTTGTGCGGGTCTTGGCTGAGCGCGGGTTTGCCACGTGGCACGAAAGCTTGGGCGTCATCGGTCATTTGGGCGTCCTTTCAGATCGCTTTTTTCACTATAGGGAAAAAAGATCGCAAGGAACAAGGAAAACCGTCACAAAACCGATTGCGCCGCAACAGTCAAAGCATGGTGCAGGCTTTGCGCTGACGAGCGCGGGCCATAGACAGTCACCAGCGTCTCAGAGCGTTTGATCAGATAGCAGCCCAAATGCTCCATCACGGTACGCGTCGCCGCCCCTGCGGGGGCCTTGGCCAGATCAAAGTTCGACAGGCGTTCGAACAATCGGGGCAGGTCTGCGCCGGACAGATCAAAGCGCACCCAAGCGTCGGTCTGTTCGGTGATAGAGGCCGCATCGCCAAAGGCAGGTAGCAGATGGGCGCGGATGTCTTCGTGGCTGGCAAAGGGCGCTTCGACCATCCACATCTCGGGCGTCATCCAAAAGGCGCTGTAGGGCGTGCCTTGGGCCGCAGCCCCCGCAGCAGGCAAAGGTACACCCGCGCCAGCGGCAGCAGCTTGCAAATCGCCCAACCGCCCACGCCGCACGGCGACAGAGGCCAGCGCCACATCGGCGCGTTCGGTGATGGTCCAAGGGCCGATCATGTCAACCTCTGGCGCGGTGTGGCCAAGGGCGGTGATGGGGTTCAGGATGAAATCAGGCACGAAGACGCTCCCCTTCCGGGTCGATGAAATGCG
>CANIKY010000049.1 GCA_947468085.1 Paracoccaceae bacterium | reverse complement strand
GGCTTGGCTGACAAGACACAACAAGCAGATAAGACGCCGTGGTGGTTACTGGTGCTGCGCATGACGGCGCTGGCAGGGGTGATTGTAGCCTTTGCTGGACCGGTGCTGAACCCAAAAAGCGCAGCGCGGGCCAGTGATCCTTTGCTGATCGTCTTGGATGGCGGCTGGGCAGATGCCTATGATTGGCCCCAAAGACAAGTCAAAGCCCTCAGCCTGCTGGACGATGCGGGGCAAGACGGGCGCCCTGTGGCACTGGTGCAACTGACGGATCCGCCGCAGGCGCTGGTGTTTAAGGCAGCCTCAGACTGGCGCGGCAGGCTGGCTGCCATGGCCCCACGCGGGTGGCAGGCGCAGGACTTGGCGCTGTGGCGCGCGCGTCTTCCAGCGGGGCCTTACGATACAGCTTGGATTTCGGACGGGTTGGCACATTCCGGTCAGGCAGAGTTGTTGGCGTCTTTACAAGAGCGGGGCCATGTGGATGTCTTTGCCTCTGACCACCCGATCTATGCTTTAGGCCCCGCAACGCAAGTCGATGGCAAGGTGACGCTGAAGGTGCAGCGTCTTTCGACAGGAAAGCCTGCCATGGTCGACGTGATCGCGCTGGGGCCTGACCCAATGGGGGTTCAGCGCGACCTGGCACGGGTCAAGGTGACCTTCGCCGCCCAAGACAGCGCAGCCCTTGCTCCGTTGGACCTGCCCGCCGAACTTCGCAATCGTGTCACCCGCTTTGCGGTGGATGGGCAGCGCAGTGCTGGGGCTGTGACCTTGGCGGGCGATACGCTTAAGCGGCGCAAGGTGGCCTTGGTCAACGATGCTGCCGACAGCGAGGGGCTGCAGCTTTTGGCGCCGCTGCACTACTTGCGTCAAGCGCTGATCCTCTCAACCGATATTCTCACAGGTGGACTGGGGGATGTTTTGCCTGCCAACCCTGATGTGATCGTTCTGGCCGATGGGGCGCAGATGCCCAAAGCACAGGCTGAGATGTTGCAATCTTGGGTGGAAAAGGGCGGCTTGCTGTTGCGCTTTGCGGGGCCAAAGCTGGCGGCGGCAGACATGGCACTGATGGCCAAAGACCCGTTAATGCCCGTGACCCTGCGCCAAGGCGGTTTGACCACCGGTGGCGCTATGAGTTGGGGCGCGCCAAAGTCCTTGGCAGAGTTTGCCCGTGCCTCTCCCTTTCATGGCCTAGCGGTGCCCGCAGATATCAAAGTGCGCACCCAAGTGCTGGCGCAGCCTGACGCTGACCTGTCCTCTCGCACATTGGCGGCGTTGGACGATGGCACTCCCTTGGTGACGCGAAAGGCGCTTGGGCAGGGGCAGGTGGTGCTGTTTCATATCACTGCCAATGCCGAATGGTCTGATCTGCCTCTGTCGGGCCTATTTGTGCAGATGCTAGAGCGTCTTGCTGTTTCCGCCACATCGGGCAGTGCGGGGGCCGATGTTCTGGCAGGGTTGATCTGGACGCCCGAGCATATTTTGGACGGATGGGGGGATCAGGTCGACCCCACAGCGCTGGCGGGTTTGGATGGGGCGGGTTTGGACGGAGCGGGTTTGGTGATGGCGCTGCAGCACGGCCCCTCGGGAGCAGTTCCGGCGGGGGTGTATCGGCATGAGGGCTTGGGCGTGGCGGTGAATGCTGTGCCAGTGGATCAGCCCTTGGTCAAGGCCGCTTGGCCTTTAGGAGTTGTAGTGCTGGGTCTGACCCTTCCTACCGAGACTGCGCTGAAAGGTCCGATGCTGGCTTTGGCCATGATCTTGCTGCTGTCTGACGCTGTGGCGACCTTGGCGCTGATGGGGCGTTTGGGCATTTGGCGCAGCGCGGGGGCTGTGCTTTTGGCGCTGGCCCTGCTGGCACCGCCGCAAAGCGCACAGGCTGATGAGACTGCCGATCAAAGAGCCATCGCCGCGACGCAGGGCGTTGTTCTGGCCTATGTGATCACGGGGGACAGTGCGGTCGATGCCACCTCGGCTGCAGGCCTGCAAGGCTTAAGCGACCAGTTGATCTACCGCACCACGATAGAACCTTTGGCGCCCATGGGCGTGGATTTGGAAAAGGACGAGGTAGTGTTCTTTCCCTTCCTTTACTGGCCCATCACGGCAGATGCCGCCACGCCTTCAGGTTTGTCCTATCACAAGCTGAACCAATACCTGCGCACCGGTGGGATGATCTTGTTTGACACGCGCGATGCTGATGTTGCCGGCGCGGGCGATGGGCTCACGCCCGAGGGTCAAGCCTTGCAGCGCATCGCCCAAGGGTTAGACATCCCACCCCTTGCGCCTTTGCCCGATGACCATGTTCTGACCCGCAGCTTTTACCTCGTGCAAACCTTCCCCGGTCGCTTTGCCGAAGGCGGCCTTTGGGTCGAGGCACCGCCCCCCGATGCCGCCAAAACTGACGGGATGCCGTTTCGCAACCTGAACGATGGCGTGACACCCGTGGTGATCGGTGGCAACGATTGGGCCAGTGCTTGGGCTGTGGATGACGAGGGCTGGCCCTTGCTGCCCGTAGGGCGGGGGGCTGCGGGCGATCAGCAGCGCGAATATGCCTACCGCTTTGGCATTAACCTCATCATGTATGTGCTAACGGGAAATTATAAATCTGACCAAGTCCATGTGCCCTCCTTGTTGGAAAGGCTGGGCAAATGACGCAGGTTTTGGTGCTGCAACCAATTGTGGCCCCTTGGGTGTTGGCTGCCTTGGGCGGGGTGGCGCTGGCTGTGCTGGGCATAGCGGTGTGGCGAGGGTTGAAGGGGTGGCCATGGCGCGCACTGGCTTTGGGGCTTGGGCTGATGGCCTTGGCCAACCCCGCCTTGCAACAGGAAGACCGCAAACCCCTGTCTGACATCGTGATCCTGTTGATCGATGACAGCGCCAGTCAAACCCTGTCAGACCGCGCCTTTCAAACCGCCCAAGCGGTTGAGGCGATGAAGGCAAAAGTCGCGCTTCTGCCCAATACCGACCTGCGCCTTGTGCATCTATCTGATGGGCTGGACAATGCGGGCACCTTGGCTATGACGGCCATTTCAGATGCCTTGGCGCAAGAACCCCAAGCACGCATCGCGGGTGTTATTCTTATCACCGATGGACAGGTGCATGATCTGTCAGCAGCCCCCGCCCTGCCCGCGCCGTTGCAGGTGCTGCTAACAGGGCGCAAGGGCGATTGGGACCGCAGGCTTTCCATCACCAATGCCCCAGCCTTTGCCATTATCGACGAGGAGGCCAGCCTGAGCTTTAAGATCGAGGATCAGGGCCAAATCTCGGCTGACGCCGCAGGCGTGGTCGATGTGACCATCGGGATGGATGCTGCTGCACCGCGCACCTTCAGCGTGCCCATCGGCCAAGAGATGACCCTGCCGCTCACGCTGGCCCACGCCGGTATCAACGTGGTGCAACTGTCGATCGCGCCACAATCGGGCGAGTTGACCGACCGAAACAATGCCGCCGTCGTGCAGATCAACGGCGTGCGCGACCGCTTGCGGGTGCTGCTGATCTCGGGTGAGCCTAACCCTGGGGAGCGGGTCTGGCGCAACCTGCTCAAATCGGACCCTTCGGTCGATCTGGTGCATTTCACCATTCTGCGCCCGCCCGAGAAGCAAGACAATATCCCGTTGTCTGAACTGTCGCTGATTGCCTTTCCGATCGAAGAATTATTCGTCGACAAGATCAAGGATTTCGACCTGATCCTCTTTGACCGCTACGCGATGCGGGGCATTTTGCCGATGTCTTACCTTCAAAACGTGGTCGATTATGTGATCCAGGGCGGCACGGTGCTGGTGGCGGCGGGGCCAGAGTTCGGGCAGGTCGATAGCCTGTGGCGCTCTCCGCTTGCGCAGATATTGCCGGTGGAACCGACCAGCCAGATCTACGGGCAAGGCTTCCAGCCGGCAGTGACCGACCTTGGCCGCAAACATCCCGTCACCCAAGGGCTAGAGGCACTGGCCCCGCAGGGCGGTTGGGGCCGCTGGTTCCGGCTGATCGAGGTGACGCAGCGCGCAGGGCAAGTGTTGATGAGCGGGCCGGACGACAAGCCGTTGTTGGTGCTGGACAGGGTGGGGCAAGGGCGGGTGGCGGTGCTGGCGTCAGACCAAAGTTGGCTTTGGGGCAAAGGCTTTGAAGGGGGTGGGCCGCAGTTGGAATTGCTGCGGCGCTTGGCGCATTGGATGCTTAAACAGCCCGAGCTGGAGGAAGAGGCGCTGGGCGCTACAGCCGTGGGGCAAAGCCTGACCGTCACAAGGCGCACGATTCTTGACGCCGCGCCGCCAGATGTGACGTTGACCCTGCCCGATGGCAGCACTGCCACGTTGCCTTTGCTTCAAACGGGCCACGGCCAGTATCAGGCGGCCTATACGGCGCCACAACTGGGCCTTTACCGGCTGCAACAAGGCGATCTGGTGCGGGTGGTGGCGGTGGGCCCATCTGCCCCCAAAGAGTTTGAGCAAACCCTTGCCAGTGGCAACAAGCTTGCCGCCATTGCCACCGCCACCAAAGGCGGAATACTGGCGTTGGAAAACGGTATCCCCGATCTGCGACTGGTCAGTGACGGCCGCCCCGCAGCCGGGCGCGGATGGATCGGCATCACCCCGCGCGGGGCATATGTGACAGGCGATATCCGTGTGGGTCAGGTGCTGGCCTCTTGGGCCTATCTGCTTTTGGTGGCCCTTGCGTCTATTTTCGCATGGTGGCGCGAAGGGCGCAAAGGATCGAGGGTTGCGCGGCCCTGAGGTGAGTATTTAAGTTTTGGTGAACGGCAAGGTCAGTCGAGCTTTTGCATCATCACAGCGCGCGAATGGCTGGCGAATTCACGGCGGATCAACACGGCGGTGGTCAAGATCACCGCCCAGATCAGCGCCTTGGGGCCGATCAACCACGCCAGTGCGGCCAAGGCGAAGTAGATCCCATTCAGCCCGCGGTTAAAGCTGCGGGCGGCGGTGATGATGATCTCGGCGGCTTGGTCAGCGCGGGGGCGGGCTATGGGGTTGGTGTAGTCATTGGGAATGGCGGCCATCATGATAGCGCAATAGCCGAATAGACGGTGGCTCCAGACGAATTTGAGGAGGGCGTTGCCCATTAAGGCGACGACCACGATCAGCTTGATGCGCAATTGTGCGGTTTCAGAGCCGATGGTCAGATCTTTGGCCAGCCCTTGCAAGGTGGCGGTGTTGCCAATCATGGCCACCCCGCCACCAATGGCGATCATGGCACCTGAGATGAAGAACGCCGCACTTTGGCGCAGGCTGTCGATCAGCGAGATGTCAAAGATGCGCGGATCGCGGGTCAGGAGTTCAACCATCCAACGCCGGCGGTAGTCTTTCATCAGATGCGAGACAGAGGGCCGCCATGACGGGGGATGCTCGGCCACAAAACCGGTGCCTAACCATGCCAAGATCAAAAGCACAAAAGCGGCGCTGTCAAAGGCGGTGAAGGTCGCTTCAAGGGTGGCTAACAGGTTCATGGGTTAAGCATATCCACTTGCCTGCCACCTTGCCAGTGGCAACGCCCCCCCCTAAAGTCGCCAAAAGTGAGGCGCCCCATGGATATGCCACTGCCCGACCAACGGATTGTAAATGCGCGTGACGGGCTTATTGCGCGGCTTCGCGGCGTGCTGCCTGCGGATGCCGTCATCTCTGACCCTGCCGAGACGCGGGCTTACGAATGCGATGCGCTGGCGGCCTATCGCTGCGCGCCTTTGGCGGTGGTTTTGCCGCGCACAACCGCCGAGGTTTCGGCCGTTTTGCGCCTGTGCAGCCAGATGGGCGTCAAGGTTGTGCCAAGGGGGGCGGGCACCTCGCTGGCGGGGGGCAGTTTTCCCACGGCGGATTGTGTGGTTTTGGGCGTGGCGCGGATGAACGCCGTGATCGAGACCGATTACGACAACCGCTTTATCCGCGTGCAAACCGGGCGGACCAATCTTGCCGTCACCGGCGCGGTGGAGGCGGACGGGTGGTTTTATGCACCCGACCCGTCAAGCCAATTGGCCTGCGCCATTGCGGGCAATATCGCGATGAACTCGGGCGGGGCGCATTGCCTGAAATATGGGGTGACGACCAACAACCTTCTGGGTGTCACCATCGTTTTGATGAGCGGCGAGGTGGTGGAAGTTGGCGGGCCTTGGTCCGATGCACCGGGGTTGGACCTGTTGGGTGTGATCTGTGGGTCCGAAGGCCAGTTGGGCGTTGTAACCGAGGCCTACTTGCGCATTCTGCCCAAGCCCGAAGGCGCGCGGCCTGTGCTGATGGGCTTTTCCTCAAACGAGGTGGCGGGGGCCTGTGTGGCCGATATCATCCGCGCGGGCCTGTTGCCTGTGGCCATCGAATTCATGGACCGCCCCTGTATCCGCGCCTGCGAAGACTTCGCCAAGGCGGGCTACCCTGATTGCGAGGCCCTGCTGATCGTCGAGGTTGAGGGAAGCCCCGCTGAAATTGATGCGCAACTGGCGCGGATCAAAGACATTGCGCTGCGGCACGATCCGGTCGCCTACCGCGAAAGCGGGTCGGAAGAAGAAAGCCGTAAAATCTGGCTGGGGCGCAAATCGGCCTTCGGTGCCATGGGGCAAATTGCCGATTATATGTGCCTTGACGGCACGATCCCCGTATCGGAACTGCCCTATGTCCTGCGCCGCATTGCCGAGATGAGTGCGGCTGTCGGCCTGTCAGTGGCCAATGTCTTTCACGCGGGCGATGGCAATATGCACCCCTTGATCTTGTACAACGCCAACAAACCCGGCGATCTGGAACTGTGCGAGGCTTTGGGCGCGGATATCTTGAAGCTGTGTGTCGAGGTGGGCGGTTGCCTGACAGGCGAACACGGGGTCGGCGTGGAAAAGCGCGACCTGATGACGGTGCAGTTCAACCCCGCCGATCTTGAGGCGCAGTTGCGTGTCAAAGACGTCTTTGACCCCGCTTGGCTGTTAAACCCCGCTAAGGTCTTTCCGCTGGATGTCACCGCCAGCCGCCGTGCATCATGACACCGCTTGTATTGCAGCCGCAAAGTGAGGCGGAGCTGGGCCAGATGGTCCGCGCTGCCCAAGGCCCTGTGTCGCTGCGCGGCGGTGGCACGCGGGGGGTGGCCTATGGGCCGGGGACCGTTCTGGAAACGGCGGGCTTGTCGGGGATAACCTTGTATGAACCGGGCGCTTTGACCTTGGTTGCGGGCGCTGGCACGCCCTTGGCCGAGGTTGAGGCGGTTCTGGTCGCCCAAGGCCAACGCTTGGCCTTTGAGGCACCCGATTTGCGCAGGGCATTGCAGCGGCAAGGGGTTTCCACGCTTGGCGGGGTCGTGGCCACCAACGCCAGCGGCCCGCGCCGTGTGCAGGCGGGGGCGGCACGCGATCATCTGATCGGGGTGCGTTTTGTCGACGGGATGGGCACGGTTGTGAAATCGGGTGGGCGGGTGATGAAGAATGTCACCGGTCTGGATTTGGTCAAGCTGATGGCGGGCAGTCATGGCACCTTGGGCGTCATCACCCAAGTGGCGTTCAAGCTGCAAGCCGTGCCGGAATGCGCGGTGACCTTGCAAACGCAGGTGCCTTTAAGCGCGGGGTTGGGCTTGCTGCGCCGCGCGCTTGGGTCGCCGTTTGAAGTGTCGGGCGCGGCTTATGGACCCTTTGGCGCGGCCCTGCGGGTCGAGGGGATGGAGGCATCGGTGCGCTACCGCGCGGCGGCGCTGAAGGCGCTGCTGGGCGGGGATTGGGTAGAAACGGCGGGCGATGCGCTGTGGGCTGGGGTGCGCGATGCGCACGGGCTAGACGATGGGGCGCTGTGGCGCGTGTCTTGCAAGCCTACCGCGGCTGAAGGGGTTGTGGGGGCCTTGGCGGGTGTGGCGCATCAGGCGACGTTTGATTGGGGCGGTGGCTTGATCTGGATTGCCGTGCAAGGTGTGGGCGATGCGGGCGCGGCCCTCATCAGGGGCGCTGTGGCGGGGGTGGGCCATGCGACCTTGATGCGCGGCCGTGGCGCTGCGGCTTTTGCACCCGAAGCGGCGGGGGTTGCGGCGCTGTCGCGCGCGCTTCGCGCGCAGTTTGATCCCAAGGGGATTTTGAACGCAGGGATCATGGGCTGATGCAAACCTTCTTCAGCGATGCGCAACTGGCCGACCCGAAACTGGCCGAGGCGAACAAGATCTTGCGCGCCTGCGTGCATTGCGGCTTATGCACCGCAACTTGCCCCAGTTATCAGGTGCTGGGCGATGAGCTCGACAGCCCGAGGGGCCGCATCTACCTGATCAAGGAAATGCTGGAATCTGGCCGTGCGGCCGATGCCAAGACGGCCAAGCATATCGACCGCTGCCTGTCTTGTTTGGCTTGTACCACGACCTGCCCTTCGGGCGTGGATTACGCCCATCTGATTGAACTGGGTCGTGCGCATGTCGAAAAGACCTATCGCCGCCCGTGGATGGACAGGGCGCTGCGTGCGGTGCTGGTGGCGGTGATGCCCTACCCAACCCGCTTTCGTCTGGCGGTTTTCGCCGCTCGCCTGACACGGCCTTTGGCGCGGCTGATCCCTGATGCGCGGGTGCAAGCTTTGCTGGCCTTGGTGCCCAAAACCCTGCCCCCCGTCAGCCGCAACGATGACGCGCAGGTTTTCGCGGCCCTTGGCCCGCGCAAAATGCGCGTGGCGCTGATGACGGGCTGTGTGCAAAAGGCGCTGGATACCGAGATCAACGATGCCACGATCCGCCTGCTGACACGGCTTGGGGCCGAGGTGGTGGTACCCCCCAACATGGGCTGCTGCGGCGCTTTGCCGCTGCATATGGGGCAAGAGACTGCCGTTTTGCCCAAGGCGCGTCGCATGGTGCAGGCGGTGATGGCAGCGCACCGCGCGGGGCCGCTGGATGCCTTGGTCATCAACACCTCTGGCTGCGGGTCGACGATCAAGGACTACGGCCACCTTTTGGCGCAAGACCCATTGTCAGCCGATGCCGCCCAAGTGGCAGGGCTGGCCCGTGATGTAACCGAGGTGATTGCGGCGCTTGGCCTGCCCAAGACGGTCTCCAAAGGGCTGGCGGTGGCCTATCATGCTGCCTGTTCGCTGCAGCATGGCCAAAAGATCAAAACGCTGCCCAAAGACCTGCTGGCTCAGGCAGGCTTTAAGGTCAGCGAACCCGCTGACAGCCATCTGTGCTGCGGATCGGCGGGGACCTATAACATTTTGCAACCCGAAATCTCAGCCCAGTTGCGCCAGCGCAAGGTGAAAACCCTGATGGCGCGCAAGCCTGATGTGATTGCGGCGGGGAATCTGGGCTGCATGATCCAGATCGGGCAAGAGGCAGGTGTGCCGGTGGTGCATACGGTCAGCCTGCTGGATTGGGCGACCGGTGGCCCCGTGCCCTTGGCACTTCGCCAAAAACACGGGGCCTGAACGGCGGCCGTCAGTAGATCAAGCCATCCAGCAACCCATAAACGCCGCCGCGCGTTTCCAGCATGGCCATCTGGCCTGACTCGCGGGCATAGGCGGTGATCGCACGATAGGTGCCGGGGCCAAAGCTGCCGTCAACATAGCCAACGTAATAACCATAGTTGGCAAGAGCCGCTTGGATCCGGCGGCGTTCTCCGGTTGTGTAGGACTGAAACGCCTGAGCTGCGGGTGTTGCATAGTAGCTTTGAACAGGCTGGTGATAGACTGGTGGCTGATAGACGGGCTGATGATACACAGGACGCGGCTGCTCGGGGTAATAGACCTGCGGTTGCACTTCTTGGGTATTGTGTTGGCGCGCGTCCTTCACAATGGCCCCCAGCAACAGCACCGTCAGTGCACCCTTGGTGAAATCTTGCTCGCGCTGGCCCCAAGCCAAGGCGGGGGCCCCTGAGGTGCCCAAGAGCGCCAAAGCGACAGAGCCGGAAATCAAAGCGCGTTTGACAGAGGAGAAAAGCGTAACCATGTCGTGATCCTTTCGGGTGGCTGATGGGCCAATGTCACAGAACCTCCTGTGGCGTTTGCCTTGAACCGAACATGGGGCTTGGGGGGCAGATAGGCAAAATCAGGGCCTTGCTAGGCGATAACAAGGCCCTGAAAGTTGGGCTAAGCCTATTATTTCAAACGGAAATCAAAGTGCTTGCGCACATCTTCCTCGATGACCCATGTTCCCTTGAAGGTCGGCTCGACCACAAAGGAATCGCCCGCCTGTACTATCACAGGTGTTCCGCCATCCGGCGTAATGGTGATGCGGCCTGCGATCAGCACGACATATTCATAGGCCGTGTATGTGGCATGGTAGGTGCCCTTGGTGCATTCCCAGATGCCCGACATCATGTCGCCCGCAGCCGAGGTGTTTAGCACCCAGGTTTTCATCTTTGGCGTGCCGGCGGTGACGACCCAGCCGTCCAGATCGTCGGTGATGGGGTTAGACCCAGAGGTGGGGGGAAGTTTATGGATGGTTTGCATGGAATGGTTCCTTTGGTTTAGGTGACCATTCTACAAAACATTTTCGCCTTTGTCGCCGAGATTGGCGACAAAGGCGAATGCAAAACAAGCCTCAGATCGACAGACAGATGTATTTCATTTCCAGATAGTCTTCGATCCCGTGGTGGCTGCCCTCGCGGCCAAGGCCGGATTGCTTTACACCGCCAAAGGGCGCGACCTCGGTTGAAATCAGGCCGGTGTTGACCCCCACCATTCCGTATTCCAACGCCTCTTGCACGCGGGTGATCCGGCCGATGTCGCGAGAGTAGAAGTATGAGGCGAGGCCAAAGATCGTGTCATTGGCCCGCGCGATGATCTCTTCTTCCGTGTCGAACTTGAACAGGGGTGCCAAGGGGCCAAAGGTTTCCTCGGTGGCAACCTTGGCTGTGGGCAAGACGCCCGTCACCACGGTCGGCTCAAAGAACGTGCCGCCCAAGGCGTGACGCTTGCCGCCCGTCAGGATCTTCCCGCCTGAGGCCAGAACATCGGCAATATGCTCTTGCACCTTTTCAACGGCTGATTCGTTGATCAAAGGGCCGGTGGTGGTGCCCGCCTTCATCCCATCGCCAATCACCATCTTTTGCACGGCCACCGATAGCTTTTCGGCAAAGGCGTCATAGACCCCTGCTTGCACATAAATCCGGTTGGCGCAGACGCAAGTTTGGCCATTGTTGCGGAACTTTGAGATCATCGCCCCTTCAACGGCCTTGTCCAGATCGGCATCGTCAAACACGATGAAGGGCGCATTGCCGCCCAGTTCCATCGAGCATTTCAGAACCTGTTCTGCCGCCTGCCGCAGCAGAATGCGGCCCACCTCGGTTGATCCGGTGAAGGTCAGTTTGCGCACGGCAGGGTTCTCGCAGAACTCTTTGCCAATGTCGGACGAGCGTTTGGAGGTGATCACCGAAAACACCCCGCCCGGAACGCCGGCCCGTTCGGCCAAAACGGCCAAAGCAATGGCTGACAACGGCGTTTCAGCGGCAGGGCGGCACACAAAGCCGCAACCTGCGGCCAAGGCCGGGGCCACTTTACGCGCGATCATGGCGTTGGGGAAGTTCCACGGCGTGATGGATGCCGCCACGCCGATTGGCTGCTTGATCACTGTGATGCGCTTGTCGCGCTGATGGCCGGGGATGGTTTCGCCGTAAATGCGCTTGGCCTCTTCGCCAAACCATTCGATAAAGCTTGCGCCGTAAACCACTTCACCCTTCGCCTCGGCCAGGGGTTTGCCCTGTTCGGCGGTAAGGATCGTGCCAAGGTCATCTTGGTTTAGCACGCACAGGTCATACCACTTGCGCAGAATCGCCGCACGTTCTTTGCCGGTGCGCGCCGCCCATTCGTGGCGTGCTTTGTCGGCGGCTGCGATAGCGCGGGCGGCATCGGCGCGCGTCAGGTCGGGCACACGGGCAATGACATCGCCGCGCGCGGGGTTGGTGACGGCAAAGGTCGCGCCATCGGCCGCATCCACCCATTCGCCCGCCACATAGGCCTTGTTGGGCAACAGGGTTGGGTCTTTAAGCATGCCAAGCAGATCGGTTACGGAATCAAGCATCGTTGGGCCTCCAAATCTCGTTGTGATTGCAATGAAGGAGGTGCAGGCAAAAGTCCAGTTCTGGGTGAGTGATCGAAACGAAAGACTAAGGGACGCAATATGCAGGACATCGACCAAGCCTACCAGAACGGCGCCTTAATTTTAGGGGCAGATGCCTATCCGCCCCGCTGGGCCGCCGCAGCGCAGGACTTTCGGGAAAGCCTTGGGCCCCGCGCCGTGTTGGATCAATCTTATGGAACCGAACCGCGCCAGCGTTTTGATCTGTTTTATCCCCAAGGCCAGCCCAAGGGGCTGCTGGTTTTTATCCACGGCGGCTATTGGCTGGCCTTTGGGCGGGAAACTTGGTCGCATCTGGCGGCCGGGGCTTTGGGCCGTGGATGGGCCTGCGCTATGCCCTCTTATACTTTGGCCCCCCAAGCCCGCCTATCCGAGATCACGGCAGAGATTGCCCAAGCTACCCGCGCCGCCTCAGCCTTGATCGCGGGCCCCGTGGTCGTGACGGGCCATTCCGCTGGTGGTCATCTCGCCGCCCGCATGGGCTGCGCCGATCAGGCGCTGCCAACGGTGCGCCGTGTGGTCCCAATCTCGCCCTTGGCAGAACTGGAACCGCTACGTCAAACCGCCATGAACGCCGATTTGCGGCTGGATGCGGACGAAGTGGCCCGCGAAAGCCCCGCCCGCCTCGCCCTGCGCTCTAACTGCTCTGCCCATGTCTGGGTCGGCGGGGCCGAGCGCCCTGCCTTTCTTTGGCAAGCACGCACGCTGTCTGAAGCTTGGGCCTGCGATTGGACAGTCGGCCCCAAGCAGCATCATTTCAACGTGATAGACGGCCTTGCTGATCCGCACTCACCCCTGATGGCAGCCTGCCTTGGCGGGCTTTAACCCCCCATTCATCTTGGCCCAAATACTCATCCTTATGCCAAGGTCGCGCGCTGCCAGTCGTCGGCACGTTCCACCCGATCACACCCAGCGAATGTCACCAATCGGTCCAATTCGGCGTCCAGCTGCTGCAAACGGGCTGCGGTCAGTGCGACGCCTTTTTCGGGCCAAAAGGCGCGCAGGCGCAGGGTGGATTGGTCTCGAAAGGCTTTGACGTCTACCCGACCAATCAGGTGGCTGCCCTCCAAGACGGGGAAGACATAGTAACCATACTGGCGCTTGGCTTCTGGCACGAAAACCTCGATCCGGTAGCGAAAGCCAAACAAAAACTCAGCCCGCGCGCGGTCGCGCAGGGCGGGATCAAAGGGCGACAGGATGCGGATGCGCCGCGGCGGTGGTTCGGGGGCCTCAGCCGCCGCTTGAACCACATTTGGGCGCGCGAGGGTTTGTTTGCGGCGGCCATCTGCGCCCTCAATCTCAACCAGTGCAATCTCGCCCTGCTTAAGGGTGGCTTGCGCCCAGTGTTTGGCCTCTTGCGGGGTGATCAGATGCCAAAAGGCGCGCAATTCGCCCGCATCGGCAAAGCCAAGCCTGTCAAGGGCCGCAAAACAGGCCCAATGGATCATATGTGCGCGGTCGCCTTTCGGTGCGCGTTGGGCCTCAGGTATCACCCGCTCGGTCAGATCATAGACTTTGCGAAAACCCTCGCGCCGCGTGATGGCCAGCTGCCCCGTGCGCCACAGCCATTCCAGCGCGGTTTTTGAGGGGTGCCAGTCCCACCAACCGCCAGAACCGCGCGCCTCTCCCGCGCCAACATCGGCGGTGGTCAAGGGGCCTTCGGCTTCGATCCGGCGAAGGGTTTGTTCCAACAGGGCCTCGTATCCGGGGCGGAACCAGTTGGCCCAATGCGTGCGCAATCGGATGGCATCACTGGCAAAACGGTGGTGCCAATGGCCGTGCAGGGCCGTGGGCAGGATGGCGGCGTCGTGGGTCCAATGCTCCCATAGGGTGCGGTCTTGTTCGATCAGGCGGTGCAGGTCGGCAGGCTTATAGCTTTGCCGCCGCGACCATAAGATCATGTGATGGGCGCGTTCCACGGTGTTGATGCTATCAACCTGCACAAAACCTAAACGGTCCACCAATACGGCCAGCGCTGGCCCACTGGCGGGGCCGGTGGGCGGCTCTGCCAAGGCGTGGCGGTGCAGAAAAAGGCGGCGGGCTTGGGCGTTGAGCAGGAACATCGCACCACGCTAGCAGCAGACCCCCTCTGCGCCAAGACATACAAAAGACTCGCTTGTTGAGGGGCTTTGGCCGTAGCGTCGCAGACGGCGGCGCGATCAAGCGCTCCGGATCACATCAGGGAGGCCATTTTGGCCCAAATTTCCATTCACCCCGCCGTCGACCACGGTGTCAAAGCCGGCACGTCCGGCTTTGCCGGTGCCACATTGACCTGCCATTGCCCCAAAGATCCGGTCATGGTCGAGATCGGCAGTGATTGTCTGCACAACCATGTCTGCGGTTGTACCAAGTGCTGGAAGCCTGCCGGGGCTGCGTTTTCGCAGGTGGCGGTTGTGACTTCCGACAAGGTGCGCGTCACCAAGAACGCCAACAAGCTGAAGGTGGTTGACGCCGCGGCGCTGATCCAGCGCCATGCTTGCAGCGAATGCGGGGTGCACATGCATGGGCCTGTCACACGGCCCAACCATCCCTTCACGGGCCTAAGCTTTATTCACACCGAACTTGGCGGTACCGGCTGGGCGGCCCCGACCTTTGCGGCCTTTGTGTCTTCGGTGATCGAAGGCGGTACGGATCCTGCCAAAATGGACGGCATTCGCGCTAGGCTGAACGACCTTGGCTTGCCGCCCTCTGATGCGCTGTCGCCGGGGTTGATGGATTACATTGCCACCTTCACCGCAAAGGCAAATGGCGTTTTGAAGGCCTAAGCCAAGCAAAAAGTCCGGCAAGTGGCCGGGCTTTTTGTTCCCATTCTGAACCGTCGTGATCTGCGATCGCGCGTCGCTTTTTGGATATTTGAGCAAGTATGAAAACGCTCAGGCGGGCCCGTAAAGACGGGTCATCTGGCGAAAGCTAAGCAAGCGCTTGGTTTTTTCATCCCACAGCTTCAGCTTCACGCAAGAAATGCTTTGCCGGATTGTCAACTTCTGCGCCTGCGCCAGCGCGGGCTGGTCGGCCAGCACTTCGGTCAGGCGGTAAAACGGGATGCGGCTGTAGAGGTGATGCACATGGTGAATGCCGATATTGCCCGTCATCCACTGCAAGGGGCGCGGCAGTTTGTAATGCGACGACCCTTCAAGGGCTGCATCATGGATCTGCCAATCGGGCGTTTCGGCCCAATGGGTTTGCTCAAACTGGTGTTGCACGTAAAACAGCCACACCCCGATCGTTGCCCCGATGACTGAGGTGGGGATATAGATCAACAACAGCGGCATAAGGCCATCCAGCCACAGGATCAGGCTGACGATCATCACGATGAACGCGTTGGTGCCCATGGCAGAGACCCAATAACGCCAGCCCGAGGACATAAGGCCAACGGGCAAGCGGTTTTGAACGATAAACAAATAGCTTGGCCCCAGCACAAACAGCACCACGGGGTGGCGATACAGCCGGTACATCAGCCGCCCCCAAGCACTGCGGGCGCGGTATTCATCCACCGTCAGCGTCAGCACATCGCCGATGCCGCGATGATCAAGATTGCCATGATGCGCGTGATGGATCGCATGGGTGCGCCGCCACACGTCATAGGGTGTCAGGGTCAACACGCCCAAGGCGCGACCGAGCCAATCAGCGGCGGTGCGGTTGCCGAAATAAGAGGCATGGCCCAAATCGTGCTGGATGATAAAGATCCGCACCAAAAACCCGCCGTTCAGCACGGCAATGGCCAGCGACAGCCAAGCTGATACATCCAGCGCGGCCCATGCCAGCACCCATAGGAAGACAAAAGGCACCAGCGTCACGGCCAGTTCAAACAGACTGCGCCACGTCGACGGCTCGCGGTAGCGGGCTAATTTTACAACCCAAGCGCGGGCACTGTCCTGACGGGACTGATCTGTATCGGGGTCAGCGCTCATTCAAAGGCCCATGAAGCAGGCCAGAGGGACGGCAGGGCTCAAGATGCAGCTTCCGCTGTAAGGAACCGAGGCCATGCCCGGACTTTCCCCTTGTGAACCTTTTGATCCCCGCGCGAAAGCCTATTCGGCAGCGGGCACAGCCTTGAGCGCGGATTTGCGCTGTTTTTCGGTGGCCGATTTCAACTGACCGCAGGCGGCCATGATATCCTCGCCGCGCGGGGTGCGGATGGGCGAGGCGTAGCCGGCGTTGTGGATGATGTCGGCAAAGGCGTGAATCCGGTTGCCGGACGAGCGTTTATAGGGTGCTCCGGGCCATTCGTTGAAGGGGATCAGGTTCACCTTGGCCGGAATGCCGCGTAACAGGTCGACCAAACGGTGAGCGTCTTCTTTGGTGTCGTTCACGCCGTCCAGCATGACATATTCAAAGGTAATGCGTTCAGAATTGGACAGGCCGGGATAGGCGCGCAGGGCATCCAGCAGGGTGGCGATGTTCCACTTTTTGTTGATGGGCACCAGTTGGTCGCGCACCTCGTCGGTGGTGGCGTGGAAGGACACGGCCAAAAGACAGCCAATCTCAGTCGCCGTGCGGGCAATTTCTGGGACAACGCCGCTGGTCGACAAGGTGATCCGGCGGCGGCCAAGGCCGATGCCTTCGTCATCCATCACGATCTTCATCGCATCGCGGACGTTTTCAAAGTTATACAGTGGCTCACCCATGCCCATCAAGACAACGTTTGAGATCAGCCGCACCTCGGGCTTGGGCTGGCCCTTGACCGGCCATTCGCCCAGATCATCGCGCGCCAGCATGACTTGGCCGACAATTTCAGAGGCCGTCAGATTGCGCACCAGTTTTTGTGTGCCGGTATGGCAAAAGCTGCAGGTCAGCGTGCAGCCGACTTGCGAAGAGATGCACAAGGTGCCGCGGTCGGTTTCGGGGATATAGACCACCTCAACTTCGTGCCCGCCCGCGATGCGCACGAGATATTTGCGCGTGCCGTCGGCAGAGATTTGGCGGGTAACAACCTCGGGTAACTCGACAGTGAAGTTTTCGGCCAAAAGGATGCGGTAGTCTTTGGCCAGATTGCTCATCGCCATAAAGTCGCGCAGGCCCCAGTAATAGACCCATTGCCAAACTTGCCCCACGCGCATCTTCGCCTGATTTTCTGGCGTTCCGGCAGCGATCAGGGCGGTGCGAAGCGCGTCACGGCTGAGACCGATGATATTCGTTTTGCCCCCTTCGGCCAGCTTGCGCGGCAGGGTCAAAACATCTTGAGTGATCGGGGCATAGGCTGTGGTCATGCAAAGTGTCTCGCGGGTTGATCGGTCCGTATAGCAGTGGTTGCCGTCAAAGGCCACCACTGTGTCACAGGATGCAACCAGCCCGCAGGTGGCCAGGACTGGGATGCACCACCCTTATTTGCACCGGCTTTCGGCATCGGTCATCGCGGCGGTAAAGCCGGAAAGGCTGAAGGTGTCTTTTGTCTGCGTGCCCTTGCCAGACCGCGCTGTCAAAGTGGCCTCGGCCCCTTTTTGCATTGCCGACAAAAGTTTGGTGTCCTCCTCGCTGTTGGCGGCCCAAGCGTATTCGCCTTTGGTTTTCATCGCAAATTTAGCACCGTCGATCACCACGTCGACGGTAGAACCTTCTGCGAAAGGATAGCCGCCGGCAAAAGACGTCTCCCCCACGGCCTGACCGGGGCGGAAGGTGACGAAGAACAAAATGTCGCTGCGTTTGACCGACACCTCTTTGCCATCGCGGGTGTTCACTGTCTCTTTAGGCTTGGACACGCCCCAGCAGAGTTTGGGCGATCCTTCGGCAAACACGGCCCAAGCGGTTTTGGGTGTGCCCGGATTGTCAGAGGTTGCAGCCGTTGTTTGCGCCAAACTTGGTGTGGCGAGTTGGGCCAACGTTGTTAGGGCAACCGCAAACCCAAGTGCGCCACGCAGTGTCCGATTTGTCATCGTGTCAGCCTCCAAAACCCTTCGACCTGACCCGTGCCTTTTTCAGAAGCTTTTTCTGTGGCGTGGGATAGGTTCACTTTGTATTGCACCATTAACCGATAATAGGACTTTTGCGAAAGCCCCATGGGCAGTTTTTCGCCAAGACAAGATGAAAGGCAAGGAAGATGATGAACCGACAGGCACTGACCATGGTGGAAACGTGGCGAGGTGGGCTTTTGGAAAGCTATCACGCGGGCCATGCTGTCATTTGTGACGAAAAAGGTGCGATTGTCGACTCTTGGGGCAATCCAGATCAGGTGATCTTCCCGCGATCATCTTGCAAGATGATCCAAGCGCTGCCTTTGGTGGAAAGTGGTGCCGCAGATGCGGCGGGTTTGACTGAGGCACAGTTGGCCTTTGCCTGTGCCAGCCATCACGGGCAGGCGCTGCATGTCAAAATGGCCACCGCATGGCTGGAAGGTCTGGGCATGGGCGAGGCCGACCTGCGCTGCGGATCACATGAGCCTTCCGATAGGGTAGAGCGCGACCGCCTGATCCGCGCCGCAGAGCGGCCTTGCCAGTATCACAACAACTGCTCGGGCAAGCATTCCGGCTTTCTGACGATGAACCGCCATATCAAGGGTCATTCGGAATATGTCGAACATGGCCATCCCTTGCAGGTGATGGTCAAATCTGCCTTTGAAGAGACCACAGGGGAAGTTAGTGCAGGCTGGGGAGTGGACGGCTGCTCTGCCCCCAACTTTGCCACCTCGATACATGGGTTGGCGCGGGCGATGGGGCGGTTTGCAGGTGCCACGGGCGGCGGCGACAGGCGCGACCAAGCGATGCACCGCTTGACCCGCGCTATGGCGCAGTTTCCCGAACTGGTGGCGGGCGATACCGGTACCGATACCGAATTGATGCGGGCTATGGATGGCAAGGTCACGATAAAGGGCGGTGCAGAGGCGGTGCACATCGCCATTTTACCGCAGATCAAGCGTGGCATTGCGATCAAAATCGTTGACGGCGGCTACCGGGCCTCAGACGCGGTCATGACGGCCTTGCTGGTGCGGCTTGGGGCTTTGGATGCAAACCACCCCTATGCCAAGAAGCGGCTAAATGCCGTGCAGACCAATTGGCGCGGCAAAGAGACAGGGATTGTGACCTTAGCGCCGGGGTTTTTGTAACGCCGGACTTGCCCGCGCATCGCAGCTGAACCGTCGCAAGGTAAGCAATCATCCTAAGCTTGGGCTTGATTTGTAACGGTTGCGCGATAAACTTGTGACATGACGCAGTTGGTGACCACCCCTTTTGTTCCAGCAGAACATCCGCCCGAACAGGTGTGCTTTGACCGGCGTGAATTTGGGGTGATCTTTTCGCTCTATGGACGGATGGTGGCGGCAGGAGAGTGGCGCGATTATGGCATATCTACCCTGCGCGATTTTGCTGTCTTTTCGATTTTCCGCCGCACATCGGAAATGCCGCTGTACCGTGTGGAAAAGCGCCCTGCGATGCGGGCTAAGCAGGGGATGTTTTCGGTTGTGGCCATGGATGGGCGCATCTTGCGCCGAGGCCATGATCTGGCCCAAGTGCTGCGCGTGCTAGAGCCCAAGGCGGTGCGGCTGGTCGATTAAAGGCGGCGGTGGCTGCGCAATGGGGCGCCTTCGGCCTGCTGGATGCGGGCGATGGCGGCGGTTATGTCTTCGTAGGCCACCGACATCGTGTTACCGTTGGCATGGATCAGGCGCTGGCTGTCCACGGCCAAGGCGACGTGGCCGTTCCAGAACAACAGGTCTCCGCGTTGGAAGTCGCCTTGCACCACTGAACCAAAGTTTTCTTGCAGGTCTGAATCGGCGGGCAAAGCAATTCCGCAGGCCAAATGGGCGAGTTGGGCCAGGCCCGAGCAATCCAGCCCCGCGCGCGAATTGCCGCCCCAAAGGTAGGGGCTGTGCAGGAACATTTCAGCTACAGCGACCGGATCGGTCAGGTAGGTGCCCAAGGGCAGCAGATGGGGTGCGGGCACAAAGCCCTGTGTCGTTTGGGCATAAGTGCCGACCTGATCCAGCACCGCAACCCGCGCGCCCATGGGCAGATCGCTTAGGTTTTGCGAACTGGCCTTAGGCTTGGAATAAAGATGCGTGCCGGTGGAGGCCACCCAATGTGTGGCAGGCGGGCCTTGTTCCAGCGCCCCCTCGGGCAGCCAGCCGCAATAGCCGTCTTTGGCGGCAAAACCGAAAGCGTGGCCTTTCATGCGGTCGATGACGGTAAAATCCTCGCCCAGCCAAAGCTGCCGCTCGCGCGGGCCGTGGGGGCTTTGGAGGAGGTCGACCAAGGGGACGGCTATTTGCAGCCTCTCACCGGCGGTGAAGGCGGGCGCGTCCATCTGGCCTTGCAGCGAGATATGGGCGATTCGGGCTGTGGCCGGTGTAAGGCGGCGGTCCATTCACAGGCCCAAGATGGCGGGTAGGGCGGCAAAAACGGCGCGCGCACCTTGGCCCACCCCGCCTTTGGGGCGGGCTGGCAGGTCGGACGGCGTGTGGGCGTAGATGTCAAAGTGCAGATAGCGCGGGTTGTCGACAAAGCGGCGCAGGAACAACGCGGCTGTGCCCGACCCTGCAAAGCCCCAGCCCGGCGCATTATCAAGATCGGCGATGCCCGGTTCGATGATGGATTCGTAAGCGTCATGGAAGGGCAGCCGCCAGACCGGATCAAAGGCCGCTGTGGCCCCCGCCTCCAACGCTGCGATCACGGCGGGGTCGTTGCAGTAGTAGGGGGCAAGGTCGGGGCCAACGGCGATGCGGGCCGCACCCGTCAGGGTGGCCATGGACACGATCATGTCGGACGGCTCTTCCTCTGCCCAAGCCAATGCATCGCCCAAGACCAAGCGGCCCTCGGCGTCTGTGTCGTTCACCTCGACCGTCAGGCCCTTTCGTGAAGTGAGGATGTCTTTGGGCCGCAGCGCATTGCCCGAGATGGCGTTTTCCACGGCAGGCACGATCACGCGCAACTG
>CANIKY010000048.1 GCA_947468085.1 Paracoccaceae bacterium | reverse complement strand
CTATCGCTCACTTCAGGGGTAAGTGTCGAGAATGTTGTGATCGGCACAGGCATTGCCACTCCGGCAGTTACCACGGGCACCACGGCTTTGAACGTAAATGCGGCACTGCTCAGCAGTGCTGTATCAATCACCGGCAATGCTGGGGTGAATACCCTTACGGGTGGTGGTGGCAATGACATGCTGAGCGGTGGCGCTGGCAATGACGTCCTTGTTGGCGGCTTAGGAAGCGACAGCCTGACGGGCGGAGCGGGCAACGATACCTTCACCGTGGCCTCAGGCACCGATGCGATCACCGATCTGAGCGGTGGGGATATCGTTACCGTTGCGGCCAGTTCAACAGCCAATGCCACCGTAACAGCGTCGTGGACTGCGACCACAGGCACGACCAATGCGGGTACGGCCACGTTGACCTCGGCGGGGTTTGCTGTGAACCTAGGGGCTGTGACGGGTGGTTCTGTTGGTTACAACGTGACCAACACGGGGGCTGCGACGACCCTGACCGGATCAAAGTTTGCTGATACACTGACGGGTGGCGCTGGGGCTGACACGCTGGTTGGTGGCCTCGGGAATGACAGCCTTATCGGCGGAGGCGGCATCGACAGCCTGACGGGTGGTGCAGGTAATGATACCCTCACAGGGGGTGCAGGTGCTGACACCTTTGTATTCAACCAGCTCACAGGGATCGACCACATCACAGACTTCACGACCGCCAGCGATCGCATCAGCCTGTCTAAGGCCATATTCACGGCGTTGGGCGCAGTAGGGACTATTGGATCGACCGCGTTTTATGCTGCTGCCGATGCCACCAAGGGCCACCTTTCCACGGATCGGGTTATCTACAACACGACCACCGGTACCCTTTACTATGACAAAGATGGCAACGGTTCTGGGGCAGCGGTTCAAATCGGGGTGTTGGATAATCACCCGACGCTGGCTTACACGGATGTGCTGATTTTCTAAGGGGGACGCTGGGCTAATCTACGGCGCAATGTTTTTCTCATCGACTAAAGCGGTCGGCCGTTATTCATGTAGCCGCTGATCAGAGTCGGTCTTGACCCACCCTAGAAAAGCATCGTTTTGGGGAAAGGGGGTAGGTAAGGGGGTAAGTTTTAAAAAAACATAAATTATCCAATGATTTCAATGTGTATTGGCGGAGAGGGTGGGATTCGAACCCACGGTGGGCGTGAACCCACTCCGGTTTTCGAGACCGGCGCGATCGACCACTCCGCCACCTCTCCGTGCCTGTGATCTTTTGTGTGGCGCGGTGTAGCCTTGGGTCGGGCTAAGAGCAAGGCCGAAATTGGGTAAGGATGCGGATAAATATTGCAGCGTGTTGCAGACAAAAGGATGCTTGACTCGAGGCCGCCTTCCGGGACATATGCTACATCCGGAACAGTCACATGGCTGCGCGGTGGTATGTTTAAGATGTCCCAAAAGGGCGCGCAGTTCGAAGGCGGGGCAACCTGTAAACACCCAGTTATCTGGGGGCCGAAGAGCGCGGAGAGAGAAAAGGAAGAACTATGTTTGCGGTCCTCAAGACCGGTGGCAAGCAATACACCGTGCGGGCGGGTGACGTTCTGCGTGTGGAAAAGCTGGCTGCCATTGCTGGTGACAAGATCCAGTTCAATGAAATTCTGATGGTTGGTGGCGAAACGCTGACCGTGGGCGCGCCTTTGGTGGCGGGTGCCGCGGTTCAGGCCGACGTGATCGACCAGATCAAAGGCGAAAAGACGATCCACTTCGTCAAGCGCCGTCGTAAGCATTCGTCCCAGCGCACCAAGGGCCACCGTCAGCAGTGGACACTTGTTCGCGTGACCGAGGTTCTTGCTTCGGGCGCTGGTTCCACAGGTGTGGCTGCTGCGACCGGTACGGCCGCCGCGCGCCGCGCTGCCCACAATTTCGCTGCGAAGGAGTAATCCCCGATGGCACACAAGAAAGCAGGCGGTTCAACCCGCAACGGTCGCGACTCGGCTGGTCGCCGTTTGGGCGTAAAGCTGTTTGGCGGTCAGGCCGCTATTCCGGGCAATATCATTTGCCGTCAGCGCGGCACCACTTGGTTCCCTGGTGAAGGTGTTGGCATGGGCACAGATCACACGATCTTCGCTGTGGTCGAGGGCCGTGTCGCCTTTAAGAAGGGTATGAAGGGTCGCACCTTTATTTCCGTTCTGCCCGTCGCAGAGGCTGCCGAATAAGCCGAACCGTTACAAAGTGACTGTAAACGGGGGTCGGCTGAAAAGCCGGTCCCCTTTGCTTTTGGGCTTGTCGATAAAAGCCCACCCCCCATGCGCTTTTTTCTGGAGCAATCCATGACGCTGAATGTCACTCTGCCGCGGCCCGAAACGGATGTGCAGCCAGAAATACCTGCTGGTCCCTTTGTTCTGCGCCCTGTGCGCCGGTCAGATGCTGGTTTGTTTGCGCTGTACGCAGGCGACCGCCGTGTTGCTGAAGGTACGCAAACGATCCCACATCCTTTGCCCCCAGGCGCATCTGAGGCTTTTGTTGCCCGCGCGATGAAACAGGGCGGGGTTGAGGATATCTGGGTTATCGACGGCAGTGCCGCCGGTCTGGCCGAGGTCTTGGGCGTGATCAGCCTGAAGCGGATGGATGACAGCAAATGGAATCGCGGGCAGTCAGAAATCGGCTACTGGGTGGCGCCCGCGTTTTGGAATACCGGCATAGCATCCGAAGCGGTACGCGCATTGATCGCCGCCAACCCCAAATCGAGCCGCAGCATCTTTGCTGAGGTTTTTCAGGATAATCCCGGTTCGGCCCGCGTGCTGACCAATGCTGGTTTTCAGTATCTGGGCGATGCCGAAAGTTTTTCAGTCGCGCGCAATGCCCGTGTGCCGACTTGGACCTATATCCAAACTTTCGCCTGACAGCGCCGCCCTTGCATCTTTGGCCTTGCCAGTGTTGCATAGCGCAAATGGGGGAGCCATGCGCAGCATCGACCTGAATTCTGATCTGGGCGAGGGGTTTGGCCCTTGGTCTATGGGCGATGATGCCACTATGCTGGGGCTTGTCACCTCTGCCAATATCGCGTGTGGTGGCCATGCCTCTGATCCTGAAACCATGTTTGCCACACTTAGGCTTGCCGCCCAAAACGGCGTCACGGTGGGGGCCCATCCAGGCTATGCCGACCGCGAAGGCTTTGGGCGGCGTATCATTCCCATGACGGGGCCAGAGATCACCCGCATGGTGGCGGGCCAGATTGGCACCTTGATGGGATTGGCCGCTTTGGCGGGCACCAAAGTGGCCTATGTCAAGGCACACGGGGCCTTGGCCAACCATGCCGCTGAAACCCCCGCCGTAGCCCAGGCCATCGTGGCGGCGCTGCGCGCAATATCGCCCGATCTCGCACTGCTGGCCATTTCGGGGACTTGTCAGGACCAAGCGGCCCGTGCGGCGGGCTGTCCGGTCTATAGCGAAATCTTTGCTGACCGTGGCTATCTGTCCACGGGCCGCTTGGTGCCGCGCAACCGCCCCGATGCGATGATCGTCGACGCCAAAGTGGCGACCATGCGGCTTTTGGAATTTATAGATACGGGCCTGATGCCCGTGGTCGACGGCGACCCGATCGCGCTTGATGCCCACTCTATCTGCATCCACGGCGATAGCCCGCATGCGGTGGCCATGGCGCAAGAGATCCGCGCGCGCCTGACGGCCGAGGGGGTCACTCTTGCGCCCTTTTTGCGGGTCTGACCCATGGCCCTGTATCGTCCCATCGCCGACCATGCCGTGCTTGTGGAATTTGGCACCGCCATCAACGATGCCGCCCATGCCCAAGTTCTGGCGCTGGATCAGGCCCTGACGGCCCATCCCTTCAAAGGCTTTCGCGAGGCCACACCGGCCTTTGTCAATCTGCTTGTCGATTTTGATCCCATCCAAACTGACCACGCCGAAGTCGAAGCCCATCTGCGCCGCTTGGCCGATAAACCCCTGACCCCGCGCGCCCCCGCCACATGGGATGTGCCCGTCTGCTACGAAAACGCCCCTGATCTGGCCGAGGTCGCCCGCCGCACCGGCCTTTCGACCGAAGCCGTGATCGCCGCCCACCTTGCGGGCGACTACCGTGTGTTCCTGTACGGTTTCGCCCCCGGATACGCCTATATGGGCGGCCTGCCAGAGGCTTTGAAGCTTGACCGCAAAACCACCCCCGTGCGCGGGGTACCTGCGGGGCAGATCATCATCGCGGGCACGATGTGCCTGATCACCACGCTGGTCATGCCCACCGGCTGGTGGATCATCGGTCGCACCCCCACGCGCGTGCTGACGGGGAATGACGCGCGCCCGTTCCTGTTTGATGTGGGTGACCATATCCGCTTTCACCGCCTAACCGAGGCCCAGTTCGAGGCCCTGCCGTGACCCGCTTGCGCGTGGCCTTTGCCGGGCCGCACATCACCTTCCAAGACGCAGGTCGCTTAGGCATGATGCGCTTTGGCGTGCCCGCCTCGGGGCCAATGGACCGCAAGGCCTTTGCCATTGCGCAATCCGTCTTTGGCAACCCGCCCGAGGCTGCGGCCATCGAGATTTCGTTGGGCGGTCTGGCCTTGGACTGTATCGACGGGTCTGTGACCTTTGCCGCGGTGGGCGGGGGGTTTATTGTGCAAGTTGGCGCGCGGCGGTTGGGGGCGTGGCAGGTGCACACGCTGCATCAAGGCGAGCGGCTGGTGATCCGACCCGGGCCTTGGGGCTGTTGGACCTATCTGGTCTTTGCAGGACATCTGATCACCCCGCAGTGGCTGGGCAGTTCTGCCACCCACGGCCAATCGGGCTTGGGAGGGGGCACTTTGGTGTCTGGCCAAGAAGTGATGGTGCAAGACGCCCGCACTTTCCCTGCGGTAGAGGGGGCTATTCCCTGCCCGATCTGGGCCCGCCCGCGCCCCCTGATCCACGCCGTCCTTGGCCCGCAAGACCGCTTCTTTTCATCCGAAAGCCTTGACGATCTGGCGACGCAGCCGTTTTATCTGACCAATTCGTATGACCGCATGGGCCTGCGCCTGCGGGGGCCATCTTTGACGCCTGTGGGGGCCTTGTCCATCCCGTCAGAGCCTATTTTGCGCGGGTCGGTGCAGGTGGCGGGGGATGGGTTGGCCACGGTGATGCTGGCCGATCATGGCACGACGGGCGGTTATCCCAAGATTGCTACGGTTGTGTCTGATGATTTGGACGGATTTGTGCAACTGCGCCCCAATGATGCGGTGCGCTTTAAGCTGATCTCGCCCGCCCAAGCGGTGGCCATTGCGCGGGCGGGGGATCGCGCCTTGCGCGCCTACCTCACGCGGGCGTGCTGACCGGCGCGGATCATCTGGGCGTGCGCGCACGCGACGGTTTCCAAAGACTGCGCGGCAAGCTCTGCCAGATCACCGCCGCCCACGGCCCGGTGGTTCAACCGCTCGCCCAAGGCCAGGGTGATGGGATATTCGCCCACCGCATCTTCCAGTGCCACCGCCCCAATCAAGGGCACGCGCAATTGGCCCGCCACGATCTTGGACACGGTGCCCTTTTGGTCAGCCCCAAAGCGCGCGCCAAACACCGCCGCCGCCGCATCGACCCCGCCCGCCTTGCGCACCAACGCGTCAAACAGCGCCTTGATCCCCGCGTCATTCATCGTCGACCTCCACAACATTGTTTCCTTGGCAAACGCGCAGCAAAGCTGCAAAGACCGTCCAAACCCAAGCCACCACCCCGACCCATGCCAGGACAACCACCAGCAAAACGACGAAGGTGCCGATCCCGCGCATGCCCCAGACCCCAGCGCATCTTTATCAAAGGCCCACTTTCTGGCACAAAGGCCGCACTTTTGCTCATGGAGAGTATTCAAATGCGACTGCCTAAAATGCGACTCACCCTGCCCTTGGCCATTTTGGCCCTGACCACGCTCACGGCGTGCAAAACCGCCCTTGATCTGACGCTGTTTGCCTCCGATCTGGTCGGCGTGGCCGAGACCGGCACGCCGCTGGACGCGACCGCAACCCTGAGCGTTGAAACCGGCTCCAAAGACAAATGCGACGAGCTGCACGACGCCGTGGCCACCGCCCTGCTCAAGGGCTTCACCTCGGCCGAGTTTGTCGCCTGCCGCGAAGATGGAATGGCAAACCTTGCCGACTTCCGTGTCGCTGTGCCGATCCTTGGCGCGAAGGCCGCGCTGCAAAGTGCTTTGCAAATCGCGGTCATCCCGGTGGGGGGCAACTTCAGCGCGGTCTTGCGCCAAGATGGCGACCGCATCGACCAGATCAAAGCGGCCTTGCCCAAAGAAATGCAGCTTTACGCCGACCAAAAGCTGGATCCGGCGATCAGCCTGACCTTGCAAAACGACTTGGCCGACACGGCCAAGGTGACGATGCAGGGTGCCTTTGTCGACGGCGCGCCCTATCAACTGTCCGAACAGTTCGATGTCAAGCGCCGCGGCGAGATCCGCATCGTCTTGTCTGACGTGGGCAATGCCGCGCTGACCGACAAAGGCAGCTTGCTTTTGGTCCTGAAGGCACCCTAACCCCATCACGCGGCCTCCTCTGGTCGATCATGCAGATCGACCAGGGCTTGGGCGGAAATCTCGACGCCGCGATCTTTTGCCGCGCGCAAGACAGCCCCGTGAAACCGCGCCGGAATCGCGTTCATCTGCGCCCACTTGTCGACACCAAGGCGGGCCAGCCTGCCTCCCCCAAACCCCCGTGGAGTATTCGCGCCAAGATGAAGGGGGCGGTTCAGGAAGGGGTTAAGCGGAACGGGCTGATTTTAGGCTTTGCGCAGGGTGCTGGGGGCCATGCCAAACTGCGTGCGAAAGGCGCGCGAGAGGGCCGATGGGCTGGAGAATCCGGTGCGCAGGGCAACATCGGCCAAGGGATGGCGAGTGTCGGTGATCATCCGGCGCGCGGCTTGCAGGCGCAGGGATACGCCGTAAGCTGCGGGTGTGGTTTGCAGGGCGGCGCGAAACAGCGTCTCTAGCCTGCGTGGTGACAATCCCAAGGCGCGGGCGGTTTGGGCCGTGGGTTCGGGGGCATCGATCCGCGCCTCCATCCGCGCGACGGCTTGGGCCACGCGCGGGTCAAGGCGTGGATCGGCGGGGTGGGGCGGGGCGATTTGGGGGTCAGATCCGGGGCGCGGCGTGGTCAGGAACGATGCCGCCACCTGCCGCGCTAAGGCGGGGCCGTGGCGTGCGCCGATCAGGTGCAGCATCAGATCGGCGGCGGGGGCGGCACCGCCTGCGGTAAATCTGTTCCCGTCAATCACCCAGCGATCTGGTACCACATCCACCTCGGGGTGGGCTGCGGCGAGGTCTTCGAGGTCTTCCCAATGCACCGTGGCACGGTGGCCTGCCAAAAGCCCCGCCCGCGCCAGAACCCAAGCCGCCGCATCAATCCCGCCTAGGGCGGCAAAGCGCGGGGCCATGCGGGCCAGATCGCGGATCAGGGGCGCGGTGGCGACTTCGGACTGGCGAAAGCCTGCGATCACCACCAAGGCATCCGCCCCCTCTGCCGCCGCAAGGGGGCCGGAGGAAGGCAGTTCGATCCCGCAGGTGAGCGGCACCGCCCGCCCGTCAGGCGACACCACCCGCCAGCGGTACGCCTCGTGCCCCAGATGCCGATTGGCCGAGCGCATCGGATCAAGGGTTGAGGCGACCTCGAGGATCGAGGATTGTGGCAGAACCAGCAGGGCCAAGGTCAAGACCTGCGGCGAGGGCGCAAAGATTTGTGCGTTTTTCGTCATATAGATTTCGTAAATCGTCAAGCGCGCCGTGACAAGCCCGTTATGCTAGCGTCAATCTAACCGGAGGACCCCATGCCGCTTGCCATGAACCGCGAAGTTTTCATCACCTGTGCCGTGACCGGATCGGGCGGCACCCAAGACCGCAGCCCCCATGTGCCGCGCAGCCCCGCGCAAATCGCGGCCTCGGCCATTGATGCGGCCAAGGCGGGGGCGGCGGTGGTGCATTGCCATGTGCGCGACCCCGAAACCGGCAAACCCAGCCGCGATGGCAAGTTGTACCGCGAAGTGACCGAACGCATCCGCGATTCGGGCACGGATGTGGTGTTGAACCTCACTGCGGGCATGGGCGGCGATATCTACTTTGAAAACTCAGAATCTATGCATCAGATGAGCCCGCGCTCTGACATGGCGGGGGCCACCGAACGCGTGGCCCATGTGGTCGACTGCCGCCCCGAGATTTGCACGCTGGACTGCGGCACGATGAACTTTAACGAAGCTGACTATGTTATGGTCAACACCCCCGGCCTGTTGCGCGATATGGCGCGGCGGATGACAGCGGCGGGCGTGCGCATCGAGATCGAGGCCTTTGATACCGGCCATCTTTGGCTGGCCAAGGAACTGGCGAAGGAAGGCGTGATCCCCGCACCCACCTTGGTTCAACTGTGCATGGGCGTGCCATGGGGCGCACCAGATGACCTGAACACCTTCATGGCCATGGTCAACAATGTGCCGTCCGATTGGTTCTGGAGCGCCTTTGCCATTGGCCGCAACCAGATGCCCTATGTTGCAGCATCTGTCCTTGCGGGGGGCAATGTGCGGGTGGGGTTGGAGGATAACCTTTGGCTGGACAAGGGCGTTTTGGCCACCAACGCCCAATTGGTCGAACGTGCGGTCAGCATCATTTCCAACCTTGGCGCAAGGGTGATCACACCCGCCGAAGTGCGCGCCAAGCTAAAGCTGGAAAAACGCGCACCGGTGGGGAAGTGACATGACCAGAAAAGCAGCGATCATTGGCGGCGGCGTTATCGGCGGCGGCTGGGCGGCGCGGTTCTTGCTGAACGGCTGGGATGTGGGGGTGTTTGACCCCGACCCACAGGCCGAGCGCAAGATCAACGCCGTTCTGTCCAACGCCCGTCTGGCCCTGCCGGCCCTGTCGGATGTGCCCATGCCACCCGAAGGCAAGCTGACCTTTCACGGCACGATCGGCGAGGCGGTGGACGGGGCGGAATATGTACAGGAATCTGTATCCGAACGGATTGATCTGAAAAAAAAGGTCTACGCCCAGTTGCAGCAAGCCAATCCGGGCGTGCTGATCGGCTCGTCGACCTCGGGGTTCAAGGCGTCTGACCTTCAGGAAGGCTCTCCCGCCCCCCATAACATCATCGTCGCCCACCCGTTCAATCCGGTTTACCTTTTGCCGCTGTCAGAAGTTTCGGGCAGCCCCAAGAACCCACCCGAGGTGGTGGCCAAAACTGTGCAGATCATGAAGGACATCGGGATGTTCCCGCTTGTTCTGAAAAAGGAAATCGACGCTTTCATCGGCAATCGCTTCCTTGAAGCTGTCTGGCGCGAGGCGCTGTGGATGCTGGTGGACGGGGTCGCCACCACATCGGAAATCGACGACGCCATCCGCATGGGCTTTGGCCTGCGCTGGGGCCAGATGGGCCTGTTTGAAACCTACCGCGTGGCGGGCGGCGAAGCAGGGATGCGCCACTTTATGGCCCAGTTCGGCCCTGCGCTGAAATGGCCCTGGACCAAGCTGATGGACGTGCCAGAGTTTAACGACGCTTTGGTTGATCTGGTGGCCACCCAGTCTGACGCCCAATCCGGCGCTTATGGCATCCGCGAGCTGGAGCGGATTCGCGACCAGAACCTGATCGGATTCCTGCGTGCTTTAAAGGATCGCAACTGGGGTGCCGGCAAAGTGCTTCTGGCCCATGATGCGGCCCGTGCGGCGGCTTTTCATGCCAGCGACGATGCCCCCAAAGGCGCGCCCTTGGTTATGGCGCAGATGCAGGTTCTGCCCGGCTGGATCGACTATAACGGCCATATGACCGAAAGCCGCTATTACTTTGCCAATTCCGAAACAGTCGACGCGTTTTTGCGGCTGATCGGCGCGGGGATGGACTATGTGGCGGGTGGGCATTCCTACTACTCCGCTGAAACCCATATTCGTCATTTGGGCGAGGCGAAACTGGGCGACCGTTTGACTGGCACGCTACAAATCCTGTCGGCGGATGAAAAGCGCTTCCGCTCTTTCGTGCGGATACTCAAGGGCGATGAGGTTGTGGCCACGGTGGAACAGCTTTGCCTGCATGTCGATACGACGCAGGGCAAAACCGTCCCCGCTTCGGCCGAGGTTTGGGCCAAGCTGAATGCTATCGCAGCGGCCCATGCAGGCTTGCCGCTTCCCGATGGCGCAGGCCGCGCGGTGGGCCAGAAGAAATGAAAACCGTGCTGATCACGGCGGGGGCCAATGGCATTGGCTTGGTGATGGCCAAAGCCTTTCAGGCGGCAGGCTACAGGGTCTGGGTGACCGATGTCGATGCGGCGATGATCGCCGCCCTGCCCGCAGGGATCAGGGGCAGCCATGTCGACGCGGGCCACGAGATGGGGATGGAGGTGCTTTTTGCCGACATCGCCCAATCTTGGGGCGGGCTGGATGTGCTGTGCGCCAATGCCGGGATCAAAGGACCAACGGCTGCCATCGAAGATATGCCGCTGGAAGGCTGGCACCAGTGCTTGGGCGTCAACCTTGACGGGGCGATGCTGGCGGCGAAATATGCTGCACGGCTGATGAAACCGGCCCAAAAGGGGGTGATGATCTTCACCTCCTCGACCTCTGGCCTGCACGGGACGCCGTACCGCGCGCCCTATGTGGCGGCGAAATGGGGCATCATTGGCTTGATGAAAACTGTGGCGATGGAACTGGGCCCCTACGGCATCCGCGCCAATGCGATCTGCCCGGGGTCTGTCAACGGGCCGCGCATTGATGCGGTGATTGATGCTGAGGCCCAAGCCAAAAGCTTGCATCCCGATGCGGTGCGCGCAGGCTATGCGGCGGGCACAGCACTTAAACGCTTGACCGATCCGGAAGATGTCGCGGATATGGCGCTGTTTTTGGCGTCAGATGCGGCCAAGATGGTGTCGGGCCAAGCGCTGGCCGTCGACGGCATGACCTTTAATATAGACCCCCAATAACCAGCGGAAAGTGTTGCACGCCATGGATTTCGGCCTGACCCAAGAACAGCAGATGATCGTCGACACAACCCGCGCCTTTGTGGAAAACGAACTATATCCGCTTGAAGCGGCGGTTGAGCGCACTGGCCATCTGCCGCTGGAAGTGATCCGCGAGGTGCAGGCCAAGGCGATCGCCGCAGGCCTGTACGCCGCCAACATGCCCGCCGAAGTGGGTGGGGCGGGGTTGGATACGTTGTCTTGGCTTTTGTACGAAAAAGAACTGGGGCGGGCGAATTATGCGCTGCACTGGACCTGCGTGGCGCGCCCTTCGAACATTCTTCTGGCGGGCAATGCCGAGCAGCGCGAACAATATCTGATGCCGTGCATTCGTGGCGAGACGTGGGATTGTCTGGCCATGACCGAACCCGCCGCCGGATCAGACCTGCGCGGCATGAAGGCCAATGCGCGGCCTGATGGGGATGACTGGGTGCTGAACGGCACCAAGCATTTCATCAGCCATGCCGATCTGGCAGGCTTTGCGATTGTCTTTGTGGCCACGGGCGAAGAAGACACACCGCGCGGCCCGAAAAAGAAGATCACGGCGTTTTTTGTCGATAAGGGCACCAAGGGCTTTACCGTGCGCGATGGCTACCGCAACGTCTCGCACCGCGGGTACACCAACGCCGTTCTGGAATTCGACGATTGCCGCCTGAATAAGCGCCAGATTTTGGGCGAGGTGCATAAGGGTTTCGAGGTAGCCAATTCCTGGCTGGGTGCCACGCGTCTGCAAGTCGCCTCGACCTGCCTTGGCCGAGCGGAACGCGCCATGGGCCACGCGCTGTCTTATGCCGCCGAGCGTAAGCAGTTCGGCCAGCAGATCGGCAAATTCCAAGGCATCAGCTTCAAACTCGCGGATATGGCGATGGAATTGAAGGCGGCTGAACTTCTGACGCGGGAAGCCGCGTGGAAATACGATCAAGGCAGCGTGTCCGAGGCGGATATGTCGATGGCCAAGCTCAAAGCCACCGAAGTGCTGGCCATGATTGCCGATGAAGCCATCCAGATCCACGGCGGCATGGGCCTGATGGAGGAACTGCCCCTCGAACGGATCTGGCGCGATGCACGGGTTGAACGGATCTGGGAGGGCACCTCTGAAATCCAGCGCCATATCATCAGCCGCGAGTTGCTGCGCCCACTGGGCGCATAACGATTTTTCTGCGAAAAATCGGGGGGGGCGCTGCCCCCCCGACCCCCCGGGATATTTGGGCACATATGAAAGGAGATCAGATGAAGAATTTGGATCAGGCGAAAGGCCCGCTCTGCAGGGCCAGGGCGCTTCCTTCCCCTTTCATATGTGCCCAAATATCCTCGGGGGTCCGGGGGCAGAAGGCCCCCGGCTTGGGGCAGGGATACGGGGTTTGGGGATGAGCCGTCTTGACCGATTGATGCGGCCCAAATCCATCGCCGTCTTGGGCGCTGGTTGGGCTTTGAACGTGATTGAGCAATGCCGAAAGATGGGGTTTTCTGGTCAGGTTTGGCCAGTGCACCCGACAAAGGGCGAAATTGGCGGGCTGAAGGCCTATGCCTCGCTGGCCGATTTGCCCGGCGTGCCAGATGCGACCTTTATCGGCGTCAATCGCTTTGCCACAATTGATGTGGTGGCCCAGCTTTCCGCTATGGGGGCTGGAGGGGCTATTTGTTTTGCCAGTGGGTGGACTGAGGCTGGTGAGCCGGAGTTGCAAGCCAAGTTGGTGGCGGCAGCGGGGGATATGCCCATTTTGGGGCCGAATTGTTACGGGGTGATCAACTACCTTGATGGTGCTTTGCTGTGGCCCGATCAGCATGGCGGGGTTCCTGTCAGCTCTGGTGTGGCTTTGGTCAGCCAGTCGTCCAACATCGTCATCAATCTGGGGATGCAAAAGCGTGGTCTGCCCGTGGCTTACGTGGCCTGTCTGGGCAATGCCGCCGTGGTGGGCTTGGCCGAGCTTGCGGGCGCTGTGCTGGACGATCCGCGTGTGACAGCCCTTGGGCTTTATGTTGAAGGCATCGACGATGCCCCAGCTTTTGCCACCTTGGCCGAAAAGGCGCGCGCTTTGGGCAAGGGGATTGCCCTGATCAAGTCTGGCAAGACGGACCTGTCGCAGAAGGCGGCGGCCTCGCACACCGCCTCGCTGGCCGGGGGCGGGGCAGCGTCGAGTGCGTTTTTGCGCCAGATCGGCGTGGCGGAGGTCAACTCGCCTTCCGAACTGATCGAAACGCTGAAGATTTTCCATGTGCACGGCACGGGGTTAGGGTCGCGGATATGCTCGTTGTCGTGTTCGGGCGGTGAGGCGGGTTTAGTGGCAGATTTGGCCGCCCCTTTTGGCATCGACTTTCCGTCGGTTCCTGCGCCTATCCGTGATCGGTTGGGCGAGATCTTGGGCCCGATCGTGGCAATCGCCAACCCCTTGGATTACCACACGTTTATCTGGGGTGATGGCCCGCGCACCACGGACGTGTTCACCACCATGCTGTCGGGTTATGATGCGGGCCTCTACATCATCGACATGCCCCGTGGTGACCGCTGCGACCCGTCAGCCTATCAACCGGCCTTTGACGCCATTGTGGCCGCGCAGGCCAATACAGGCAAGCCGGCCTTTCCGGTGGCCTCGATGCCCGAGAACTTTGACGAAGCCTATGCGGCCAAGCTTTTGTCGCAAGGGGTGTGCGTGTTGATGGGGCTTGAGACGGCCTTGGCTGCGATCAAGGCCGCGCAAATTCCCGCGGGAGCGGTGGGTTGGCGGCCTTTGCCCGCCCTTGCGCCGCGCGAGACGCGCCTGTTGAGCGAGGCCGAGGGTAAGGCACTGCTGGCAGCTAACGGTATCGCCGTGCCCAAATCTGCCACAGCGCCAACGCTGGCGGGGGTCACGGCTGCCGCCAAGGGGTTGACGGCACCTTTTGCGCTGAAGGGTCTGGGGTTTTCTCATAAGACCGAGGCGGGTGCCGTGCGGCTGGGCTTGAGCACCTTGGAGGGGCAGGCCGAGATGGTCGGGGCCGCAGGCTATTTGGTGGAAGAGATGGTCACCGGCGCTGTGGCCGAGATTCTGGTGGGACTGCAGCGCGACC
The DNA here is from genome assembly GCA_947468085.1 of Paracoccaceae bacterium. Classification (GTDB taxonomy): domain Bacteria; phylum Pseudomonadota; class Alphaproteobacteria; order Rhodobacterales; family Rhodobacteraceae; genus Stagnihabitans. The sequence continues at coordinate 6,875 of CANIKY010000048.1, read as the reverse complement.
CGATCTATGGCGTGACCCTAACTTTAGGCATGGGCGGAGTGACGGCCGAGGTTTTGGCCGATACCGTGACTGTGATCCTGCCCGCCTCGCCTGACGAGATCCTCACAGCTTTGCGCCGCCTGCGGCTTTGGCCCTTGCTGGATGGCTACCGCGGTCGGCCCAAGGCCGATATGGCGGCCTTGGCCGATCTGGCGGTGCAGCTTGGCGCGTTGATGGCCAGTGACAACAGTCTTGAAGAAATCGAAATCAATCCGGTTCTCGTGCGCCAAAACGGTGCCGTGGCCGTCGATGCCCTTATCAGGAGAGTTTGACATGGACATGTCTACCCAAGGCCCGATCAAAACCCGGCGCGAAGGCGCAATCCTTGAAGTCACGCTTGACCGCCCCAAGGCCAATGCCATCGATCTGGCCACCAGCCGCCTGATGGGCCTGACCTTTCGCGCCTTTCGCGATGATGACAGCCTGCGTGTGTGCATCCTGCGGGCTGAGGGTGAGAAATTCTTCTGCCCCGGTTGGGACCTGAAAGCCGCAGCGGGCGGCGATGCGGTGGACGGCGACTACGGCGTGGGCGGTTTTGGCGGCTTGCAAGAATTGCCCAATCTGAACAAGCCGGTGATTGCGGCGGTGAACGGCATTTGCTGCGGCGGCGGGTTGGAACTGGCCCTGTCAGCGGATTTGATCTTGTGCAGCGATAATGCCACCTTTGCTTTGCCCGAAATCCGGTCAGGCACGGTGGCGGATGCGGCGTCGATTAAACTGCCCAAGCGCATTCCCTATCATGTGGCGATGGACCTGCTTTTGACAGGCCGATGGTTTGACGCGCAAGAGGCGCTGCGCTGGGGGATCGTGAAAGAGATTTGCGCCCCCGCCGCGCTGCTGGACAAGGCTTGGGATCTGGCCCGCCTGCTGGAAGCCGGCCCGCCGCTGGTTTATGCCGCCATCAAGGAAGTGGTGCGTGAGGCCGAGGCCTTGCGCTTTCAAGACGCGCTCAACCGCGTGACCAAGCGCCAACTTGTGACGGTGGATAAGCTTTACTCCAGCGAAGATCAGCTAGAGGGCGCGCGCGCCTTTGCCGAAAAGCGCGATCCGGTTTGGAAGGGGAAGTAAGGGTTTAAGTTAGCCTCGGCGCGATCAGGGGAAGTGCTCTGCGTTTCGGGGGGGCAGGTTCTGTTAATGCTCTCGTCCGCCGACCGCTGGGTGCAAGTCGATTTTTCGGCGAAAAATCTTGCAACATGTCTGATGTTTGCTTCGGACCCATATTTGAACTTGCGGCCTTGGCGCTAAAGGCCCGAGCTGCGTCCGATGAACGCACCTTCCCGCTGACCCCTTGGCGCAACGCGATTTTTCGCCGAAAAATCAGGCTTGGGGCGGGCAGCGGCTTTACCCTTTCGGCGGTACAACCTTGCCCGGGTTCATAAGCCCCTGTGGATCCAGCGCCGCCTTGACCGCGCGCATCACATCCAGCGCCACGGGGTCTTTGCGCCGTGCCATGCTGTTGAGCTTTGACAATCCCACCCCATGTTCGGCGCTAAAGCTCCCGCCCAGATCGGCCACAATATCCTCGACCGCTTCCACCACCGCATCATACAGCGCGGGGTCGTCGCGGGTGGGGTAGACGGTGAAATGCACATTGCCATCGCCCAGATGTGCCACGCTGATCGTGTCTGCACCGGAATCCAAAGCCGGTAAGCGGGCTTCAAAGCGGGTGAAGAATTCGGGCACCAGATGCAGGGGCAAAGCGATGTCGGTGTCGATCGTGGGTTGGCGGTCGATGGTGATTTCGGCCGCCAGCTCGCGGCGTTTCCACATGGCAAGGCGCTGGGCGTCGTTCTGAGCGATCTCGGCATCCAAGACAGCGCCGGTTTCGATCAGCGTCGCAAGAGTGTCTTCCAGCAGGGCCACCACCGGCACGGTGCCGTCGGCCTTGGGCGTGTAGTCTTTGGGGGCGGTGGCGGCGATTTCGACCAGAATGTTTGTCTCATAGCGCCGATCAAACGGCAGGCGAATATCGGGGCGGCATTCAGACAGGCGCTGCATATAGCTGGCAGGCATATATTCAAACGCCTCGACTGCGCCGCCCGAAGCCTCTTGCAAGCGGTTGAGCAGGTCTAGCGCATCGGGCAGGCTGCGCGCCGCCAGTGTTGCTGTGGCATAGGCCTTGGGGCGGGGCACCAGTTTCATCACGGCGGCGGTGATCACGCCCAGCGTGCCCTCGGCCCCGATGAACATTTGCCGCAGATCGTAGCCGGAGTTGTTTTTGTGCAGTTCCGACATCAGGTTCAAGATCCGCCCATCGGGCAGAACCACCTCTAGCCCCAAGCACAGCGCACGGGTGGACCCGTAGCGCACCACGTTGGACCCGCCCGCATTGGTTGACAGCACCCCGCCGATCATCGCCGACCCGCGCGCGCCAAACCACAGGGGGAAGTACAATCCCTGCGCTTCGGCTGCGTCGTGCAGCGATTGCAACACCACCCCTGCTTCGACAATCGCGATGCGGGTCGAGGGGCGGATCTCGCGGATTTTGTTCAGACGTTCGACCGACAACATCAAGCCGCCGTTGGTCATCGCCCCGCCCACAAGACCGGTCAGGCCGGAAACGGGGATCACGGGCGTTTTGTGCCGTGCGGCGCATTGCAACACCGCTGCCACCTCTGCCGTGTTGGCAGGGCGGGCGACGGCTGTGGGGTTGGGGTGGTAATGCCCGCTCCAATCGCCAGTGTATTTGGCAAGGTCGGGGCCGGTGAGCACATGGGCCGGGCCCAAGAGGGCGCGCAGATCATCAAGCAATGTCATGGGATTTCCTTGAGCAGGTCCAGCACAAAGGGGCCGATGCCGTCAACTATCACCTGCACCCCTTGGGCGCTGGGATGCAATCCGTCGGGTTGCAGGTATTGGGTAAGGGCGGCGGGGTCGGGGGCTTTGGCCAGAAGGGGGGCAAAAAAGCCCGGCGCGAACAGTACATGATATTGGGCGGCAAGGTCGGGATAGATCGCGTCAAACTGGGCCTTATAGTCTGGCCCATAGTTTCCCGCAGCTTGAATGCCAATCAGCAGCACGGGGATGTGCTTGGCCTTGGCCCCTTGCAAAATGGTTTCCAGATTGGCGCGGGTCTGGGCGGGGTCTAGCCCGCGCAGCATATCATTGGCCCCAAGGGTGACGATCAGGCCCTGCACCTCGGGTGCAAGGGTCCAGTCCAGCCGCGCAAGGCCGCCCGCAGAAGTATCGCCCGACACGCCTGCGTTTTGCACGGTGATGCTTTGGCCCTGCGTTTCCAGCCAAGCCTGCAACTGCGGTACAAAGCCCTCTTCGGGCGCAAGCCCGTAGCCTTGGGTCAAACTGTCGCCCAAAGCGGCAATTGTGGTGGCTTGGACAGGGCTGACCAGCAAAAACGCGATCGTGACATTGCGCAAGCCTCGGATCAGCCCATATGAGAGAAAACGGGTAAAGGCAGGTTTCATGGCGACTGTGTTAGATTTGCAAGATGTCCACCTGCGGCTGAACGGCAATGCCGGCGCGGTGGATATTCTGCGCGGCATATCCTTGACCGTGACAGCCGGGGAAAGCCTTGCCTTGATCGGGCCGTCGGGGTCGGGCAAATCCTCGCTCCTTATGGTGATGGCCGGGTTAGAACGGGCCACAGGCGGACGTGTCGGCGCCCTTGGTCAAGATCTGACCCGATTGGACGAGGACGCTTTGGCACGGTTCCGCCGGGGCAATATGGGCGTGGTTTTCCAAAGCTTCCACCTGATTCCGACATTAACCGCCCTTGAAAACGTCGCAGTGCCCTTGGAAATCGCCGGAGAGCCCGATGCCTTTGCCCGTGCGCGTACCGAATTGGGGCGAGTGGGCCTTGGGCCAAGGGCGGGCCACTATCCCAGCCAGTTGTCTGGCGGAGAGCAGCAAAGGGTGGCGCTTGCCCGCGCCTCGGTCAGCCGGCCCAAGCTGTTGCTGGCAGATGAGCCGACGGGCAATCTGGATACGGCCAATGGGGCTGCCATAATGGACCTGCTGTTTGATCTGCGCGATGCGCATGGCGCGACCTTGGTTATGGTGACACATGCGCCGGAACTGGCGGCACGCTGTGATCGGGTGTTGAAGCTTGCCGATGGGCTTTTGGCATGACGAGGGGCCAGAACTGGGCCTTGGCTTGGCGCTTGGCGCTGCGCGAGTTGCGCGGCGGTTTGGCGGGGTTTCGGGTGCTGATCTTGTGCCTCGCGTTGGGGGTAGCCGCCATTGCCGCCGTGGGATTGCTGCGCGCGGCCATTCAAGGCGGTTTGGCGGATCAAGGCGGCGTGCTTCTGGGCGGCGATGCGCAGATGAATTTCACCTACCGTTTCGCTTCGGACGCCGAAAAGGCGTGGATGGGCGATCAAGCTCTGCGCGTGTCAGAGATTGTCGATTTCCGCTCGCTCGCCGTGGCGGGTGAGGACCGCGCCCTGACACAGGTCAAGGCCGTGGATGACGCTTGGCCCCTGGTGGGGGCGGTGGGGCTAGAAGCGGGCACTTTGGCGCAGGCTTTTGCGCCGCAAGGCGGGTTGCCGGGCGGCGTGATGGAAAAAATCCTTGCCGACAGGTTGGGCTTGAAGCTGGGCGATAGGTTCAAGCTGGGGACCCAAACCTTCCGCTTGGGTGCTGTGCTGCTGCGCGAACCTGACAGCGCCACCGCAGGCTTTGGTCTTGGGCCCCGCACCTTGGTGCGCACGGCCGATCTGGCGCAATCGGGTTTGATCGCGCCGGGCACATTGTATGAAACCGATTACCGCCTGCTTTTGCCTGCGGGGGCCGATCTGGATGCGCTGCAAAAGGCTGCTGAGGCCGCTTTTCGGGAAAAGGGCATGAAATGGAGCGACAAGCGCAACGCGGCGCGCGGGGTAGAGAGGTTTGTGGATCGCCTCGGGTCGTTTTTGATCTTGATCGGCCTTGCGGGGCTGGCCGTGGGCGGGGTGGGTGTAGCCTCGGCCGTGCGGGCCTTTATGGCGGCACGGGTGGGCACGATTGCCACGCTGAAGGTTCTGGGGGCTGAAAGTGCTTTGGTGCTGCGCGTCTATCTGATCCAGATCGCGGTGATTTGCGCGGTTGGTGTGGGGTTGGGGCTGGTTTTGGGGGCAGGCGGGTTGATCGCGGGGGCACCGCTTTTGGGTAAGCTGATGCCCTTTCCGGTGGCCTTCGGGCTGTATCCCGCCCCCCTGTTGCAGGCGGCGTTTTACGGCATGGTCAGTGGGCTGCTCTTTGCGCTGTGGCCTTTGGCGCAGGCGGTGCGCCAGCGCGTCACGTCGTTATATCGGGGCACGGCAGAGCGGGTCTGGCCCAAGGCGGCGCATCTGGCAGGGATGGCAGTGCTTTTGACGCTGTTTGTCGGCGGGGCGGTGTGGTTTTCGGGCAATGCCAGCTTGGCCTTGGGCACGTTGGGCGGGGTCTTTGCGGCTTTGGCGGTTTTGGCTGTGGCGGGGCTTGGCGCCAAACATCTGGCGCGGTCGGCGGCGCGGTTGGGTTTTGTGACGGGTCGGCCTGCATTGCGCTGGGCACTTGCCGCGATGGGCGGGCCAAGATCAGAGGTGCAGGCGGTGATCTTGTCGCTGGGACTTGGCCTGTCGGTTCTGGCCGTGGTGGGGCAGATTGACGCTAATTTCCGCGCTGCCATCTCCCGCGACCTGCCCGCCAAGGCTCCGAGCTTTTTCTTTATGGATATCCAAGATACTCAGCTTGGCCCCTTCAACACCCTGATGACAGGCAACTCCGCCATCACTCAGGTGCAAACCGCGCCCATGCTGCGCGGCATTGTGACGCAGATCAACGGGCGCAACGCGCGCGATGTGGTGGGCGATCATTGGGTGGTTACGGGGGATCGGGGGATCACCTTTTCAGACAGCCTGCCGGCAGGCACCACGGTGACCGAAGGCCAATGGTGGCCCAAGGATTACACGGGCCCCGCGCAGATCTCTTTTGCCGCGACCGAGGCCGAGGAGATGCACCTGAAGTTGGGCGATCAGCTTACCGTCAATATTTTGGGCCGTGATGTTGACGCCACGATCACCTCGTTTCGCAAGGTCGATTTTTCTGGCGCGGGCATGGGCTTTATCATGGTGATCAATCCGGCGGCAGTGGCAGGGGCCCCGCACAGCTCTATCGCCACCGTCTATGCTTCGGCCGAGGCTGAGGCGGATATTCTGCGCCAAGCGTCCAATACATTCCCCAACATCACGGCGATTGCGATGAAAGAAGCCATCGCCCGCGCGGCCGAGGCTTTGGGGGCCATTGCTACGGCCACTGTGCTGGCGGCAGGGGCGGTGCTGGTCACGGGGTTGGTGGTGCTGGTGGGCGGGGCCGCGGCGGGCGTGCCCGCGCGGATGCGCGAGGCGGCGATTTTGCGGGTTTTGGGGGCCACGCGCGGGCGGGTTTTGGCCAGCTTTGCGCTGCGATCAGCTTTGATGGGGGGGGCTGCAGGGGTGGTGGCGATGGGGGCAGGGGCCTTGGGCGGATGGGCCACGCTGCGGCTGGTGATGGACTTACCCTACCAGTTCGAGGCGTGGTCGGCCCTGTCGGTGGTTCTGGGCGGTATGTTCGCCACTTTGGCGGCGGGCGTGGTCTTCGCATGGGCGCCCCTGTCGGCGCGGCCTGCGGCGGTGCTTCGGCAGGCAGAGTAGCGCAGGTTTCGCGCCACTCTGCCGCCATAATCAACGGGACTGCTCGTCCAGCCAGGCGCGAAACGCCGCCACGACATCGGCCTGCGAGTCCACCAGATATTGTGGCGCGGGATAGGCCCCCGAATGCACATCTTGGGCAAAGCGGGTCATCGCCTCGATCCGAAGGGCCTGCAGGCGGGCATGTTCGGCGGCGAAATTGGCGTAAACCTTGGCATGGCGCGGCACATG
>CANIKY010000047.1 GCA_947468085.1 Paracoccaceae bacterium | reverse complement strand
TTTCCTCCATGGCGGGATGATCCGGTGATAAGGTGCGATTTTTCGACATGAGTGCAGGATATGTGACGAATAAATGAAAGGAAACCAAAATCGAAGGCACAAGATACCCCAAAAGCAGGAGGCTTGGATGAACTTCGATGTGGTGGTGACCTGTGCTGTAACCGGGGCTGGCGATACGACGGGCAAAAGCCCGCATGTGCCCGTGACCCCCGCCGAAATCGCCCGCGAAGCGATTGAAGCCGCCAAGGCCGGCGCATCTTGCGCGCACATCCATGTGCGCGATCCGGTCACGGGCAAAGGCTCACGCGATCCGGCTTTGTTTCGCGAAGTGGTCGACCGGGTGCGCGCCAGTGGCACCGATATCGTGATCAACCTGACCGCTGGCATGGGCGGCGATTGGACGCCTGATCCCAACAATTGGGCCATGCCCGGACCCGGCACCGATATGGTCGGCCCCGATGAACGCTTGGCCCATGTCAAAGACTGTCTGCCCGAAATCTGCAGCCTTGACTGCGGCACGCTGAACTTTGGCAATGACAACAGCATCTATATCTCGACCCCACCGATCCTGCGCCGGATGGCGGCGCTGACAAAAGAGTGGGGGGTTAAGCCCGAGCTTGAGGTGTTTGAACTTGGCCATATCCGTTTTGCCCGCGCCATGATGGACGAGGGGCTTTTGGCCGATCCGCCGATGTTCCAACTGTGTTTGGGCATTCCGTGGGGCGCCGATCAGACAGTCGAAACCATGAAAGCCATGAAAGAACATCTGCCGCCGCAAGCCAGCTGGGCCAGTTTTGGCATCAGTCGGATGCAAATGCCCATGGCCGCCGCCGCCGTGGCCTTGGGCGGCAATGTGCGCGTCGGGCTGGAAGATAACCTGTTTTTAGATCGCGGGGTTCTGGCCACCAACGCGCAACTGGTCGAACGGGTGATTGGCATCATCACCCGCATGGGCGCGCGGGTGCTGACCCCGCAGCAAGCGCGCAACAAGCTGAAATTGCGCGGCGCGGACGCTTAACGCATGACCAAGGGTAACGGCAGCCTGTGTTTGACATCGCTGAGCAAACGCTACGGCGCCTTTACGGCTGTCGATAACGTCACGCTGCAGATCGAGAAGGGCGAGTTTCTGACCCTTCTTGGCCCCTCAGGCTCTGGCAAGACGACGCTGTTGATGATGATTGCGGGGTTTCAAGACATAAGCGAAGGCGATATTTTGTTGGGCGGTGTGTCGATCGCCCAAACGCCCGCGGAAAAGCGCAATTTTGGCATGGTGTTTCAAGGCTATGCGCTGTTTCCGCATATGAGCGTCCACGACAACATCGCCTACCCCCTGTCCGTCCGCCGCAGACCCAAGGCCGAGATCGACGCCCGCGTGGCCGAGATGCTGGACCTTGTGCGCATGAACGGTTTTGCCAAACGCCTGCCCAAAGAACTGTCAGGCGGTCAGCAACAGCGGGTGGCCTTGGCGCGGGCCTTGTGCTTTGCGCCGCCGGTTTTGTTGCTGGATGAACCCTTGGGCGCCTTGGACAAAAAGCTGCGGGTCGAGGTGCAGGCCCAGTTGAAAGAGATCCACCGCCGCGTGGGGACAACCTTTGTCTATGTCACCCATGATCAGGAAGAAGCCCTGTCGATGTCAGACCGCATCGTGATCATGCAAAACGGGCGGATCGAACAGGTGGGCACGCCCGCTGACCTGTATCAAAACCCCAAAACCGCCTTTGCCGCCAGTTTCTTGGGCAAAAGCAACTTTTTGCACCGCGATGGCGCGGTCTTTGCCCTGCGCCCCGAAAAGATCGACCTTTCGCCTGAAGGGCAAGGGATGGGGGCCAACAAGGTCTCAGGCGTGGTGCTGTCGGTCACCTATTTTGGCGCTGTGCTGAAGTATCAGGTCGAGGTTTTCGGGATGGACCCGATCGAGGTGGATGTTGACGCATGGCGCAGCGGGCAAGCTTTGCCCGCAGGCACGCGCGTGGATTTAACGTGGTCCGACAGCGCCGCCGTGCGCCTGTCAGACCAAAGCGTTTGAAACAAGCCCAAGCCGGGACCAACCCGGTGATGTCACAACAGGGCCCAGATGGCCCACAACAAGGAGGTTCGAAAATGCACGACAAAAACTTCATGCGTGAGACGCTACTGCAAGGCGCACAGGCCTTTCAGGCCGGCAAAATGCAGCGCCGCAGCTTTTTGGCACTGTGCGGTATGGCAGGCTTTGCCAGCGCGTCAGTTCTGGCCGGAAAGGCCGAGGCTGCGGCCTCTGAAATCGTGATGTGGAACTGGGGCGGGCAGTCGGAAGAATGCCACCAAAGCGCCATTGGCGCGGCTTTTACCAAAGACACCGGTGTTCCCCTGAAATTTGATACCTCGGGCCCCTTGCAGGGCAAAATCAAAGAGATGGTCGACAGCGGCAATGTCACGGCCGACGTCTGCGACGCCGACCTCTTTGACGCCGTGGCCTTGGGCAAAACCGGCCATCTTGAGGCGCTGGATTATTCGGTGATCGACAAGACCAAAACCATTGACGGCTACGCGCTGGAGTTTGGCATCTCGATCATCCTGTACGGCTATGCCTTTATGTATGACACCCAAGCCTATCCCGATGGTCCGCCGACATCTTGGGCAGATTTCTTCGACACAGCCAAGTTCCCGGGCACACGCTCGCTTTACAAATGGGCCAACGGGTCGCTGGAAGCGGCGTTGATGGCGGATGGTGTGGAAAAGGACAAGCTTTACCCGCTCGACATTGACCGTGCGCTGAAGAAGATCACAGCGATCAAAGCCGACACGATCTATTGGGGTTCGGGGTCCGAAGCGCAAAGCATGATCGTCAATGGCGAAGTGTCGATGGGCATGGTTTGGCAAAACCGCGGCCGCAGCATCGAAACCGAAACCAATGGCCGTTATAAGCTGGTGATGAACCAAGCCTTGGCCATGCCGGGCGCTTATATCGTGCCCAAGGGCAATCCGGGTGGGGCTGATGTGATGAAGTTCATCGCCACCGCACAATCGGTTCCAGCCCAGTTGGATCTGTTTGCCTGCCTTGGCATGACCCCCACCAACCCCGAGGCGATTGCCCAGATGGCCGAAGTGGATCAGCCCTATTCGATCACCTCTGCCGCCAATATGCCCATGATTGCACTGAACGATCCGACATGGTGGGGCGAGAATACCGATACCGCTGTGAACGCCTTCTTGGCGGCGATCAGCTAAAGCGTGTCTTGCACCGGCGGGCCCCCTGTCCTGCCGGTGCATCTTTTATAAGGTTTCCCAATGCGCTTGCCGATAAAGTCTGGCTGGCTTTTGGTGCTGCCGTTCCTGCTTTTGGTGGGGGGGCTGTTCCTTGGCCCCATCTTGAACGTGCTGTGGATCAGCGTCACCGACCCTACACCCGGGTTGGACAATTACGCCCAACTGGGCAGTTCAGACACGCTGCGCCGGATTTTATGGACCACGCTGCGCGTATGCGCGATTTGCACCGCCTTTAGCGTGATCTTGGGCTACTCCATCGCTTATGCCATGGTGCATGCCACAGGCCCTGCGCAAAGCCGGATGCTGGGGCTGTTGCTGATTTCGTTCTGGATCTCGGTTCTGGTGCGGACCTTTTCTTGGTTGATGCTTTTGGGCCGCAACGGGGTGGTCAATTCCACGCTGGACGCTTTGGGCATCATCAGCGCGCCCATTCCCTTTATGCGCAACGAATTGGGGGTTTTGATCGGCATGGTGCATTACATGGTGCCCTATGCCGTGCTGCCGATTTTCGCCGCGATGCAAAGCATTGACGGGCGGGTGGTGCAGGCCTCGCGCTCACTCGGGGGCAGCGGGGCGCAGACGTTTTGGCGGATTTATCTGCCGCTGACCAAGCCAGGGGTCGTTGCGGCTTCTTTGGTGGTCTTTATCATCAACCTTGGCTTTTATGTCATTCCGGCGGTGCTGGGCGGCGGTAAGGTGTTGATGGTGGCGGAATACATCTCGGTTCAGGTGCTGATCACGCTGCAATGGGGGACGGCGGCGATGCTGGCCGCGATCTTGCTGTTTGGGGTTTTGGCGCTGATGTTTATCATGTCGCGGTTTATGAAACTGTCGACCGTATTTGGCGGGGCGCGGACATGAGGGTAAGCCTGCCTGCCAAGCTGAACACCGGATTGGCTTGGGTGCTGCTGGTTTTGCTGATTGCGCCTGCCTTGGTGGCGATCCCAGTGTCGCTGACGCCCAAGACCTATCTGTCTTTTCCGACAGACGAAATCTCGTTTCAATACTACCACGAGCTGTTTTCCAGCCCTGAATGGCTGTCAAGCTTCTGGCAATCAACTGTGATCGGGGCGGTGTCAGCACTGCTTGCCACAGCGATCGGTACGCTTTGCGCCATTGGCCTGTGGCGGGTTTCGTCCCCTGCGGCTGAGGTGGTGCGTTCGGTTCTGCTTTTGCCCCTCGTCGTGCCGCCCATCATCGCCGCCATGGCCTTTTCGCGACTGTTCGTGCCCTTGGGCCTGATTGACAGCTACACGGGCCTGATCTTGGCCCATACCGTGCTGTCAGCGCCCTTGGTGCTGATCACGGTGTCAGCCTCACTCGCGGGGTTTGATGCGCGGCTGGAACAAGCCTCGCGAAATTTGGGGGCTTCGAACTGGGTGACGATGTGGCGGGTGATCGTGCCCGGCATCAGGCCCGGCATTTGGGCGGGGGCCGTCTTTGCCTTTATCTCGTCTTGGGACGAGATCGTCGTGACGTTGTTCATCTCGAAATTCAGCGTCTACACCCTGCCGCGCCGCATGTGGAACGGCATCCGCGAAAACACCGATCCAACCGTCGCCGCCGCAGCCGTTGTGCTGATGGCCATCACCTTGCTGGCCTTTGCCATCTGGGCTGTGGCCGCGCGGCGCGCCAGACCTGCCAAATAGGGGCCCAAAGTGACCACAGATACCCACGAAACCGAACTCCTCTTGTCCACCGTGCGCGCCTTTATGGCGGCCGAGATTTTCCCCCACGAAGAGATGGTCGACCGCACAGGCACCGTCCCCCCCGATCTGGGCCGCCAGATCGAAGCGCGGGCGAAAGAGGCGGGGCTGTATTCGGCCAATATGCCTGAACGGGTGGGCGGGGGCGGCTTGTCAATGAAGGCCATGTCGCTGATCGAGCGCGAATATGGCAAGACCAGCCATGCGCTGCATTCGTGGATCGGGCGGCCGACCGAACTGCTTTTGGCCTGTCAGGGCGACCAGATCGACCGCTACCTGATGCCCGCCGTGCGCGGCGAAAAGCGCGAGTTGTTTGCCTTGACAGAGCCTGAGGCGGGATCAGACGCCATGGGCATGAAATCCAACGCGCGGCGCGATGGGTCCGATTGGATCTTGAACGGCTCTAAACACTTTATCTCAAGCCCGTGTATGCCCGACTTTGCCATCGTCTTTGCGTCTACAGGCGTGGATGAAACCAAGCGCGGCCCGCGCAAACGGATCACGGCGTTTTTGGTCGATGTCGGAACGCCGGGCTTTGACATCCGCGAAGGCAACAAATCCGTCAGCTACCGCGGCTATAAAATCTTTCAACTGGCCTTTAACGAGGTGCGCTTGGGGCCTGACCAAGTGCTGGGTGAAGAGGGCAAGGGCTTTGAATTGGCCGGCCAATGGCTGGGCATGGGCCGCGTTTGGGTCGGCACCTGCTGCTGCGGCAAGGCTGAACGGATCATCGGCCTTGCCACCGAATGGGCCGCGAACCGCAAGCAATTTGGCCAACCCATCGGCCAATTTCAGGCCACGGGCTTTAAGCTGGCCGATATGGCCATTGGTCTGCGGGCGGGCGATTTGCTGGTGGCCGATGCCGTCACGCGCGCCGAAGAGGGACGGTTAACCGATGCAGATGTGTCGATGGTCAAGCTCTATTGTTCGGAAATGCTTAACCGGGTGGCCGATGATGCCGTGCAAATTTTCGGTGGCATGGGATTGATGGAAGAAATGCCCATCCAACGCCTGTGGCGTGACAGCCGTCTAGAGCGGATCTGGGATGGCACTTCAGAAATCCAACGTCATATCATCACGCGGTCCATCCTAAGGCCTTATGGCGCATGACGTCTCGGCTCTCCCAAAACCTTGCACGCTTGCTGTCGCCGCGCCACATCGCCTTTGTCGGTGGCCGCGATGCCGAAGTGGCGATCAACGAGGCCAAACGCATCGGCTACACCGGCCAGATCTGGCCCGTGAACCCCAAGCGCCAAACTTTGGGGGGCTACCCTTGCTTTGCCAGCGTGGCCGACCTGCCCGAGGCCCCCGATGCCACCTTTCTGGCCGTACCAGCCCCCGCCGCCATCGCCACCACGGCGCAGTTGGCAGCACGCGGGGCGGGCGGGATCGTGTGCTATACGGCGGGCTTTCGCGAGGCGGGTGCTGCGGGACAAGTGCTAGAGGCCGCATTGATCACAGCGGCGGGCGATCTGGCTCTTGTCGGCCCCAATTGCTACGGCGTGATCAACTATCTTGACCGCGCGGCCCTTTGGCCCTTTGCGCATGGCGGCGGTTCACCCGGTTATGGGGCGGCGATCATCACGCAAAGCGGGATGCTGTCGTCTGACATCACGATGAGCCAGCGGTCACTGCCGCTGACCCATATGATCTCTTGCGGCAATCAATCGGTGCTGAGCCTTGAGGATTTCGTTGACCACCTGATCGACCATCCCGCCGTGCGCGCCATTGGCATGCATATCGAAGGCTTGCGCGATGTGCCCCGCTTTGCCGCAGCGGCGCTGCGGGCGGTGCAAAAGGGCGTGCCCTTGGTGGCGCTAAAAACCGGATCGTCGCAGATTGGGGCCTCGCTTACGGTCAGCCATACGGGGTCACTGTCGGGAACGGATGATCTTTATGAGGCTTTGTTCGAACGGGTTGGGGTGATCCGTGTGAAAAGCCCCGCGCAACTGCTGGAAACCCTGAAGTTCCTGTGCGTGGCAGGCGCGCCCAAGGGCAACCGCGTGGCGGGGTTTACCTGTTCTGGCGGGGGGGCCACGATGCTGGCCGATCATGCCGAGGCGATTGGCCTTGGCTTTCCTGCCTTTGGCGAAACGGAGCGCGCGGCCCTTTTGCCGCTTTTGCCCGACATTGCCACCGTATCCAACCCGCTGGATTACACCACACCAATCTGGGGCGATGCGGCCAAAACTGGTCCGGTCTTTGCAACGGCGATGGGTGGCGTGCAGGCTGACAGTGCTGTGCTGGTGCAAGACTACCCCGCCACAGGCCTAGACGAATCCAAACATTACTACCGCGCCGATGCCGGTGCTTTCATCGCTGCTTCCAAGGCGCGGGGAATTCCCGCCGCCATCTGTGCGACCTTGCCAGAAAACATTGATGCCGAAACCCGCGACTGGCTGGTGGCCCAAGGCGTGGCGCCGATGCAGGGCCTGACCGAAACGCTGGATGCCATGCGCGCCGCTATCTTATGGCAAGAGCGGCGGGCGCACATCTTGGGCCAGCGCCCCGCGCCGTTGCACGCGCTGCCCACGCAAGGCCCCTTGCACACGCTGGACGAGGCCGAGGGCAAAGACCTTCTGGCCCAGCTAGGCCTGCCCATCCCCTTGGGCAAGGTGGCCGCAGGGGCCGAGGTGGTCGCGGCGGCAGACCGCGTCGGCTATCCGGTTGTGCTGAAGATGATGGGCCCCAGACTGGCGCATAAATCCGAAGCGGGGGCTGTGGCCATTGGGCTGGCAGGCCCTGTCGAGCTTGCAACAGCTTTGGAAAAGATGCGTGCCGCTGTGACGGCACATGATCCACTGGCCGTGACTGACCGCTTTTTGGTGGAAGCCATGGCCCCGCGCCCCTTGGCCGAACTGCTGGTCAACCTTCGGCGCGATGCGCAGTTCGGGCTGGTGCTAACCTTGGGCGCGGGCGGGGTGCTGGTGGAATTGCTGGACGATGCCGCAACGCTGCTGCTGCCTGCGTCAGCCTCACAGATTGAAACCGCCCTGAATAGCCTGAAAATCGCCCGCATCCTGCGCGGCTATCGCGGGGCCAAGGGGGCGGATATGGCGGCCATCGCAGGTTTTATCGCCCATCTCTGTGCTCTTTTCGAAACCCACTCCGGCGTCTTGGCCGAGATTGAGATTAACCCCCTTTTCGTCACCGCAACACAGGCTATTGTGGTGGATGTCTTGATCCAGAAAGCAGACCCGCTTTGATGCTTCCCAGCACGCCCAACCCCGATCTGACCGTTGGCCAGAATAACGCCCAGCGCTGGAACCAACCCGACCAGCGCCGCCACGGCTTTCACAACGCCCATGAAATCTTTCGCCGCACCCTGATGGTGCGCGCACGGCGCGTGTTAACCCTGACCGACCGGCCCGATGTCACCCTTGCCGCCAAAGCACAAGCCTTGGGGATCACAACTGATCCCGCTTTCTCGGCCCTTGTGATCGCCCAAGGCACCGAGGTGCTGTTCCAAGCCGCAGCCCCTGACTTCGCAACCACGCGCCCCCATTCGCTGCAATCCATCAGCAAGATGCATATGCATCTGATCATGGCTGAGCTTTTTGCCGCAGGCCACCTGCGCCCCAGCGATCTGGTGCGCGATCACTTGCCCGAGATAGGGTCAGCCTATGCCACCGCCAGTCTAGCCGATGTGCTGGATATGAACGTCGAGAACGACTTTTCCGAAGACTACAGCGACCCCGAGGCCGATTGCTACCGCGAGGAAGAGGCTTTGGGTTGGCGTCTGCCCTCGACCGATCGCCCCGAAGAAACCCTCAACGCTTTTGTCACCAGCCTGACAGGGCAAGGCACGGCCAACCCCTCGCCCTATTGCCGCTACAAATCAGCCAATACGGATGTGTTGACGGTGATCGCGTCTGCCCATGTTGACCTGCGCCAAAAGGTCGAAGCCATCTGCGACGCCGCAGGCTACGAGGGCGGCTTTCACATCAGTCTAAGCCCGGAACACCTACCTGCCTTTTCCGGCGGTGGCTGTCTGTCGGCGCGCGATCTGGCGCGCTTTGGCCTGCTGTTCGCGCGCCGTGGGCAGGCGGTTTACGGCGCGCCGGTGGGCGTGGCCGCCACCTTTGACGAAGCCCTAACCCGCCAAGCGCCCATGGTCAGCCCCAAACGCGGCACCATGCGCTACTCCAACCACATCATGACCCGCAACGGCTGGGTGGGCCATGCGGGCTACGGCGGTCAGTTCTTGATGATCAACATGGCCAGCGGACGAGTGGCGGGATTCTTAAGCGTGTTGGAAAACGAGTCCGGCTATGATGAGGATTACATGCTGGATGTGATCACCAAGCTAGAAGCGCTGTGTGGGGGGTAGCCCGTAGGCGCTCCGCACCCCCCATCCCCCTGCCCCCCGCCTTATGCTTGCAATCACGCGTTGGCGGTCAGGCCTAGGGTCTTTCTTTGATTGCGGGCCCATGTTTGGATGACGTGATCCACCGCAAGCCCCATGAAAGCCACGCAAAGGCCAAGCATCAAGCCGTTGCCGATGCCGTTTTTATCCGACAAAGCCTTTAGGATATACTGTCCCAAATCATCCGTGCCGATCATGGCCCCAATAATCACCATGAACAGCGCGAAAATGACAGTTTGGTTTATCCCCAGCATGATATGCGGCAGGGCAAGGGGCAGTTCGATGTTGAAAAAGCTTTGAAAGCGGTTTGCGCCCGACATCAGGCCCAGATCCTGCAAGGGCAGCGGAACAGAGCGCAACCCCTCGATCGTGTAGCGTGTGGCGGGGATGGTGGCGTAAATGATGACCGCGATCAGCACCGAGGTGTCCGTGACACCAAATAGCATGATAACCGGGATCAGATAGATGAAGGACGGAAAGGTTTGCAACGTGTCGCAGATCAAAAGCACGATCTTGCTGGCCTGATCGCTGCGCGCCGACAAGACCCCGATCCCGAAACCAATGATAACCGAAACGATCACCGCAAAGGTAGCCATATAGGCCGTGATCAGCGCCCTGTCCCACCAATCGGTCAGCGCGATGAACAGTAAGAACAGCCCCACCGTTGCCATGGAACGCCTTCCGCCGATGATAAAGCCTATCCCCATCGTCAGCACAAATGTCGCCAGAACCGGCATTCCCAGAAAAGCCTTCTTCATCGGGATCAAGACTTGAGTGATCAAAAACCGGTTAAAGACTTGCAGGCCTTGATACCAGTTCTCCACCATCCAATCGACGCCAGATTGCCAGAAGTCTTCGGTGGTGATGCCCTTGTTGTGCGGGATCATGTAAAAGTAGTTGATGCCGCCTTCAAAGATAAAGCGGCCAAGATAGGCCAAAGCGAGACCGCCCAGAACGATGGCCGCAAAGATCAAAGAATACTTGTGGCGCGCGCCAAAGCTTTGGTCCGCGAAATAGTCCGTGCCTTTGTTGGCAAAGGCCAGCGAAAGCCTGTCCAGCACCACGGCGATCAGCACGATGCAGATGCCCAGTTCCAATGCCTGACCGATCCTTAATTGGTTCAGCGCCAAAAGCAGGTTGAACCCCAGCCCCTTGGCCCCGATGAAAGAGGCAATCACCGCCAGCGCCAGACACTGCATGATCACCTGGTTCACGCCGATCAAAATATCCCGCCGCGCTGCCGGGATCATCACTTTTATCATCAGTTGGCGATTGGTGCAGCCGTTCATCACGGCGGCTTCTACCACCTCGACAGGCACTTTCTTCAGGCCCAGTATCGTCAAGCGCACCATGGGCGGGGTGGCAAAGATGATGGTGGCAATCGCGCCGGCATGGTCGCCCACGCCGAACATCACCATGACAGGCACCAGATAAGAAAAATGCGGCATGGTTTGGGCAACGTTCAAAAGCGGCGTCAACACCGCTTCCACAGCGCGCGACCGAAAGGCCCAAACGCCCAGCGCCAACCCTAACGCAAAGGCTATCGGGGCTGCGATCAAGACTAGCGACAGGGTTTCCATCGCCGGTTCCCATTGCCCAAATACCGCAATGTACAGCGTGGCAAAGGCCGCCAGCGCTGCCAGCCAAACACCCTTTAGCGCATAGCCCAGCAAGGCAGAGCCTGCGGCGACAATCGTCCATGGCAGGGCGGGCCAAACAAGGTCGGGATGCGCGCGGGCGTAATCCCAGCCGGTAAAGGCGGCAATGGTCTTAACACCCCCCAACAAGACTTCGCGCAGCAGATCAATGCAAAACAAAATAGCCGTCGAAAAGCTGCGCGTCACTTCCTTGATCAAGGGCGAAGCTTCGTAGTCTTCAATTTCCGGATCGTAAATGTCGATGGGCCACCAGTCGAACATCAAGAACCTGACAAATGTGTTGATCTGCTCCGGCCATCCGGCAATCAGATGCGGCAGGCGCCAAAGAACATTGCCCTCGACAGCCGGAATGGCGAAATACAACGCCAAAAAAACGGCAATCAACACAGCAAACTGCGCCAAGCCAGAGCGAAGAAATTGCACCCGCATCTTGCCCACCCTATCCGACCAAGCCCTGCGCACCGCGCGCGCCGAACAGTATGTGCAAAACGGTTTTACGGTTCAACAGCCCCAAGGGATTGCCCGCATCATCCACCACCTGCACTGGGTAGCTTTCTGCCAAGACGCGCTCGGCCACTGTGGCGATCAGGGCATCTTGATGCACGGTCATGGCACTGACCAAATCGGTGCTCAGCGGTTCCATCAGATTGGCGCAGCTTAAGACTTTTTCGCGCGGCACATCGCGGGTGAACTTGGCAACATAGTCCGTGGCAGGATGCAAGACGATGTTGGCCGGCGTATCCAACTGTTCAATCACGCCGTCTTTCATGATGGCGATCCGGTCAGCGAGGCGCAGGGCCTCATCGAAGTCATGGGTGACAAAAAGGATGGTTTTTTGCAACAAACCTTGCAGGCGCAGGAATTCATCCTGCATTTCCTTGCGGATCAAAGGATCAAGCGCGGAAAATGGTTCATCCAGCAGCCAGATGTCAGGTTCGACGGCCAGCGATCTGGCGATGCCCACGCGCTGCTGCTGGCCGCCTGACAATTGACGGGGGTAGTAATTCTCTCGGCCAGCAAGGCTAACCAGATCCACCATCTCCATAGCGCGTTTAATGGCGGCTGCGGTGGTTTGGCCTTTGATGAGCAGGGGAAAGGCGATGTTTTCCAAGACCGTCTTGTGCGGCAAAAGCGCAAAGCTTTGAAACACCATGCCCATCTTGTTGCGGCGCAGGTTGACCAGTTGCTTACCCGACATGGCGGTTAAATCTTCACCATCAATGAAAATTTTGCCCGCTGTAGTCTCGGTCAACCGCGAGATGCAGCGCAGCAACGTGGACTTGCCCGAGCCTGACAGTCCCATGACCACCAAAAGCTCGCCCTTATGCACCTCAAATGTGGCTTTGTTCACGCCAACGATACAGCCAGCGGCCTGAAACGCGGCAGCTTCCACGACGCCTCCCGAACTGCGCATCAAAGTAGCGGCATTGTCACCGAAAATTTTGTAAACCGCCTCGCATTTGATGACAGGCTGGGTTGAGGCAACGCGGTCAGTAAGGGCCATGGCGTCTTTCCTGAAAATTTCTGGACAGGGATTATAAAGATCACCCCTTTGAAAGTCTTACCCCCCGGCGCAGTGCGCGGGGGGTAAGGTCTCGTTTATCAGGCCCGCTTTCGCAGCCGATCGGCTTACTTGGTCCAAGCCTGCCATACAGCCTCGTTGTCGGCCAGCCACTTTTTGGCGGCGTCTTCGTGGCTCAACTTGTCGATATCAACCAAGGCAGCCATTTGCCCGATCTGGGCGGTGCTGAACGAGATCTTGGTGAAGATGGTATAGGCTTTGGGGTGGGTCTTGGGGAACTTGTAGTTCGCCGCTTTCTTCAGCCAGCCAATTGGCGAGCCGCAGCTGCCATCACCGCCATCGGCTTTGCGGCAACCATCCGCATAGGCGGGGAACTTGATGAAATCGAAGCCTTCGGCATCGGTGAAGTTCGGGGTCCAGTTGAACGTGATGATCCCGCGACCTTCTTTCTTGGCCGAAGCAAGTTCAGCCCAGATCGCATCGGCAGAGCCTGCAAACTTGACAACATACTTGTCATCCAGACCCAGCGCCTTGACACGGTCAGGCATCAGGTCCCCGTGCCAACTTTGCGGGCCTTCCAAGATACGGCCCTTGCCTTCGGAATCGGCTGTTGCAAAAACTTCGGGGCAGTTCTTAAGCGCTTCCCAATCCGGCAGACCGGGGCAGAGGTTTTGTTCAATGACGTAGTGTGGAACGCCCAGTTCTTCCAGCGTCATGGCCTCATGATTGCCGGCGTCGATGATGCCGCCTTGAGCCATAGCGTTATAGAACGATGCCCCAAAGGTCGACTGCCAGACTTCGTGGCTGATCGTGACATCGCCGTTGCGGATGGATTCATAGACTGCCTGCGTATCCGCAGGAACATATTCAACCTTGTCACCAATGCTTTCGAAGATACCCCCGATCACATAGGCCATCACAACTTGGCTAGACCAGTTGTGGGTCGGGATAACGATCGGTTCGGCTGAGTCTTGGGCAAATGCGGCTTGCGGCACCCCCCCGAGTGTTAACGATAGTGCGGCTGCGCTGAGCGCAGTGTTCAGATATTTCAGCATTTTTTCACCCTGTTCGCGTTTTTGTTTCATTAATCGCAGGTAAGGCCGACAAAAAGATCATCCGTGAATTTCCTCACAGGAAAGAATTTAGCGCAGAGATAATGTTTCTTGGCTAGTTTTTTTTGTGCCACGCCTGACTTTTCTCAACACCCCTAAGCAGTTTAAGAGATTTTTCCGCAACACCACATAGGCACAGACCTGCATGGCCGTCGACGGTGGCACAGGACTGCGAAAGAGCGACAGATCAAGCCCCCCCAAATATGTAAAAAATATAATTAAAACTGATATTTAACTAATTTCCGCTGCGCCTTGAAAGTGTCACGAAACTTTCACTCGATGTGAATAGCTTTCCGCGAACTTAAACCGACGGAGAGACGACGATGAACAGCTTTATCAAAGCCAGCTTGGTGGCTGCCTCTATGTTTGTGGGCTTTGCCGCCGCAAACGTGGCCAATGCGCAAGACACGATTCGCTTCGCTGTGACCGATATTGACGGTCTGGAAGCCCTGCAAACCGAAATGGGCCCTTTCAAGGACGCGCTTGAAAAAGTCTCGGGCCTGAAGGTCGAGCTTTTCGCCGTATCAGGCCGCACTGTGGCTGTTGAAGCCATGGCCGCCGATCAGGTTGACTTCGTGTTGACCGGCCCTGCCGAATATGTGGTGTTCAACGCCCGCCTGAAGGCCCAACCGGTCGTGACGTGGGACCGTCCTGATTACTATTCAAACATTGTTGTGCTTGACGGTGCGGCCGAGCAGGCTGTGGCTGACCTGAAGGGCAAGAAAATCTCCTTCGGCGAAATCGGGTCCACCTCGCAGCATCTGGCCCCCGCCACTTTGTTGGCCGAAGCTGGCTTGGTCTACGGCACCGACTACGAGGCGGTTTTCCTGAAGCGTAACGTCGCCATGGAAGCCCTGATCGCAGGCGAAATCGCAGCCATCGGCATGAACAAAACCCATATCGACCAGATCACGGCAAAGTTCCCTGACCAAAAGCTGCGCGTTCTGGTCAAAGGGCCTAACCTTCCCAATGACGTGCTTGTGGCTTCCGCCACTGTAAAGCCCGAAGTGATCGAGGCTGTGCGCAAAGCGTTTGTCGAGCATGGCGCCGAATTGCTGGCAGCCGTCACTTCGGTTGAGGCCAATGCCAAGTTCATCGGCGGTGGCTTTAATCCGACTGTCACTGACGCCGACTATGACCAAGTGCGCAAAATGTATGAAAACGTCGGCGTGACCGAGTTCTCGGCGTTTCTTGAGTGATTAAGGCATGACACTGCCACACTATGTTGGCGTAACGACAGGCTCCGCTTCGGCGGGGCCTGTTTTGTTGGTGTCGGATCTTTCCAAGTCTTATGGCGGCCCTGTTATCTTGCGCGGCGTGTCTTTTGCCGCTTTTTCCGGGGTGTCGCTTGCCATCATCGGGGCCAACGGGTCAGGAAAATCCACCCTTTTGAAATGCTTGATCCGGCTGACAGAGCCGACCTCCGGCAAGATAGAGATGTTGGGGCAAAGTGTTGGCGACATGGGCGGGCGTGCGCTGCGGCAGTTTCGCTCTCGGGTGGGGGTTGTTTGGCAAAAGCACAACCTTGTACCCCGCTTGTCAGCGCTTTCCAACGTGCTGCACGGCGTACAGGCCCGTATGAGCGGCCCGCGCAGTTGGTGGCAATGGGCCGCCCCCGCCGAGGTGCGCGCCGAGGCTATGGCCTGTCTGGACCGCGTTGGCTTGGCCGACAAAGCCTTGCAGCGCGTTGATAGCCTGTCGGGTGGCCAGCAACAGCGGGTAGCCATAGCGCGCATGTTGATGCAGCGCCCCGAGCTTGTGCTGGCCGACGAACCCGATGCCAGCCTTGACCCGCAATCTGGTGAAGATGTCATGCGTCTGCTGTCCGATTTGGCGCGGCAAGACGGTCTGACATTGATCGTTATCTCGCATCGTCTTGAACATACCTTAGCCTTTTCCGACAGGATCATCGGCCTTGGCGGCGGCGTTATCACACTGGATGTGGCAACAGCCCAAGCCGATCCTGTCATGCTGCGCCGCTTTTTTGATAAACCCACACAATAGGCGCCCCATGACAGCAGTCCTTCCCGCCCCACCGCGCTTTCAACATCGCACTCTTGCCGAATATATAGGCATCATCGTGGTGCTGGCCTTGGTCTTGACCAGCGTTGCCAATACGGCCCCCTCGCTGGACAAGTTGCAACGCGGCACTGCGCGGCTTTTTGCCCCCTCGGGCTTTTTGATGCAGATGTTCCCGCCCGATTTCAGCCGGGTAGAACATATCGCGTGGAAGCTGGTCGAAACCTTGCAGATGGCTGTGGCAGGGGCCGCTTTGGGGCTGATTTTTGCCATTCCCTTCGCTATTCTGGCGACTGACCGCCTGTCACCGCATCCTGTGATCAAGATCGTGGCGCGCGGCATGATCGCCTTTTTTCGCACTGTGCCAGATTTGGTTTGGGCGATTTTCTTCATTATCGTTGTGGGTCTGGGCCCTGCTGCGGGTGTTTTGGCGCTGATGATCGATAAGATCGGCTTCGCTGGCCGCTTTTTTGCCGAAGCCATGGAAGAGGCCGACACCGGCCCGCAAGACGCCTTGCGCGCCCTTGGGGCCAGCCGGATGGGGATTATCTTTTCCGCCGTCTTTCCCGCCTGCCTGCCGTCTTTCACCGCGACATCGCTGTTCGCCTTGGAAAAATCTGTGCGCGGTTCGGCGGCCTTGGGTCTTGTGGGGGCGGGGGGCATCGGGGTGGATCTGAAAGTCGCCTTCGATCTGTTCAACTATGACGAGGCGCTGACCATCATCTTGATGATGCTGGTGCTGGTCGTCGCGGTGGAACAGGGCAGCAGCTGGATCCGCGCAAAACTGATCTAAGCTTGCCCTGCGTCTGTTGGCTGGAGCGGCAGCCAAAGTCTGCGCCAGCCAGCCTTAGGCAGCAAGACACCGTTGCAGGCGATCAAAGGTTGCCACAATTTCAAGCCTAGACTGTTAAGATAACATCTCTTCTACTTAATCAGACATGATAGCCACTTACTCACCTGCGGCTAGATGTTGCATCGTCTTTTGCCAGATCGTTCGAAGTGCCACGCCAAAGTCTGCCCCGTAGCGATCGGCGTACCAGCCCGCGGTTTAGGGCTAAAGCACCTTCGTGTCCTGCGCAAAGACCTCAGCTGATGCGACATAGACGCCATCACCCTTGGCAATCCAGTCGGCAAACCCTGCCGCAGTCCTAAAGCTTGCGACATGGGCGGACACGATGGGTCCACCCTTCATCGTAAGAACCAGCACGCCCAGCCAAACTGCCTCGGGCAAGGTGATTGGCACCGAACGCAGGTCGCAGGCATGCGCAAAGCTCTTGGGGCTTTGCCACAACCACGCCTTGTGTCGGTGCCAGTTGACTGGCTGGGCCGATAGGCCACCGTTCGTTATGGACTTCCAAAGATAACATGCGATGCGACAAGGTCGTCAGGTGTGACGTTCTGCAAGATCACCACCGTATCCGCATCCATGGTGATCCGGGTGTCGTGTCCTCCTGGCCCCTCAGCAGACATCAACGATTGGAAGTCAGTGAAGGTGAAGCCGTTGGCAAAACCAAAGGCTGACACGTCCAATCTATCCCCCTCCGCCCCGGTGAAATCGATGATCGTCGTGCTGCCATCAAGGTTGCGCAGGGTGAAGACGTCCGCGCCCTGACCGCCCGACAACCGGTCGGTCCCACCGCCACCGTCCACAGTATCATTCCCACCACCCGCAAAGATCACGTTACTTGCCGCCGTGCCCGACAGCGTATCATCGCCCAAGGTGCCAATCTTGGTCGCAGCGCCGGTGAAATTGCTTCCGAAGATCACAAAGCTGGCGCCAGATTGGCCGAAATTCGGGTCGTCGTAAGGGGCCCCGACGATCAGGTCGTCAAAGCCGTCGCCGTTCACGTCGCCGGCCCCGCTGACAGACCAGCCCGAAAAGTCACGCCCCGCCACGCCATTGATGACAAAGCCGCCGATCCCCGCCTCCACAGTGGACAGTTCGACCTTCGTCCCATCGGTCTTGCCGAACACCACAAAGCTGGCCCCAGAATAGCTTCCGTGCGGAGCGTCGTTTTTGGCTCCAACGATCAGATCATCAAACCCGTCGCCGTTCACATCGCCCGCCCCGCTGACAGAACAGCCAGAGCGGTCACTTGTCGACACACCGCTCATAACAAAGCCACCGGTGCCCGCCGCCACAGCGGACAGTTGAACCGCCGTTCCATCGGCCTTGCCGAACACCACAAAGCTGGCGCCGGAGGTGGCGCCGTTCGGGTCGCTGTAATGGGCCCCGACGATCAAGTCGTCAAACCCGTCGCCGTTCACATCGCCCGCCCCGCTGACAGAAAAGCCAGAGCGGTCCCCCTGCGACGCGCCTCGCATCATGAAGCCGCCAGTGCCCATCTCGACATCAGACAGCTCCACCGTTGTCCCAGCCGTCGTGCCGAACACAACATAGCTGGCGCCGAATTGTAAATTGTCGCGGATACCCGGGCCTGCTCTCTGTGACGCCCCGATGATCACGTCTTCAAGCCCGTCGCCGTTGACATCGCCCGCCGAGCTGACTGAGTAGCCAGCCCTGTCACCCGCCGAGACGCCGTTGATGACAAAGCCGCCGGTGCCAGCCTGAACGGCTGACAGCTCGACCTTCGTCCCATCGGTCTTGCCGAACACAATAAAGCTGGCGCCAGAGTCACCGTTGTTCGGATCATCGAAAGGCGCCCCGACGATCAGGTCGTCAAACCCGTCGCCGTTCCAATCGCCCGCCCCGCTGACAGAGAAGCCAGACTTGTCATCCGCCGACACGCCGGTGATGACAAAACCACCGGTGCCCGCCTCGACAGCGGACAGCTCTACCTTCGTTCCATCGGTCTTGCCGAACACCACAAAGCTGCTGCCGGAGTTGCTGCCATTCGGGTCGTCGAAACGCGCCCCGACGATCAGGTCGTCAAACCCGTCACCGTTCACATCTCCCGCACGGCTGACAGAGCTGCCAGCCCTGTCGCCCGCCGACACACCGTTGATGACGAAACCACCGTTGCCGAGCTTGATGCTTGACAGTTCTACCTTTGTGCCATCGGTCTTGCCGAACACCACAAAGCTGGCACCAGAGTAGGTGCCGTTCGGGCTGCCCCGCGCCGCCCCGACGATCAGGTCGTCAAACCCGTCGCCGTTCACATCGCCTGCTGAGCTGACAGAGTAGCCAGAAAAGTCATCGTCCGACGCGCCGTTTATGACAAAGCCGCCCTTGCCCGTCTGAACGGCTGACAGCTCAACCGGGGGTATCGGCACTGCACCTGAAACGCCAACACCGCCTGCCACCTCAAGCCGGGCATTGCCTTGGGTGTAAACGGCAAATGTCGTGCTGCCCTCGATCAGGTTAGGCCCTCGGCTCCATATGCTGCCGGTCAGCGTTACCGCATCGGCCGCACTGCCAAGAACGCGCAAAGTGTTGGTTCCTTCGGTAAGGCGAAACAACTCCACCGGCGAGAGCGTCAGGCTGTTCCCGCCGCCATTCAGGTCAACAATCTCAATCGAGGTGAGCGACGTGTTGTCCAAAGCCCGAAGGTCTAGCTCAAGACCAGACCCCGTAAGCCGCAGCGTATCGGTACCGTTGCCACCATCAACCCGCGCAAATGTCAGGTCCGATACCTCGAACACATCCTTGCCGGCCCCGCCGTAAAGGACATCAGCCCCCCCCGCACCCACCAGACTATCCGCGCCCGTGCCACCGACCAGAACATCAACGGCCGCAGACCCTGTCAGCGTGTCATTGCCCACGGTGCCAATCTCGGTCACAGCGCCGCTGAAATCGCCGCCGAAGATCACAAAGCTGGCGCCGGAGTAATCGCCGTTCGGGTCGTCGTTGGGGGCCCCGACGATCAGGTCATCAAACCCGTCGCCGTTCACATCGCCCGCAGAGCTGACAGAGAAGCCAGAGTTGTCACCCTGCGACACGCCGTTGATAACAAAGCCGCCCCTGCCCGCCTCGACGTTTGACAACTGCACCGCTGTCCCATCAGTCTTTCCGAACACCACAAAACTCGCGCCGGAGTTGCTACCGTTCGGATCGTCACCCTTGGCCCCAACGATCAAGTCGTCAAGCCCGTCGCCGTTGACATCGCCCGCCGCGCTGACGGAGACACCAGAGACGTCATCCGCCGACACA
This sequence comes from Paracoccaceae bacterium, assembly GCA_947468085.1. Lineage (GTDB taxonomy): Bacteria > Pseudomonadota > Alphaproteobacteria > Rhodobacterales > Rhodobacteraceae > Stagnihabitans. Next base: position 1,343 of record CANIKY010000047.1, on the reverse strand, counting down.
CCGTTGATCGCGAAGCCGCCCCTTCCTAACTCGATATCTGACAGCTCGACCTTCGTCCCATCGGTCTTGCCGAACACCACAAAGCTCGCACCACAAATGCTGACATTAGGGTCATTGTAGAGGGCCCCGATGATCAGGTCATCAAACCCGTCGCCGTTGACATCGCCCGCAGAGCTCACAGAAAAGCCAGCCTTGTCCCCATCCGTCACGCCGTTGATGACGAAACCGCCCGTGCCCGCCTCGACGTTTGACAACTGCACCGCTGTCCCATCCGTCTTGCCGAACACCACAAAGCTCGCACCGGAGTTGCTGCCGTTCGGGTCATCCTCCAAGGCACCGACGATCAGGTCATCAAACCCGTCACCGTTCACATCACCCGCCAAGCTGACTGAGAAGCCCGCCAAGTCACCGACCGAAACGCCGTTCATCACAAAGCCGCCAGTGCCCGCCTCGACAGCGGACAGCTCGACATTGGTCCCATTGGTTTTGCCGAACACCACAAAGCTCGCACCCGAGTTGTTGCCGTTCGGGTTGTCGTTTCTGGCTCCTATAATCAGGTCATCAAACCCATCGCCATTGACATCGCCCGCCCCGCTGACAGAGAACCCCGAGTAGTCATCCTCTGATATGCCGTTGATGACAAAACCGCCGATCCCGGCCTCGACAGCGGACAGCTCCACCTTCGTTCCATCGGTCTTGCCAAACACCACAAAGCTCGCACCGGCGTAGTTGGCGTTCGGGTCATCGTTCGGGGCGCCGACGATCAGGTCGTCAAACCCGTCACCGTTCACATCGCCCGCCGAACTGACAGAGCGGCCAGAGTAGTCACCCGCCGACACGCCGTTGATGACAAAGCCGCCCCTGCCCGCCTCAACATCTGACAGCGCAACTTTTGTCCCATCGGTCTTGCCAAACACCACAAAACTGGCGCCGGAGTAGTTGCCGTTCAGAGTGTCGAACGGGGCTCCGACGATCAGGTCATCAAACCCGTCGCCGTTGACATCGCCCGCCCCGCTGACAGAGAAGCCGGCGTAGTCACGCGACGACACACCGTTAATGGCAAAACCGCCGGTGCCAGCCTCGATGTCAGACAGCTCGATCACAACCACATCGTCCACGCCCGTGATCGTCACCGTCACCGTTTCGGTCGTCCCGTCGGCTGTGGCCGCTGTAAAGCTGTCAGTCAGGGTCGCATCTTTTGCCAAAGACTGGATCGCCGTTTGGCTGGTATCGGCCGTATAGGTCCACGCCCCGTCGGTTCCAAGCGTGAAGGTGCCATAGCCGTTTGCGCCCGCAACAGAGGCTTGTGCCACAAACACCGCCTCGCCCGTATCGGCATCTGT